>JBBRDR010000247.1:0-1557 GCA_038203745.1 Burkholderiales bacterium | reverse complement strand
AATGGTCACCCAGAGTGAGCGCGACTTCATGTATCAGGTCTATGCGTCCGATCCGCGCATGCGCATCAATGTGGGGATTCGCCGTCGTCTGGCACCACTGATGGACAACAACCGTGACAAGATCGAGTTGGTGACTTTCCTGCTGATGACGCTGCCCGGTTCACCGGTGATGTACTACGGCGACGAAATCGGCATGGGTGACAACATCTATCTGGGCGACCGCAACGGGGTGCGTACCCCGATGCAATGGAGTCCGGATCGCAATGCCGGTTTTTCCACGGCCGACCCGCAACGTCTGTATCTGCCACCGATTATGGACCCGACCTATGGCTACGAAGCCATCAACGTCGAAGCCCAGTCGCGCAATCCGTCATCCCTGATGAACTGGACCAAGCGCCTGATCGCCGTGCGCAAGAGCCACAAATCCTTCGGGCGCGGCAACATCACCCTGCTTGAACCGGGCAATCGCAAAATTCTCGCGTATGTCCGGGAATGGGAAAATGAAACTATTCTGTGCGTGGTCAATCTTTCACGCACCGCACAACCGGTTGAGCTCGACCTGTCTGCGTACAACGGCCGGGTACCGGTCGAGTTGCTCGGGCGAGCCGCATTCCCACCGATTGGCGAACTGCCTTACCTGTTAACGCTCAAGGGCTACGGAACCTACAGCTTCCGCCTGGCCACTGACGTCGATGTGCCTTTCTGGCATGCCGACCAGTTGCCGCGCGCCGAGCTTCCGGTACTGGTACTGACCGAAGGCTGGCTGACCTTCGCTGGCGGCCGGGCTACCGCCAGCACTGTGCGTCGCGCGATTGCGGCGGCGACCAAGGAGCAACTGCAGCACAAGGTGCTGGCCCCTTATCTCGCTTCCAAGCGCTGGTTTGCCGCCAAGGGCCACACCATTTCCCGTATCGAAATAATGGAACAAGGCGAATGGAACAACGCGCAGGGAAGCTGGTTAATGACGATTATTGAAGTTCACTTCAGTGATCTGGAGCCGCAAACCTATTTCCTGCCGTTGGCCATTTGTTGGGAAGCAGACACCTGCACGGAGAAAATAAATTCACTGGGCGCCTGGGCGCTGGCGCGGGTGCGGCAGAAAGATCGTACCGGCTTACTCTATGGCGCGTTTGGCGACGACGGATTCTGTCGTGGTTTGGCAAAAGGCATCGGCGACAATCAGTCGCTGGCGCTGGGTAAGGGCCGTCTAAACTTCAACGCGTTCAAGGCCTTCGGCGACATGGTCAAGCACCTTGATGTGCCGGTGCGGCATCCAGCGCTTGAACAAAGCAATACGGCCGTATATTTCGGCGACAAGTTATTTCTCAAAGGCTACCGCCGCCTGCAAATCGGAACCAACCCCGAGGTTGAAGTCGGCTGCTTCCTGACCGAAAAATCGCCCTTCCCGCATATTGTTCCGGTGGCGGGTGCTATTGAATTCCAGCGCGCAGATGGTCAGACACAGACGCTGGCGATTCTGCAGGCCTATGTCGAAAATCAGGGTTCGGCCTGGAATTTCGCCGTTGATTACCTGGAACGTTTCCTGGCTGAACAACT
>JBBRDR010000246.1:0-1952 GCA_038203745.1 Burkholderiales bacterium | reverse complement strand
AACCCTGCAAAGCTTTTGCTCGGAAGACCTCGGCGGCTTCTACCTCGACATTCTCAAGGATCGCCTGTACACCGCCGCCGTCAACTCCACGGCTCGCCGCTCGGCGCAGAGCGCGCTGTGGCACATCACGCAAACACTGGTGAAACTGATGGCACCCATACTCTCCTTTACCGCCGAGGAAGTCTGGCAAACAATCAGCAGTAAAAATGAATCGATCATGCTGCAAACTTGGCAGATGCTCCCCGCCCCTGCTGATGAGGCTCAATTGATCGACAAATGGAGCAAGATTCGCGGCTACCGTGCTGACGTCACACGCGCGCTCGAAGAACTGCGCGTCGAAGGAAAAATCGGCTCGTCGCTACAGGCTGAAGTCACGATCCATGCGGATGGCGAGAAGTTCGACATCCTCGCTGCGCTTGGTGATGACCTGCGCTTTGTTCTGATTTGCTCCAAGACCACGCTCGTTCGCAGCGCTGAAGCGAAGCTGGAATGCTCGGCTTCGAGCTACGCCAAATGCGAACGCTGCTGGCACGTGCGCGAAGATGTAGGTAGCCATGCTGATCACCCTGACATCTGCGGTCGTTGCGTCAGCAATCTGTATGGCGATGGCGAAACTCATGCCTGTGCGTAGCATCAAGCAATGGCTGTGGCTGGCCGCCGCCATCATCGCGCTTGATCAGGCCAGTAAATGGGTGGTTCTGGCCACCCTGCGCCCCGGAGACTCCATCTATGTTGCACCGTTCTGGAACTGGGTGCTGACCTTCAACGCCGGAGCAGCGTTCAGTTTTCTGTCCGATGCCGGCGGCTGGCAACGTTGGTTCTTCACCCTTCTGGCACTCGGCGTCTCGGGCTGGATTGTGGTTTTGCTTCGCCAGAACACGCAGGTCTTCCGCCTCTCGCTGGCGCTCACGCTGGTTCTCGGCGGCGCGCTTGGCAACGTCATCGACCGTATCCGCTTCGGTGCCGTCGTCGATTTCGTGCAGTGGCACGTGGCTGGCTACTACTGGCCAGCCTTCAACGTGGCTGATTCAGCCATCACCCTCGGCGCAATCTTTCTCGTCTGGGATCAGTTTTTCTCGAAACCTGCGAGCAACGACGCGGTCAAAGGTTGATACCGTCCTGATGGAATCAGATTCCGTGACTGCAAACCCAGAGCTTACCGTCCAGCCCGACAGCTACCTGACACTCCACTATCGCCTGTCCGATGACGCGGGAAACGAGTTTGTCAGCACCTTTGACCTTTCTCCGGCCACACTTCAGATGGGTGGCGGGCATCTCGCCGAGCCCTTGGAATGCTGCCTCCTTGGCCTTGCCGCTCATGAGCTCCACACATTCAGACTCCCGCCCGAAGCGGCTTTCGGTGAACACAACCCGCAACTCATCGAACGCATCTCGCGCAATGCGCTACCCCCTGAAGTCGAGCTCAAGGAAAACACGCTGATCGAGTTCGGCGCACCCGATGGCGGCGTCGGCTTTGCCGGCTTCCTGCGCGAACTCACCGACAGCACCGCTCTCTTCGACTTCAATCACCCGCTCGCCGGCAAGCCAATCCGCTTTGATGTCGAAATCATAGGGATCATGTAAGGCCTCATATGCAAATCATTCTCGCCAATCCCCGCGGTTTCTGTGCCGGCGTCGAACGGGCCATCGCCATTGTTGAACGTGCCATTGAGAAATTCGGTGCGCCGATCTACGTCCGGCATGAAGTCGTGCATAACGAGTTTGTGTGTGACGACCTGCGTAAAAAAGGCGCCATCTTCATTGAAGACCTGAGCGAAGTCCCGTCCGGAAACACAGTCATCTTCAGTGCGCACGGGGTTCCAAAAGCCGTACGTGAAGAAGCGAAAGTGCGTGGCCTCAAGGTTTTCGACGCCACCTGCCCGCTCGTCACCAAGGTGCACCTTGAAGTCGCCCGCATGCGCAAGGAAGGCCGCGAGATCATCATGATCGGG
>JBBRDR010000245.1:0-2672 GCA_038203745.1 Burkholderiales bacterium | reverse complement strand
GTTCAATCAGGGCACAGAATGCCGACCACGGCATCAGCCCTTCCATGCGCGACAGAAACTCAGCCTTGCGCGTCGAACGACCGTGCTTCTCGAACCCCAAAACCGCTCCCAGCGTCATCTGTTTCATCAACATACCCTTGTGATCTATCCTCTTTGTCTGACAATATGACAAAAGAATCGTTCACTCCTTTTGATACTTATTCAGTGTTTCCTTAAATCTCTCGTACACGATAAAAGCTGGCGAATCTCGGCACGCCTCGACTGGTCAGTTCGCGATAGCGGAAGGTGACAATTGTACCGACTGGTGGCGGATTGCGGCGGTTCACTTCACTCAGCCCGGTGCCCAGCATGAACTCAAGCCCGTCGCTGGTCCGCACTTTCAGCGCACCGAGCATGCCGGCATATTTTCCCTTACCCGGCTGATGGCCAATCACCGTTGCTTCGGCGTCATTCCACGGCTTCACTTTAAGCAGAACATCACTGCGTCCGGTGGCATATACGGCATCGGCTCGATGCAGCATCAACCCCTCACCCCCGCCCTTAAGTATCTCGGCCAGCTTTTTCTTGAGCTCTTTGCGGTTTTTGACCTCGAATTGCTCGACCGCCTGCAGCCAAGGCACGCCAGCACTGGCAGTCACGTCACGTATAGCCTGCACCCGTTCGCGGAAAGTGCCGTGCGCCTGTGGCAACTCGAAAACCATATAGCGCACCTGACGCCACCCGGTATCATCCGGCATTTGTCGGCGAACCATTCCGGACAGCCGTTCAAACTGTCCACGCCCCACCCACAATTCGCCATCGAGTTCTCGCGCAGGAAAATTCTCGACAAACCAGGCCGGTGCATTGATGATGTTTCCGTTGCGCGTTCGCAGCGTCTTCCCGTCCCAGAAAGCCCGCACCCCGTCGAATTTTTCACTAACCAGATAAAGGGTGACATCCGCCCGGCCCTGATCCGTTTCTGCCAGCAGCAACGGCAACGGCTCGGCAACGGCAATCGGCGCTGTTACCGTAGTTGTGACGAACAGAACAAGGCTGAGGAATAGAGAACGCCACAGCATTAGTACAACTCCATGTGCCTGCCAGCCAGTCTCACCTCAGCTCACAAGCAGGAAGTTGGTCACGAAGCGGTATCTGCCATTAACAACCCATTCCTGCACCCTGCTCATGTCAATGTTCATATAATCATGAACAATCCGGTTACGCAAACCGACCACGGCGTTCCATTCCGGGAGCTTTTCCGCAGCGATTTCTCCGCGTCTTGCCAATGCCGCAAAAGCATCGTAAGCCGAAACCGGAACAGTCTCACCGGATGCTTTAAGCTTCTGTTTGGTTTTTCCGATGGCATTCTCGATGAGCACCTGTAATGCATGCAGCACACCGCTCTGCTCCAGTGCCGAGAGCAACTGCCCATTGTTTAGACGCTGCGCCGCTTCGTCAAGCAACGCGGTTTGCTCTGTTGCAATTCGTGAAGTCTCAAGATAATACAAATCAAGCCGCATGAGACTGCTCCCAATAGAAATACTCCAACTCGCGCCAGGTTCGAGCCATAAAATGCACCCAACCGAGAGAATCTTCGCCTTTAAGTACGCTCCCGTTTTCGACGACATTTGCACGCATAGCCAGATTGGCTCGAGACAGATCGATCAGGTCGATTCGATCTTCTGTCACGCCGAGTACCAGCGCAATTTCCCTGCGCAGACGTTCATGGGCTGCAACAACAGTTATCCAGTCAATTGACGCATTCCACAGCACCGCGATGTCCCAATCGCTTCCGGCATGTGCTGTTCCGTCGGCGCGGCTTCCGACCAGTACGGCAAATAGCAGATCCGGCTTGTTAGATAAGACCTGCTTTAATTCACCCAATGAATTCACCGTTATCACCCCATAATTTCCGTCATCATTCGTTCAACGCCGACCGGCCACTGCGGCAAACTCAGGCCGAATACCGCCTGCAGCTTATGCGTATCCAGCCTTGAGTTTTGCGGGCGTTGCGCTGGCGTCGGGTAGGCACTGGTCGGGATCGCCTCAATGGCTTCGGGCAAAACACGAATCGGCTGCCCTGTACGACGCGCTTGCTCAATGACGAACTGCGCGTAACCGTACCAGCTTGTCTCGCCCGCCGCCGCCAGATGATAAAGCCCGGCGAGCTCCGGCCGGGTCTGAACGTGACGCAGTGCAAGCGAGGTAACGTCGGCCAGCAGTTCGGCGCCGGTTGGCGCGCCAATCTGATCGTCAATCACCTTGAGTTGATCACGTTCCTTGGCCAGACGCAGCATGGTCTTGGCAAAATTTTCGCCGCGCGCGGCATAGACCCAACTGGTGCGAAAAATGAGATGCTTCGTGCAACACGCAACCGCCTGCTCGCCCTCAAGCTTGGTCCGGCCATACACACTGAGCGGCCCGGTTGCATCGGTTTCCTGCCACGGTTTGCTACCGCTGCCGTCGAACACATAGTCGGTTGAATAATGCACCAGCCACGCACCGAGTTTCTGCGCCTCGTCGGTCAAAACTCCGGGAGCCAGCGCATTGATCCTGCGCGCCAGTTCGGGGTCGGACTCCGCCTTGTCGACCGCCGTATACGCTGCCGCATTGACGATGATTTCCGGCTTCACCTTGCGCACCGTCTCTGCCAATCCGTTCAGATTGGCAAAATCTCCGCACAGATCAACACT
>JBBRDR010000244.1:0-2704 GCA_038203745.1 Burkholderiales bacterium | reverse complement strand
CGTCATCATCGCCCTCTTCTTGGGAATTGCGCTGGTTGTTGGCGGCGAGCGCTACCGCAACCTGCGTACACTGATTCAGGAATTGCAGGAACTCTGCCTGCTCATCGTCGGCTGGATCATGCGGCTCGCCCCACTTGGCATTGCCGCCTTGCTGCTGCAACTGGTGGCCAGCCAGAGCAGTGCCCTGCTCGTCAGCTTGGGACATTTCATCGCCGTCGTTATTGGCAGCACGCTATTTCATGGCGTCATTGTTCTGCCACTACTCCTTTACATCGTCACTCGGGTTTCCCCATTACGCTTCTGGCGCGGTTCGCGTGAAGCGCTGATCACCGCTTTCGCAACCAGTTCGAGCGCCGCTACCCTACCGATCACCCTGCGCTGCATCGAACAGCACCTGCATGTCAAAAAAGACATCGCCAACTTCGTCGTCCCGCTCGGCGCCACGGTCAATATGGATGGCACCGCGCTTTACGAAGCGGCGGCAGCGCTATTTATCGCTCGTCTGGCGGGCATCGAGCTGGATCTGGCCCACCAGCTGATCATCTTCCTCATCGCCATGCTCGGTGCCATCGGTGCACCAGGTATTCCCAGCGTCGGCATGTTGAGCATGGTGCTGGTCCTGCAATCGGTCGGGTTACCTACCGAAGCTATCGCCATCCTGCTCCCAATCGACCGTATTCTCGACACCGTGCGTACGGCAGTCAATGTCGAAGGTGATATGGTCGGCAGCCTGATCGTGCAGAAACTTGCCGCCTCTCCCGATCTTGACAACGCGGCATAACGCAGCCGAGTTAAACCCGACAAGCTCAGCCACCAAGGTTTTGCACGCGCGACCGACGACGCCAGCAGGCGGGCTTGCTGAATGCTGAAGCATCAACGCCGGTATTGCTGAAAATTGCTTTAGCTCGGGCCAGACGCTCATTTTCGTCCTGCGAAATTCCGGCCATTGTTTCAAACCATTTCTGAAGTCGTTTCATCTTGGTTACCCCTGACTGAAGTCGGTTAATCAACATCCGCCAACGCATCATTTCGTCAGCTCAGGCGGAGATTATCCGATAACTGTATAAATGTACAGTAGTTTGGTTTTTTGTAACGACCGTCAATTTCAAGTTGAAGAATACAGCCCGTAAAAAAACCGAAGGCCCGTAAAACGAGCCCTCGGCTTTTATTCAAAACACCCGCCGCAGCGGGTGCGACAGCGGATTAGTGGCAGCTGTCTTCGTCATCGTCCGGGTTATGGACATGGCCGTGTTCAATTTCTTCGGCACTGGCCGGGCGCACAGCCGTCACGGTGCAGGTGAAGACCAGGGCCATGCCGGCGAGCGGGTGATTGCCATCAAGCACTACTTTGTCTTCGGCAATATCGGTTACCCGATAGATAACGAATTCTTCGTCATCGCCCTCTTCCGGGCCGCCTTCAAACTGCATGCCGACCTGAATCTCCTTGGGAAAATCCTTGCGCGGCTCGATCTGGACCATTTCAGCGTCATAATCACCAAAAGCCTCGTCCGGCTGCAGCTTGACATTGACCGATTCGCCTATGCTCTTGCCCTGCACGGCTTCTTCAATTTTCGGAAAAATATCTTCATAACCACCGTGCAAATAGATCAGCGGCTCACGGCCTTCGTCGACGATTTCGCCATCCGTATCGGTGACATGGTAATCGAGGGTAACAACGGTATTTCTGGCAACGAGCATGTTCATGAGTTCAATTCCTTGACGAGGCGTAGCACTTCCAGTGCATGGCCTTTGTAATTAATGTTGTAAAGCGCATGGCGAATAATACCGCGCCGATCAATGATAAAACTGGATCGGACAATGCCGAATTTTTTGTGCCCATCCACTTCTCTCGCCTGCCAAACGCCGTATTGCTTGCAGACCTTGCCATCAGCATCCGACAACAAGGGCAGACCAATGCCTTCCTTGTCGCGAAATTCCGCGTGCTTCATGCAATCGTCCCGACTGATACCAAACAACAAACAATCCTGTTTGTGAAAGTCATCTTCATGATCTGAAAAATCAGTCGCTTGCTTGGTACAGCAGGGCGTTCCGTCTTTGCGATAGAAAAACAGAACGATATGCTTTTGGCCCAGGCTGGTCGCCAGATCAACGGCTGCCATATCGGCATCGGGCAGACAAAACGTCGGGGCTTTCTCGCCAACCTTGAGCTGCATCTGGTTCTCCTCGAACACACCACTTAGGGAACTGCGTGGATGATTCTAACGGAGGCATATACGGGTGACTACTACGGTGAACGCCTTATTTTACTTATTTTCCGGGAACTTTTTCCGGAATCTGTACAAAGCTTTCATCTTGCTTGATCATACCCAGTTCAAACCGGGCACGTTCCTCGATTGCATCGTAGCCCTGCTTCAGGTCGCGAACCTCGGCATCGAGGCCCGCATTCCTGATTTCCAGCTTTTTGGTCACATCCTTCTGCTGCTGCAACTGGCGGTCGTACTCCCATACCTTCAACCAGCCGCCCTTACCGACCCAAAGGGGGTACTGGAGCAGGCCAATGGCCACAAGGAGGCCGACCGTCAGCCAACGCATCAAACGTTAACGCAGGTTGTAGAAAGTTTCGCGACCGGGGTAGGAAGCGGTATCGCCGAGGTCTTCTTCGATGCGCAGCAACTGGTTGTACTTGGCGATACGGTCGGAGCGCGACAGCGAACCGGTCTTGATCTGGCCGGCATTGAGGCCG
>JBBRDR010000243.1:0-2939 GCA_038203745.1 Burkholderiales bacterium | reverse complement strand
TAAGCAAAACAGACTTCACTGGTCATTTCAGACACCAAACCGCGCGTACCGCTTGTGCCAAAACGCACGCCACTGGCGTCCATCAGATCCTGAATTGAGATTTGTCTTCCGGCAAGCTTCATGGAATCAATTACCGGCAATAGTTATTCGTGATAGTCAAAAGCTGCGTAACCGTGCTTCTTGACGAGTTCATCACGCTCGGCGCTCTTGAGGTCTTCGCGCACCATTTCCGAGACGAGTTCATCAAAGGTAGTCTTGGGCGTCCAGCCCAACTTCTCTTTGGCCTTGGTCGGATCACCGAGCAGGGTTTCGACTTCCGTGGGACGGAAGTAGCGTGGATCAACCTTGACGATGACTTTGCCGTTCTGGTCGGTTCCGGTTTCTTCGACACCTTGACCTTGCCATGTAATGATCAAATCCAGCTCTTTTGCCGCCGCATTCACAAAATCACGAACGCTGTACTGCACACCCGAGGCGATGACGAAGTCTTCGGGCTTTTCTTGCTGGAGCATCAGCCATTGAGCTTCGACGTAGTCGCGGGCATGCCCCCAGTCGCGCAAGGAATTCATATTGCCAAGGTAAAGACAGTCCTGCAGGTTAAGCTTGATGCGAGCCAGTGCGCGGGTGATCTTGCGGGTAACAAACGTTTCTCCACGCAGCGGGGATTCGTGGTTGAAGAGGATGCCGTTGCAGGCATATAGGCCGTAGGCTTCGCGATAGTTAACCGTGATCCAGTAACCGTAAAGCTTGGCGACGGCGTAAGGACTGCGCGGGTAGAAGGGGGTGGTTTCCTTTTGGGGCGTTTCCTGCACCAGACCATAAAGTTCTGAGGTGCTGGCCTGGTAAAAGCGGGTTTTCTTTTCCAGACCCAGAATACGAATGGCTTCGAGAATACGCAAGGTGCCAATACCGTCAGCGTTGGCCGTGTATTCGGGGGTTTCGAAGCTGACGGCCACGTGACTCATGGCCGCCAGATTGTAAATTTCGTCGGGCTGCACCTGCTGGATGATGCGAATCAGGTTGGTCGAATCGGTCAGGTCGCCGTGGTGCAACACGAAGTTGCGGTTGGAGACGTGCGGGTCTTGATATAAATGGTCAATTCGATCCGTGTTGAAGAGCGAACTCCGACGTTTGAGGCCGTGGACGATATAACCTTTTTTCAGGAGAAATTCGGCAAGGTAAGCGCCGTCCTGCCCGGTAATGCCTGTAACCAATGCAATCTTTGTCATTTTCTATCTACCGTAATTGTCTTCAAAGCGGACGATGTCATCCTCACCCAAGTAGCTACCCGACTGGATTTCAACTATCTCGAGGTCGATGCGCCCCGGGTTTTCCAAACGGTGGATCACACCCAGAGGAATATAGGTCGATTGATTCTCGGAGAGCAGAATTGTTTCTTCACCACGAACGATCTTTGCCGTGCCCTTAACCACGACCCAGTGCTCGGCGCGATGATGGTGTTTCTGCAGGCTAAGACTTGCGCCCGGCTTCACCAGAATTCGCTTGACCTGATAGCGTGGAGCCTGCGCCAGCCCTTCGTAACTACCCCAAGGGCGATGCACGATATGTTGAAACTCGGTTTCCTGGCGAGAAGCGCTTTTTAACGTCTCGACGACCTTTTTTACTGCTTGTGCATTCGCCTTGTCGGCCACCAAAACAGCATCTTTTGTCGCCACAATTACAAGATCGCTAACGCCAACCGTGGCGACCAGACGCCCATCCGAATAAATTACCGAATCGTGCGTATCAATGGCCAATACATCGCCTCTGACCGTATTGCCTGCCGCATCGGCGTTGCCGAGAACGGCCAGCGCATCCCAGGCACCGATATCGCTCCATCCTGCATCCAGCGGAATAACCACGCCATTGCTTATTTTCTCCATCACGGCATAGTCGATTGAGTCCGACGGGCTGGCCGAAAAACCAGCGGGGTCAAGGCGTATGAAATCCATGTCCTGTTTGGCATGGGTGATCGAGTCACCGACACTGCTCCTGATTGCCGGAGCAAACTGTTCAAGGGCAGACAGGTAGGCATCTGCTCTAAATAGGAAAATACCGCTGTTCCACAGATATTCCCCGGCATCGAGATAGCTTTGTGCCGTTGCCACATCAGGTTTTTCGACAAATCGATCCAGCGTGAACCCGCCTTCTACGGGCAAGCCACGCCGGATGTATCCGTAGCCTGTTTCAGGTCGCTTGGGTACGATCCCGAAGGTGACTAGCGCGCCTGCCAATGCATGCGGTATTGCCGAACAAATCGCCTGCTGAAAGCGGACAACATTGGCGATCACATGATCAGACGGAAGGACCAGCAGGAGCGGGGGGGCCTCGTCCCCGCCCGGGCTCAACGCATGAATGGCTGCGGCGGCAACAGCGGGGGCTGTATTACGCCCAACAGGCTCCAGCAAAATACTGGCTTTTATGCCGATTTCCCTACATTGCTCGGCGAGTAAAAAACGGTGTATCTCGTTTGCGACCACAATGGTCTCACCCAAACCGGGCAAACCATTTAATCGGCGCAAGGTATTTTGCAGCAGGGAATATTCGTCTGCCAGACGAAGAAACTGTTTCGGGTAGTGCGTCCGCGAAAGCGGCCACAGGCGCGTCCCCGAGCCTCCACAGAGCAATACCGGGTGAATGGTTGGAATAGTTGCTGCACTCATCTTGACGAATTCCCCAATAGCAACATTCTCAAGTTAACTGGCTCCTTCGGGCACGCTACCGCCCTTGGATTTGGCGTCATTCCAAAAAACGCGACTGCTTTACGATTAGCCGGCGCAACGCGCCGGATGCAATTACGCGGCCTTGCGCACCGCGCTGGCCGGCAAACTGATTTTCTGCGGCCGGGTCAGAATATCCATCAGCACCATCACTCTGGCTTCGCCATCCGGCGCTTCGTACAGGCGCAACATTTCTGCTTCAATCCCGACAAACGGGCC
>JBBRDR010000242.1:0-2956 GCA_038203745.1 Burkholderiales bacterium | reverse complement strand
GGCAATCTTCAGTTTCGCGTGATCGGCATACTCGAAGCCAAGGGGCAATTTCTCGGCATTGACCTTGATGATGCAGCCTACATCCCGACCGCCCGCGCGCTCGAACTTTATAACCGCGACGGCATGATGACCATCGACCTCTCTTACGAGGAAGGCATTCCGGCCGCACGCATCACTCAGTCGATCATTAATCTGCTCAAGATGCGACACGGCCGCGAGGACTTCACCATCACCACGCAGGAGGACATGCTGCGCACGCTCTCTAATATTCTTAATGTGCTGACCATGGCCGTCGGGGCGCTAGGCAGCATTTCGCTACTGGTCGGCGGCGTCGGCATTGTCACCATCATGACCATCGCCGTCACCGAACGCACCAGCGAAATCGGCCTGCTGGTTGCACTCGGCGCACCACGCCGCACTATTCTCGGCATCTTCCTGGGCGAAGCGGTGGCGCTTTCGGCCATCGGTGGTTGTGTCGGGCTGGTGCTCGGCTTTGGGTTGGCGCAGCTCATTCATCTGCTGGTTCCGGCCCTGCCGGTACAAACACCCATCAGCTTCGTTGTTTTGGCTGAAACCATTGCCATCGTCATCGGTCTATTGGCAGGTGTGCTGCCTGCTCGCCGTGCCGCACGGCTCGACCCCGTTGAAGCACTGCGGGCAGAGTAGTCCCCACGGTCCTTACCCTGCAAGCTCTTGAGGGCAACAAATTGAACGTTTTCTGCATGGGATAAACTGTTGTTCTCTTCTGAAAAAGCGATTGTTATAACTTTAAAGGTAGCGATATGAAATACACCAATCTGGGCACGCTCAGGGTATCGGAGATTTGTCTTGGCACCATGACGTGGGGTGAGCAGAACAGCGAGGCCGAAGCCCATGCGCAGCTTGATTACGCACGTGATCATGAGGTCAATTTCATTGATACCGCCGAAATGTACCCGGTACCACCACGCGCTGAGACAGGAACGCGCACCGAGAGTTTTCTGGGCCGCTGGCTGAAAAATCAGCAGCGCGACACGCTTGTCGTTGCCAGCAAGGTCGCCGGCCCCGGCCGGCGTGACTGGTTGCGCAACGGAAAAACCATGCTCAACGCGGCCAACATCACCGAAGCCTGCAACGACAGCCTCAATCGCCTGCAGACCGACTATCTCGACCTTTATCAAATCCACTGGCCCGACCGCAACGTACAAATGTTTGGCGCGACCGAATACGACCCCAAGAAAGAAAAGCCAGAACAAGAATTAACGCCAATACTCGTTCAGATCGAGGCGATGGCAGCGCTGATCAAGGCCGGCAAGATTCGCCACTATGGACTCTCCAACGAGACCTCCTGGGGCATTTGCCAATTCTGCTGGCTCGCTGACAAACACGGCCTGCCGCGTCCGCTCGCAACGCAGAACATCTACAACATGCTGAGCCGTCAGTTTGATCTTGATTTGGCCGAGACGAGTTTTCGTGAAAAAGTCCCGCTACTCGCTTTTAGCCCCCTTGCCGGCGGCAAGCTTTCAGGAAAGTACATGAATGGCGCCAAACCTGCAGGGGCACGCTTCACGCGCTTTCCTGAATTCCAGCTGCGCAACCAGCGGCCGGCCGTTGATCTGGCGGTGGCTGAATATGCGTCCATCGCGGCCGCACGCGGCCTTGCGCTCGACCAGATGGCGTTAGCCTTTGCCCGCCAACGCTGGTTTGTCGCCTCCACCATTATTGGCGCAACCAGCGTCGAACAGCTAGGGCGCGATATTGCCAGCGCCGAAGTAACACTCGATGCCGATACACTCACGGCCATCGAGGGGGTACATGCACACTATTCGACCCCGGCACCCTGATGTCGAGTTGTAGGGATCACCGCCTCAACTGTGGCCGGAGGCGGGATCAAGCGCAAGGATGAACCGTGCCTTATGGCATGTATTGCCCGCCATTGACCTCGATGATCTGTCCGGTCACATAGCCGGACAAGCGTTCCGAGGCAAAGTAGAGGAAGGCACCCACACAGTCGTCGACTTCGCCCAGCCTGCCCATGGGGATCGTCAGCCGCATGGACTCGAGCTGATCCGGAGTCGAGAATTTTTCGTGGAAGGGCGTATTCACCACACCGGGCGATACGGCGTTGACGCGAATATGCTTGCCCACGAGTTCCTTGGCCAGTCCCTTGGTTGCAATGCTCACAAAGCCCTTCGAACCGGCATACAGGGCTGCACCCGGTCCGCCGCCATGGCGTGCCGCAACGCTGGTCAGGTTGATGATGCTGCCACCGTTGATCATGTAGGGCACAGCGTATTTGGTACACATCATCATCGAGCGCACGTTAAGATCGACGATGTCGTCGAAGAGCTCATCGGTAATTTCACCGATAGGCATGCGGCTGACCAGAGCACCCGCGTTGTTGATCAGTATATCGATGTGCTTGAAGCGGTTCACAGTCTCTTTCACCACACGCTCACATTCGGTGGATTTACGCAAGTCGCCCTGCACAACCAGGGCCTCGCCCCCGCTCTCTTCCACCACCTGCGCTACCGCCATCGCTGCATCCTTGGAGCTGTTGTAATGCACGGCCACCTTACAGCCGAGCGCTCCGAATGCCTTTGCACAGCCGGCACCGATGCCGGTTGAAGCACCCGTGACGAGAACTACCTTGCCTTTTAAATCATCCATTTAAATACCCTCTCAATATCTGGTTGTTAGCGTACAAAACCCATGGGGTGTTTTTTATCAAACACTCAGGGCAAGCATAACACTCTCCAATTTCACATAAATGCCTGTCATCTTTGCCGCATATTCATCCTATAAAAAGCAGTTGAAACCGCTATCAACACGGAGATCACAGAGCCACAGAGCACACAGAGGTAAAACGAGGCTCACCTTGCGGGTGATTGATCAATTTCACGTAAGCCTTTGTCCCTCTTCAGGGAGGCTTCGCGCTGTCCTCTGTGTTTTTCTCCGTGTTCTCTGTGTTGAATGA
>JBBRDR010000241.1:0-3002 GCA_038203745.1 Burkholderiales bacterium | reverse complement strand
GCGCAACGAGTGCATCGAGATGCGCTTATTGATGCCCGCCTCGTCGGCCGCCACGTGGATGGCACGGTTGAGCTGCCGGGTGCTCAGATGCTCGACCGGGTCCAAGCCAGGAAACAACCAACCACCGTCGAACATCTTGCCCTGGGCTCGGGCGACGCGCCACCAGACGCGCAGGCGTTCCAGCAGCAACGGTGAAAGCATCGCGAAACGATTTTTCTGGCCTTTGCCTTGTTCAACCCGTAGGGTCATGCGCTGGCTGTCAATGTCGCCGATCTTCAGATTGACCACTTCATTGACGCGCAGTCCGGTTGCGTCGGCCAGTGACAGCACCGTCTGGTGTTTCAGGTTGCCGGCGGCGGCAATCAGTCGTTTTACCTCGTCGGGGCTCATGATCTCTGGCAACTTGCGCGGCAGATGCACCGGTTGCATCTTGGCCATCGTCTCGGGTCGATCCAGTGTGACGCTAAAGAAGAACTTCAGTCCGCTGATCGCGGAGTTCAGCGATGCCGGCGAAACACCGTGGTCGACGAGATGCAACTGATAGTTGCGCAAGTCCTCGACACTGGCGGTGGTCGGAGAGCGCCCGAGGTACTTGGCAAACTGCCGTACCGCACGAAGGTAATGGTACTGCGTCTTCTCGCCCAGCTTGTGCATCCGCATGTCGTCGATCATGCGCTGGCGCAACGGACTGATAGGCTTCTGAGTTTGCATGGCTTGCTCATGTCAGAAATCGAGGTGGGATTGCCTCATATCCAACATCGGCAGATTTCTGCCATTGCAAACCTCTTACTTCCCAGAATCCCCGGCTACGGTCGCATACCACCCCTACCGCGCGAGCGGTTTAGTCCTTGGACGAAAAGCAGACCGTCGTAACTCTCATACTGCCGATGGATCAATACGCAATCATGGCGCCAAGGAGCGCTTATGTTCGATTGCGCACAGACTTCAGTCTAAAACTGAATCATTGTGGCCATCCTGTTGCGTAGACCTTCTGAACGCCGGTAGGCAAAGGCGAGGATACGCAACCTTCTTCAGGAGACTTCAATGAATTTGATTTTGAGAAATGCCCTGGTCGTGGCCGGTATGGCCATTGCCACCCAAGCCATAGCGCAGGTGACTTTTTACGAACGGCAGGGCTTTGAAGGCCATTCGTTTACCACCGAGCGAAGTGTTAAAAACTTCGCGCGATACGGCTTCAACGATCGTGCTTCATCGGTCGAAGTGAAAAGTGAACGCTGGGAGGTCTGCGAAGATGCGCAAATGCGCGGCCAGTGCATCGTCTTGCGTCCGGGACGGTATCCGTCTCTTGCTGCAATGGGACTGAATAACCGCATTTCCTCGACGAAAGCCGTGAGCCGGAATGCCCGTATCGCGAATTATCGCTATGCGCCTATTCCAGTTGCAGTTCATGACAACAGACCGGCGAACGGGATTACATTTTTTGAAAATGCCGGGTTTTCAGGTCGTTCTTTTAACACCGAAGAACAGATCAGTAATTTTTCTCGCTATGGCTTCAATGATCGCGCGACATCGGTGATGGTGCTCAACGGACGCTGGGAGGTCTGCGAAGACGCCCGTTTTGGCGGACGGTGTGTCGTTTTGCGTCCAGGTCGCTATCCATCCCTGTCGGCTATGGGACTGAATGATCGGGTCTCATCGGTTCGTGCGGTGAGCAGGGATGAGGCCATCGAGGACCGTCGCTATGCCCCCGATCCGTCGGCGAATCGCGATTTTCGACGCAGCAACAACGAACGGCTATACGAGGCGGATGTTATTGCTGTCCGCGCTGTTGTCGGCCCTCCTGAACAACGCTGCTGGGTCGAGCGTCAACAAGTTGTTGAAGAACGCAGCAACAACGTACCGGGTGCGATTGCCGGCGCGGTCATTGGCGGCATTCTCGGACATCAGGTGGGCAATGGGCGCGGCAAGGATTTAGCGACGGCGGGTGGCGCTATCGCAGGTGCTTTTGTCGGTAGCAATGTTGGCGGCGGGCAGCAGGTCAGCGAGCAAGATGTTAGGCGCTGTGCCGATGTGCCCAATCATGCCAAACCGTCCTACTGGGATGTCACCTACAATTTCCGTGGTCAGGAAAACCGTGTGCAGATGACCGCGCCACCGGGCAAGACGGTGACCGTTAATGAGCACGGCGAACCGCGCTCGTAAGCAAGCTGTTCGGGTCCGGCTTAATAATTAAGCCGGACCCTTTTTATTGCTCGCATCGCTTGCCCTTCAGTGAGTTTGAGAAGCAACTGAGTTCCGTTTAGAGCGCGGGGGCCACGCCATAATTCGCGACAACCTGTTTGATCAATGCAATATCCTGTTCAGAGAAAACAATCGGATACTGACTCTCGCCAACGTCCTCACCCAGTAATACCGCAGCCTTTTTAACCGCCGCTGGCGCAAAGGCGACAGCATATAAATCCTTGCGTAAATCGCTGATGAAGTCCTGCGCGGCTTTGGACTTTTCGATATTGCCGTCACGGAAGTGCTTCCAGATCAGGCTAACGCCTTCCGGCGAGAATTGGCCAAACCAGAAATACAGGCCGAACAGCCATCAAGGAAACCTTGATGCACCAGGTGATCCGGGCCGCTCAGCACATCAAAGTTTCCCACATCGCGAACCGCGTCGACAAAACCCTTGAGGCTTTCGTAACTGCCTGCGCTGTCCTTGATGCCGACGATGTTCGGGTGTTCGGCCAGTTTGCGGGCCGTCGCCGGCTAAATGGTATTGGCAGTCCGGCCTGGAATGCTATAGATGAAGACAGAGACTGCATCGGCAATTTTTGTGTAGGGGTAGATCAACTCGTGCTGCTTCAAGGGAACGGAAAAAGGAGTGATCACCGAAACGGCATCGATGCCCATCGCAGCAATGTCCTTGCCCAGCTTGATCGTTTCTGACGTCGAGATTTCACCGATATGCGCCACCATCGGGACTTTGCCGGCGACTTCATCGATACAGGTTTCGGTGACCAGTAGCTTTTCACCTCTGGACAGGACAAAAA
>JBBRDR010000240.1:0-3046 GCA_038203745.1 Burkholderiales bacterium | reverse complement strand
TCTTAACTATTGCCTGCTCGTTAATGCCGTAACGCTTCTGCCGTATATCCTGTTCTATATTTACCGTTACTCCAGCGCCGGGGAGCCCTTTTTTCTCTTGATGTGTGTAATGGCCATCCTCTGGCAAATCATTGTTGTGGGCAAAGCTTTTCAGATTTCCCGATCCGCCGTTGTCGGGATAGAGTCTAGCGAGCGCTTGAATGATGAAGTAGCTGAGCGCAAATTGGCCGTAGAGGCACTAAAACTGAGCGAAGATCAGTCACGCCGGCTGGCTTCAATGCTGCGTCTGATGTGTGACAACGTGCCCGACATGATCTGGGCCAAGGACCTTGAGGGACGCTACACCTTTGTCAATATGACGCTTTGCGAAAAGCTGCTGAATATTTCAAGCCCGGAAGAAGCGCTGGGTAAAACATATGATTTCTTTGTTCAGCGTGAACAAAGCCAGCGGCCGGATGACCCGGAGTGGCACACCCTCGGGCAGTTCTCGCTGGATGTCCACCGCCATGCCCTCAGTCGAGAAGAGCCGACGATTTTTGAGGAATCAGGAACAATCCGCGGCAACTCAGTATGTTTTGATGTGCATGAAGCTCAATTTATCAATGACCAAGGGGCCGTGATCGGTACGGTCGGTTGCGCGCGAGACGTTACCGAGCGCAAGGCGTCACAAGCGTTGATGCATCACATTGCCCACCACGACGGATTGACCGACCTGCCCAATCGCGTTCTGCTAACAGATCGCCTACATCAGGCGCTGGCTCAGGCACGACGTGATAAAGGCAAGCTGGCAGTCTTGTTCCTTGACCTGGACAATCTCAAGCCGGTAAACGACACGCTCGGGCACGATATTGGCGACTTGTTGTTGAAAGAGGTGTCTGCACGTTTGCGGAGAGTGGTGACGCGGCAGTCCGATACGGCGTCACGCCTGGGGGGCGATGAGTTCGTTGTCATGTTGCAACGCATCAATGTCGAGCAGGATGCAACTACCGTTGCCGAAAAAATACTCTCCGCGCTGAGGCAGCCCTATCGTTTTGGTCAACACACGATAAATGTTTCTGCGAGCATCGGCGTCGCTATCTATCCCCAGCATGGCGACGATGTGACGCTGTTGTTGAGAAATGCGGATGCCGCCATGTATAGCGCCAAGCGTGCCGGCCGCAATTGCTGCCGGACCTTTGACGAATCAATGGCACGCATCTCAGGCGAGTAATTTATTTACGCGATTGCTGACCTGCGAGGAAAGATCAGGCGCCAGGCAATCAAAGGTTTCCGGCTTGAGCGTGTTGTTCATCCACGTGATTTGCCGTTTGGCGAGTTGACGCGTGGCGAAGATGCCGCGCTCGCGCATTTCGGAGCGCGGGGCAAGGTCATCCTGTACCTCCCAAACTTGCCGGTAACCCACGCAGCGCATTGATGGCAGATTGAGGCCGAGTGTGTATTTCACGCGCAGCATGGTCACTTCGTTTTCCAGTCCGGCGGCGAGCATGGCATCGAAGCGCTCGGCGATGCGCGCGTGCAGCACACTACGATCCGAGGGCAGCAGGCCGATGGGGCGGAAATCGTACAGCGGAGTCGGGTCGGAACCCGCAGCGAGCAGTTCCGACATTGGGCGGCCAGCAATGCGAAACACTTCCAACGCACGCTGGATGCGCTGTGAATCAGTCGGGTGCAGACGGGCTGCGGTTTTCGGATCGACCTTCTCAAGAAGCCCATGAACAAAGGGCCAGCCGTGCATGTTGGCCTGTGAATCAATATCAGAGCGGGTCTCGGGGTCGGCCTGTGGTAGCTCTGCCAACCCTTCGATTAGCGCCTTGAAATAAAGCATGGTGCCGCCCACCAGCAGCGGTACTTTTCCGCGTGCCGTGATATTGCCCATCAGTGCTAGCGCCTCGTTGCGAAAACGTGCGGCTGAGTAGGCTTCCTCGGGGCTGATGAGATCAATCAGGTGATGCGGAAAATCAGCGAGTGTCGCGGCATCGGGCTTCGCCGTGCCGACATTCATGTCACGGAAAACTTGTGCCGAATCGACGCTGATCAGTTCGACGGGGAAGCGGCGAGCCAATTCCATCGCCACGGCGGTTTTTCCGCTCGCAGTCGGGCCCATCAGCAGGATGGCAGGCGGGAGTGTGCTCATCGTCCGCGCAGGAAAAGCCGGTCCAGTTCGGTCATCGACAGCTGTGTCCAGGTCGGCCGGCCATGGTTGCACTGGTCGGCGCGCTCGGTTTCTTCCATCTGGCGCAGCAGGGCATTCATTTCGGGCAGCGAGAGAATGCGACGGGCGCGTACCGCACCATGACAGGCCATCGTTGCCAGCAGTTCGTTGCGCCGCACAGCCATAAGTTGGGTGACACCGTGTTCGCGCAGCTCGGCGAACAGCGCTCGCGCGAGTTCCGCCGGGTCGGCCGCCTGCAACAGCGCCGGTACGCTACGTACAGCCAGTTGCGTCGGCCCCATGGGGGCAAGGTCAAAACCGAGTTCGCGCAGTGCGTCGGCGTGTTCTTCGGCCGCCGCCACATCGAGGGCGTCGGCGGAAAATACCGCAGGAATGAGCAGCGCTTGCGTGGCGATTTGTTGATTGTCCAGGGCCGCCTTGAGTTTTTCGTAGAGGATGCGTTCGTGTGCCGCATGCATGTCGATGACGATCAGCCCCTGTGCGTTTTGCGCGAGGATGTACACGCCGTGCAACTGCGCCAGCGCGTAGCCAAGTGGTGGCGCTTCGCCAGTCTGCTGGGCAGGCATTGAGGCTGGGATGGCGGTGTTGGCGGACTGGCTGAAGGCAAAATAAGCTGAGGCGGCCGGTTCGCTAACGTGCAAACTCTCTTGACGCGGTGCCCAGCCGCCAAAACTTGTGCGTGGCGACGCGTAGGATGGGGCAGCGTTGCCTGCTATTGCTGAGCCGGGAGTGGCCGCGTGCGTTGTTGACAGTTCGCGCTGTACGGCGTGAAAAACAAATTGGTGTACGGCGCGCCCGTCGCGGAAGCGCACCTCGGTTTTGGCCGGGTGTACGTTGACGTCAACAGTTGCCGGGTCGATCTCGACGAAGATG
>JBBRDR010000239.1:0-3058 GCA_038203745.1 Burkholderiales bacterium | reverse complement strand
AATGATTGGTCAACGCCCAGATCAACCATAGCAGCGAGATTCATGTCGCCACTGATGCCGGAGAAACAGTCGTAGTACAAAATTTTCATAGGACTTGTATTTTGATCCCGAGCCAGAAACCTGCAGAGTGCATATTGTTATGCCGGCTTAGTTGCCGACAAAAAACTCAGGATAGCGCTCGGCGATGATCGGCAAATCGTTAACTATCGTACACAGGTGTTTTTTCATCATTTGTGCTGCCAAATCAGGATCCCTGGACTCAATGGCATCCACGATCTCAGAGTGCTCAGAAATGAGCATTTTTTTTGGCGTTGTGAAGTCATAGGTCAGGTAACGTGCACGATCAAGCTGCGCCTTGATGCTCTCGGTGATTCGCCAAGCATATTCACGTCCGGCTTTTAAAGCGAGCGCCCTGTGCAACTCGTCATCCAGAAGCAGAAATCCTTGGTTGTCTCCTGTTTTAATTCTTTTTTGCTGAGCAATGATTTCACGAAGCTCTTTTATGAATACCGCGTCACTGTTCAGCGCGACCTCACGCACGATTGACGTCTCAATGACTTCGCGCAGATGTCGCGCATCCAGCATCTCCTTGACGGAAATCTTGCAAACGTAAGTCCCACGCTGAGGGCGCACCTCAATAAGACGCTCCTCTCCAAGCTTGATGAATGCCTCACGTACTGGCTGCCGGCTAATCGAGAAACGCTTGCTCATTTCAATTTCGGAGATGGCCTGGCCGGGAAGCAGATCGCCTTGAATGATCGACGTACGCAGGACGCGGTGAAGCTGCGTACCTATCGATTGCGACTCCCTGGGGCGAAAATCAACGGCTGCGAAATTGTCAGGTTTGTTCATTTTCATAGAAGAATCGTACCTTAATTAACATACTTCCATTCTAGCGACATGGATGGTACCATACTAGTCAAGTTAAAATATTACTTATTTCAATGACTGAAGGGAAAATACCTTATGCAGCTAAATCAAAAAAACCTGTTTCAGTTACCTCCCAGCGTCGATAAGCCCTGCTATGACCGCAGCAAGGTCACGACTTCCATTGTGCATCTGGGCCTAGGCGCGTTCCATCGCGCTCATCAGGCCAAGTACACCGAAGCGGTACTCGCTTCAGGCGATCTGCAGTGGGGCATTGTTGGCACCGGGATGGTTTCTTCAAACATGAAGAATGCCATGGCTCCACAAGATTGTCTTTACACCTTGGCTGAGCTGGGCGCGGATTCGGAGAAAATCAGTGTGATTGGCGCCATCGTCGAGGTATTGGGCGGCGCGGATCAAGCTGATAAAACAAAATTACTCGCTAAATTGTGTGACATCAGCACGCGCATCGTTACAATCACGGTGACCGAAAAAGGCTATTGCCTCGACTTGGCCACGAAAAAACTCCTGTTGAGTTCTCCGGCGATTGTTGCCGACTTAGCAGAACCTGATTCGCCAAAGTCCATTCCTGGTTTGATTGTGCGCGCACTAAAGAGTCGCAAAGAAGCGGGCATTCCACCCTTCACCGTTCTGAGTTGTGACAATCTTCCCAATAACGGAAAACTGGCGAAAGCGGCTGTACTTGGCTTTGCGCACGAATTGGACGCCGAACTGGAAGCATGGATTGAAACTAATGCACGATTCCCGTGCACGATGGTTGACCGCATTACGCCGGCAACAACCGATGCTGACCGTGCGCACGTGCTGGAAGTTACCGGGCTTGAAGATTCATGCCCTGTGGTGACAGAACAATTCAGCCAGTGGGTCATCGAAGACGAGTTTAGCATGGGGCGTCCGGACTGGACCTTGGGCGGCGCAGTGTTTTCAAATGAAATTGAACGCTGGGAAAGCATGAAGCTTCGATTTCTCAATGGCGCGCATTCAACACTATCCTACCTTGGGCAAATTACCGGGCGTGAGACCGTTGCGGACGCCATGACGCTGCCGTTGATTACCGAAATTCTGGATGCGCTCTGGCTGGAAAACCTCGAAGTACTCAAAGCACCGCATGGCGTCAATCCCGCAGATTATGTAGAAAGTTTGAAACAACGCTTCCGCAATCCCGCACTGAAACACCGTACGGCTCAAATTGCCTGTGATGGTTCGCAAAAGATACCGCAGCGACTCATTGCTCCTTTACACGATCGAATGGCCAAGGGTCTGCCTTCTCCGGCAATTGCCACTGCGATTGCCGCCTGGATGCACTTTGTGTTGAAGATCGCACACACTCCCGACGGGGTACTCAGCGACCCGATGGCGACGACCATACTGGAACAAGCACGTTTGAACACTGATGCCGCTGCCATTGTTGGCAGCCTGCTAGGGATTGAGAAGATATTTGACAAGAGCGTTCAGGCCGATGTCGCTTTCCGTACACAATTGATCGAGAAATTTATCGGACTGGCTACAAACCCGGCTGTAGCTTGTGCAACCCAGATTAAGTTTTGATTCAGTTCGGCTTGGTTTTAAACCATCTCACCTAGAATTTTTTGACATCACTTGCAGTTAATAAATAAAGAGAGATCCAAAATGATATTCGGCAACCTAAATGATCTGGAGTTGGGCTTTGCCTGGCTACCCAAACCGCTCAAAATTGCACTGGAGCACCTCAAACAGACGGACTTTTCAACCTTGCCTGCAGGAAACTATGAGGTCCAAGGACGTGACATCCACGTTATGGTGTTTGATATGGACACGAAGAATTTTGCTGAAACACGTGCCGAAGTCCATCGTCAATACATTGACGTACAATTTCTTTATAGCGGCAGCGAAAAGATGGGCGTAGCTTCGGATACCGGTAACAACGTCGTTTCCGAAGACCTTCTGGAAGAGCGGGATTTGCTCTTTTACACCGGCATGGAGAACGAGTCCACGCTAACCATGACGCCCGGAAGTTTCGCCGTACTGATGCCAAGCGACGTTCATCGTCCGGGGATAGCTGTTGATCAACCAGCCCCCATTCGGAAAGTTGTGGTCAAGGTACGCGTATCGCTGTTGGCGAACTGAGGATAAGCATGAAAACCATTCGCTGGGGAATGATCGGTTGCGGGTCTGTTGCTGAAGTAAAGAG
>JBBRDR010000238.1:0-3102 GCA_038203745.1 Burkholderiales bacterium | reverse complement strand
AGATCGGACGAAAAATCAGAGAGCCGCCGGAACGAGCCTTCCAGCCGCGAGAGCATGGCATTGAGCGTTTGCGCCAGATCGGCGAGTTCAGCCGGTACGGCATCGACGGCCAGCCGGGCATCGAGCCGTTGCGCCGTAATGCTTTCCGCCTTGCGCCGCATCGCCTTTAGTGGAGCCAGACCGTGCCGGACGGCCAGCCAACCGAGGAAGCCTGTCAATAGCGCGGCCAAAACGACAAAAGACCACAAGGTGATACGGAACGAAGCCATAAACTGCTCGTGATGCGAAATATTCGTGGCCACGGCCACAAGAGCCGGCTTGGCATTGGCAATTCCGGTGGGCACCCGGGCGGCAATGCCACGGAAAGGCTTATTTTGCGCCGTTCTCCAGACAATAGACTGTGGAATGCCCGTCGTTATTGGCTTTCCGAGCAGCACATGCGGAAATTCCGCACCGCTGGTGGCAAACAGGATTTCGCCATTCGGCGCTTCGACAACGACCGCCAGACCCTGATGCCCGATCAGCGAATCGTCCATTAGTTGAGGAATGGAGGCCAGATCCTGCGTCGTGCGAACTTTTTCCAGCGCATGCCGGGCCAGATTGAGCTTACCAGAGAGCACTTCCATATCCTGTTCGACAAAGTGCTGCTCGACAGCCCCTCCGATCAGCGCACCCAGGATCAGCAATACGACCGACGACACCGTGGTGAAAAGTACCGTCAGACGCAGTGTGATACTCAGGCGCACGCCGAATCCTCCAACACATAGCCCATGCCGCGCACCGTGCGAATCAACTTCGGTTCGAAATCGTCATCGACTTTGGCGCGCAGGCGGCGTACGGCAACTTCAACCACATTGGTGTCACTGTCGAAGTTCATATCCCATACCTGTGAGGCGATCAGCGAACGCGGCAGCACCTCGCCACTCCGCCGCAGCAGGAGTTCGAGCAGGGCAAATTCCTTGGCTGTCAGGTCGATGCGCTTGCCGGCGCGGATCACCCGGCGACGTAGGAGATCCAGTTCGAGATCGGCCACGCGCAAGCTCTCCGGCTCCTTGCTTTTACTCCCCCGTCGCAGCAGGGTACGCACGCGGGCCAGCAGTTCGGCAAAAGCAAAGGGCTTGACAAGGTAATCATCGGCACCCAGTTCCAGACCATGCACCCGGTCGTCGACTTGATCACGCGCTGTCAGGAACAATACCGACATGTCTTTGCCAGCCCGGCGAATGCCCTGCAAGACCTGCCATCCGTCGATACCCGGCAGCATCACGTCGAGGATGGCCAGATCATAAGCCTCGGTCAGCGCCAAATGCAGGCCATCCAGACCATTACGCGCCAGATCTACGACAAAGCCGGCCTCGCCCAATCCCTGCTTCAGGTAATCGCCTGTTTTTGCTTCGTCTTCGACCACCAGGATTTTCATTGTTTAGTCCTCATTGCGTCGCAATTGATGGCGGATTCTCTAACGTTTTAAACGCCCAGCCTCAAAGATTACAGAAATGTAATGTGCAAGTCAGATTTCTGTTGGTTTGTCATCATCATGATGGCACCCATGGGATCGCTTGATATTGGAACGTAATCCGATTTTCTCAGTCTGCAACGTTAGGCAGGAACACGCTACCACCACCCAACTCAAAGAAGGTTTGTCGAAGTGCAATTCACAAAGTTATTGAATTGCTGATTTCAAATATCGATGTTGATCCAATGTTTTTTGTTGAGAGGAATGACACTGTGATACGCCGACTGATCTACCGGACAGCTTTACACCTTCTCGCCGCCGGCCTGGCAAGCACCCCTCTCGCGGTGCTTGCACAAACCCTGCCGCCTGATGCCATTGTTGACTGGCGCAGTGCCAACGATGGTGTTGGTCAACTCAGGCGCGGCCATGCGGATACCCTCAAATGGGAACAGACCAACACGCCCGACATTATTGAGCCGCTGACAGCCTCCACAAATCTTGTTTTGATGACGGCAGATGAAGCGGTTCGTCGCGCTTGGCGCGCACATCGTGACCTTGCAATGCCATTGGCCGTACTCGGTTCTGCCAATGTCGACCTCATCGCTGCCGGCCGCTGGGTTGAGGTCGACGCCAGTTGGTTGCTCCGCGTGGAGGATTCAGAGGAGGTGCTCGACGTGGCGGCCGCGGCACGCAAAGTCTGGTTGCAAGCCGTTACTGCCCGGCAGGTCGTGAAATATCAGCGTGAGGGGCTGGTCGCGGCTGAAGCGGCCAACGCACTCGGGCAGCGCATGGCAAGCGTTGGCAACTGGAGCAAGCTGCAAGCGGTGCAGGTACAGATCACGTTGAAAACAGCACAAATGGATCTCGGTCGAGCGCAGTACGCGGCAGCGCTGGCACAGGCGGAATTGATCAAGTTCCTTCAGTTGAGTGAGGTATATTCTGCAGCAGCCCTACCGGATGTGTTGCCGGAACTGCCTTCAGCAATCATGACGAAATCCGACGTGCAGCAGCGTTTGGATACGGCATTAAAGCCTTATTCACGCGTCAATATTTTCCGGACAAAGGCTAACGCCATGCTGGCGTTCGAAGCCTATCAGACCAGCCATTCCCTTGCCCTTGGCTATCGGGACATCCTTAAGTTGCGTGAATTCATCACGGATGAAACAGTATTGCACTACAACGGCATGCTCAAAAGCGTGTGGGATCTTTTAGGTGAGGCACGTGGCCGTGCTCAATCCGTCATCGACGCCATAGACGCGCAACGTGATTTCTGGATCGCCGAAGCTGATCTGCAACTGGTTTTGCAGGGCGGCGCACCAGCCCGTTTCGTTTCTCTTGCTGGTGGCAGCAGCAAAGACGCCTCCGCGGCCGGGCATTGAAAGGACTACCCATGAATCTCACAAACTCGCGTCGGCATTTTCTGGCAGGTGCGGCTACCACATTAGCCGGGCTGACTGTCGCACGCTCGGCGCTGGCCGGATTACCGGAACCGGTTATCCAGACGTCGGCCGATACCTCTCCACCACTCGTGCCCACCACCGGCCGGCCGTACAACCCGGTTGTTACGCTCAATGGATGGACACTTCCCTGGCGTATGAATAATGGTGTCAAGGAGTTCCATCTGGTAGCCGAACCCGTGGTACGTG
>JBBRDR010000237.1:0-3125 GCA_038203745.1 Burkholderiales bacterium | reverse complement strand
GCTGCAAGGGGGAAATCTGGCGCTGTTCATGGATCGTCAGATGCTTCGTCTTGCTCCGCTTGTCCGAGCCGGGTCGTCGCTTGGGTGAGGTTCCGCCCGTGGGGCCGTCGTCATCGCCTTCGTTTTTCGAATCCGACTCGGCCTCTTCTGCCATTCCGCTGGGTTTGAACTTCGGTTTGCCCTTCTCTCCCTTGAGTGCCGCTATCTCATCACGCAACTGCTGCATGGCCCATGAGTTCGATCAGCGTCAAAAGACGATATAACAGCGGCGTCCGCTCCTCTTCAGGAATCGGCGGTAGTTGGTGTCGGTGCGACATCTGAATTTGCTCTCGGATAGCCCTTTCTTGTGATACAGCACTTTAACTTGATGCGGTCACTTTATGATAAAAAGCGATTTATTGAGCAGTTACTATTTCGTGGCGTTAAATGGGGCGAATGGTACGTTTGACAGTTAAAGGTGGGTTGCAGGGAATGACCATGCTGCGCGGCCGGTGCCTTGCATCGCATCCCACCAGTACACCCATAATTATCCAGGTTATTCACGGACAGCCCCTAAGCTCTGAAATTTGGCTGGATTGCAGGGCTATGCAGAAGTCAACTGCAATTTCAAACCTTAAGCGGAAACCAAAACTGCATGGCCCTTCACAAAACGTTCCGTCAAGCGAGCGCGGGTCAAGGTGATTGCGTCCAATCCCTGATCATTGCCAAAGAGATACATGCCGCCGGCGGGACTGACCCAGTTAAGGCACAATGTACGGGCGTTAATACCCTGCCGAAAATGTACCCGATCGCCAATTTTCAGTTCCGGCATCGGCATTGCCGCCCCCAACGCGGGCGGAGCAGTAAACTCGATCGTCTCTCTCCGAGGTGGGGTGAGCTGGGAAAGATCGGCGTTGCCATCCAACCGGGAAGCCTGGGCGATATTCGTGAGCCCATTGTCCGGCACATTGCCGCAATGCAGACCCGCGCGCGCCACTGCCGCATGCATCATCGCGAGGCGTGAAAACATGGCGTCACGTTCAGGAATGGCGATCATCAAGGCTGCACAACCTTCATGCAGACGGGAAAGCAAGGTGGGCAACATTTGCAGCATTTTCTGGGTTTCATCGCGCGAGACTTTTGGCGCCAGACTCCACAACAATGCATTCACCGCATCCCAACCGGCGATCCAGTCGGGATGTTGATTACCCTTGACCATGAAGATACCCGTCAACAAACGCGACCAATGGTGATGCAGAAAACCGAGAATTTCCTCTGGCGCGTCATGCTCAAGCAAATAGCGGTCCATCTCAGTCTGGATACGTTGCAAAACGATCTGTTCGTTGGGTTGGGGCATAAATCTGGATATGAGTTCTAATCTCTTTTTTATAACGGCAATGTAAACACTTACTTTAGCCTCAAGTACTTGCCGCTTTGTGCCGATAAATAAAACTGTTACTCTTCGAAAGCTTTCAAGGGAGTCCTCCAGTTATGAATAATTCGCCAAGTCTGCTTAAAAAACGGATTTTCCTGGCGCTGGCCACATTGCCATTTCTTGGCGTGGTTGCCGCTTTCGGTATTGCCTCCGACACAGCAACCGAAAATATCGCGCTTGAAACAGTAGTGGAAACACTAACAGTTCCTGAAGTGGATGCGAGCGATAGCGGTGTTTTCGATTTCTGGCGCGAAGAACGAATTGGACGTGGTGAAACCCTGCCCAATCTGCTGCAAAGACTGGGCGTCAATGCGGAAGACCGACAAGCCTTTATCGCCGCAGCACGTCAATCAGGCTTGATCAGCGGTCTGACTCCGGGCCGAAGTGTATTGGCCAGAGTCAGTTCTAGCGGCCGCCTGATGTTGCTGCGCTATCTGGTGTCTGACGAGAATTTGGTCAGCGCCTCCCGCAGTAATGAAAGTTTCCAATTCTCTGAACAGGCGATACAAGCCGAGATGCGACCGGTAATGCGCTCCGGCAAAATTCAGAACTCCCTCTTTGGCGCCATGGACGCAGCGGATGTGCCTGACCGGATCGCCTCCGAATTGGCGGATGCGTTTTCCGGCGATATCGACTTCCACAAGGATTTACGCCGTGGCGACCATTTTTCCGTCGTGTACGAAGCGTTTTACTTCGATGGCAGACTGATCCGAACCGGCCGTTTAATGGCTGCGGAGTTCACCAACCAGAATCAAACCTATCAGGCAATCTACTTTAAAGACCCTCAAGGCCACGATGGCTATTACAACGCCGAAGGTGTCAGTCTGAAGAAAGCCTTCCTGAAGTCACCCATGCCGTTCGACCGAATATCCTCGGGCTTTTCTTCGGGTCGTCTGCATCCAGTGCTGCAAATATGGCGTGCCCACAAGGGTGTCGATTACGCCGCCCCAACTGGAACACCAGTCCGCGCGGTAGCCGATTCGGTTGTCAGCTTTGTCGGCAAACAAGGAGGTTACGGCAATCTGGTGGTACTCAATCACCAGACACCTTACAGCACCGCTTATGGTCACCTTTCCCGCTTCGGCGAAGGTATCAAACGTGGCAGCAAAGTCAGCCAGGGTCAGTTGATTGGCTATGTTGGCGCAACAGGTCTGGCGAGCGGCCCCCATCTGCACTATGAATTTCGGATCAATGGTGCACAGCGGAATCCGCTGGCGATGAAGCTGCCGACCGCCTATCCACTGGATAGACGTTACAAGGCCGATTTCATGGCGCATGCCCAACCGCTCAGCGCCAAGTTAAATCTGCTACGCAACACCAATCTGTCGAAGCTGGATTAGTAGTCAGGGTGGTCAGGGTAGGGCGAAAGCCCCGCCAGCGAACTGACTTCAGAGGCTACAGAAAGTCAGTTCAAAAGCTACATCTTGCTCGCACGGACGTGGTTTCTGTGCGGTATCCGGACTCAACAAACGAATATTCAGCGCGTACTTGTTGGCACTGACTTCCGGGGCGCAAGGTGCGTCCAAGGCAACACGTAATAAATGTGCAGTTCGCCCGCCCAGCATAAGTTGGAACATGCCTTGCACAGCGGTGTGCTGACTGACATGACCACTGTCTCGCAAAATCCTTAGCACGACATCCACTGCTGTCTTAAGGGGCAATAACGGGCCCAACCATCCCATCAGATCGGCATTGCGCATCGAGGGGGGCT
>JBBRDR010000236.1:0-3154 GCA_038203745.1 Burkholderiales bacterium | reverse complement strand
CAGGGCCGGGCGGATGTCACTCTTTATCTTGTTAGTGAAAAGTTCGACGGGGTGCGTACCTTCTGGGACGGGAAGACGCTGCGAACGCGCAACGGAAACACCATCAATGCACCGGCCTGGTTTGTCGAGAATTTTCCTGCGCGAGAACTCGATGGCGAATTGTGGGTGGGGCGCGGCCAGTTTGAACGGCTGTCCGGAATGGTTCGCCGACAAATGCCGGATGATACCGAGTGGCGTCATGTGCGCTATATGGTTTTCGAGTTGCCACAGGCGCCCGGCACCTTCCGCGAACGCGCGCAGGCTATACGTGACGAGATTGCCAGTGCCGGCGTCCCTTGGCTGCAGGTGGTCGAGCAATTTGAGGTCAAAAACCGCAAAGAGCTCAAGAGAAAACTGGACGAGATACTTAAGAGCGGTGGTGAGGGCTTGATGCTGCATCGAGCCGATGCCGTATATGCCACCGGGCGCAGTGACGTTCTGCTTAAAGTGAAGCCGTGGAATGACGCCGAAGCAACGGTGATTGGCCATCAGCCGGGTAAAGGAAAGTATGCCGGCATGCTCGGTGCGCTGAAGGTGCGGACTAGCGACGGGCTTGAGTTCATGCTGGGCACCGGGCTGAGTGAAGCGAACCGCCGCAATCCGCCGCCAGTCGGTACAATTGTCACCTTTCGCTATCGCGAACTGACCAGTCGAGGCGTGCCGAGATTCGCCAGCTTTTATCGTGTACGAGAGATTTAAGGTAAAGGGAAGAGAAAATGACAATACACAAACGCAAGGGCATCATCCTCGCCGGTGGTTCAGGTACCCGGCTGTATCCGGCGACGCAGGTGGTCTCTAAGCAACTGCTGCCAATCTTCGACAAGCCAATGATCTACTATCCGCTCAGCACATTATTGCTGGCGGGAATTCGTGACATTCTGGTGATCTCTACACCGCAGGATACGCCGCGTTTTGAGCAACTGCTTGGTGACGGCCGTCAGTGGGGAATCAACTTGAGCTATGCCGTGCAACCCTCGCCCGACGGGCTGGCACAAGCCTTCCTGATCGGTGAGCAATTCGTCGGCAACGATCCGTCCGCCTTGGTGTTGGGCGACAACATCTTTTACGGCCATGATTTTGCCGGGTTGCTGCAGGAGGCTTCCGCCAAACAAGAGGGGGCCACGGTTTTTGCTTATACCGTCAATGATCCTGAACGCTACGGTGTGGTCGAATTCGATGCACAGGGGCGGGCGGTGAGCCTTGAGGAAAAACCGAAAGCGCCGAAGTCGCGCTATGCGGTAACGGGACTCTATTTTTACGACAAGCACGTTGTCGAGCTGGCCAAGACCGTCAAACCGTCAGCGCGTGGCGAACTAGAAATTACCGACCTCAACCGGCTTTATCTGGAACAGGGCAATCTCAGTGTCACAACCATGGCACGCGGTTATGCCTGGCTTGACACAGGTACGCATGAATCGATGCTGGAGGCCAGCCAGTTCATTCATACCATCGAAAAGCGGCAGGGTTTGAAGGTCGCTTGCCCTGAAGAAATTGTCTGGCGAAATGGCTGGATCGACGATGCCCAACTTGAAAAAATGGCGCAACGGCTGGCCAAATCGGGTTATGGACAGTATTTGACGGGCCTGTTGCGCGACAAGGTGTCCGCATGAAAGTTACTCCGCTGAACATTCCCGACGTTTTGTTGATTGAGCCCAAAGCGTTTGGTGATGAGCGCGGCTTTTTCTTCGAAAGCTTTAACCAGAAAGCCTTTAACGAAGCGACCGAGCTTGATGTGCAGTTTGTGCAGGACAACCACTCAAAGAGCGCAAAAAACGTAATGCGTGGCCTGCATTACCAACTTCCACCCAAGGCACAGGGGAAGCTCGTTCGGGTTGTCGCCGGGGAGGTGTTTGATGTCGCCGTGGACATCCGCAAAGGCTCGCCGACTTTCGGAATGTGGGCCGGGCAGCGGCTTTCGGCCGAGAACAAGCTTCAGATGTGGATTCCGCCGGGCTTGGCCCACGGGTTTCTGGTGCTTAGCGATTCGGCGGAGTTTCTCTACAAGACAACCGACTACTGGGCGCCAGAATACGAACGCTGCATTTTATGGAGCGACCCGGATTTGGCGATAGCCTGGCCGCTGGACGGTGAGCCGGCCTTGTCCGGGAAGGATAGAACGGGATTTTCATTCGCAGATATTGAATCTAAAGGGCTTTAGGTGTAGTGTGTTCAACTATTGAACGCACTCGGATTGCCATGCTGTGCTGAGCGAAGACCTTCGTTACAAACTGTTAAAACTTCTCGCCGAAGAGCCCCAGATCAGTCAACGTGATCTGGCGAGCCGCTTGGGCATTAGTGTCGGCAAAACGAATTATTGCCTGAGTGCCTTGGTGGATAAGGGCTTGGTCAAAATAAACAACTTCCGCCGGGCCAACAACAAGCTGGCCTATGCCTACCTGCTGACGCCTGGCGGGATTGAAGAAAAATCACGGGTAACTGTCAGCTTCCTTCAGCGAAAGATGCGTGAATACGCCGAGTTGCAGGAAGAAATTGAGGCGCTAAGGCAGGAGACTTTGGTCGCCAGTACGGGCGAAAATTCCCCCGGGATCGTGACTTTGCCCCGGAAAATTGCTATCGGAGATGCCAATTGATCCCGTTAACGGCAATTGAGGAGCAAGCCGATGAATCCGGCTGGTATGTTGTTTATACCAAGCCACGCCAGGAAGCGCGTGCCTTGGAGAATCTCTGCAATCAGGGATTCAACGGTTTTCTTCCCACACTGGCCGTTGAACGTCTGCGTGCAGGTCATCGTGTGGTCGTTCCTGAGGCCTTGTTTCCGCGTTACCTGTTTGTCTATCTTGAGGCGGGCCGCAGTAATTGGTCAGCCATTCGCAGTACGCGTGGCGTATCGCATCTGGTTCGTTTTGGTGGAGTGGCCGCACGAATTCCATCGGTACTAATAGATGCACTGACTGAGCAACCCGCGCAGCAAAAAGAATTGTTTGATGTGGGTGAGCGGCTGAAAGTAATTGATGGCCCGTTTGTCGGGATTGAAGCAGAAATGTTGCGCCTGTACGAAGCGCCGGATGGCGAAGCCAGAGTGATGGTGCTGATGGATATTCTGACCCGGCCGCAGAAAATCAGTTTGCCGGCCAGCGCGGTGCGCAAGGCCGCG
>JBBRDR010000235.1:0-3279 GCA_038203745.1 Burkholderiales bacterium | reverse complement strand
GGGGCTTTAGCGATGCGCGCAAATAGAAGCACCAGCCCAGCGAAACCGCCGAGAACAAAAGCGACAAGCGAAAGGCCAAGTGTCCACAGAGCGCCATTGAGGAGATTGCGAACGATGTCCCAGTAAGAAATGTCGTTCATTTCCGTCTCCGTCCAATCAGACATTGGCCAGCCTGGATCATGATCTGGCGCACCATGATTGCGAGCACAAAATACATGCCGGTGACCATGAAATAGGTCTCGAAAGCACGGAAATTACGCGACTGGATGAAGTTGGCGGCGAAGGTTAGTTCTTCTGCTGCAATCTGCGAACAGACCGACGAGCCGAGCATGACGATGACGACCTGGCTGCAGATTGACGGCCATACTTTGCTCAATGCCGGCGGCAATACTACTTTGCGAAAAATCTGACTGCGCGTCATAGCCAGCGATTGCGCCGCCTCGATCTGTCCGCGTGGCGTGGCCTCGATACCGGCGCGAATGATTTCGGTGGAGTACGCGCCAAGATTGATCACCATCGCCAGAATTGCAGCTTGCCATTCGTTAATCTTGATACCAAACGATGGCAGTCCAAAAAAGATGAAAAACAACTGCACTAGAAATGGCGTGTTGCGTATCAATTCGACATAAACCGAAAAAATCCGGTCGTAGGGCGCAAGACGCCATGCGCGTGAAACGGCTCCGAGTACGCCGAGGCTCAATCCGAAGATCGCACCCACCGCCGTCAACGCCAGTGTTCTGAGCGTCCCGGCCACAAGCACCTCGCGGTAATCAAGCACGGCGGCGAAATCAAAGCTGTAAGCCATTTAATTTGCTCCGGTACCGTTCTCGGAGAACGGTACCCTAGGGGTTGATTAAAGATCTGACGGAAGCGGAGCCTGCAACCAGCGTTGCGAAACCTGATTTAAATCACCCGATTTCTTGAGCTTGGCAATCACCTCGTTGACCTTCGCCAGCAAAGCGACTTCGCCCTTGTTTACGCCGACATAGCACGGCGAATTCTTGATCAGGAACTTAGTCTCAAGACGGCGTAGTTTTGAACTCTCATTCACCGCCGCCGCGACGACATTGCCGGTAGCGATCAACTGCACCTGCCCTGACAGATAAGCTGAAATGGTGGCGTTGTTGTCTTCAAAACGCTTGATGGTGGTGTTGCCCGGTGCCACCTTGCTGTATTCAAGATCCTCCACCGAGCCACGGGTGACGCCAACAGTTTTTCCGGCGGTGTCTTCGACTTTCTTGATCGACAAGTCGGCCGGGCCAAAAATACCGTTAAAGAACGGGGCATAGGCGATCGAGAAGTCGATGACTTTCTCTCGGTCAGGATTCTTGCCGAGGCTTGAGATCACAAGATCGGCTTTACCGGTAGACAGATAGGGAATCCGGTTTGTACTGCTAACCGGAATCAGTTCAACTTTGAGTTTCAGTTCGCGACCGATTAGATTGGCGACATCGATGTCATAGCCACGTGGCTTCAGATCAGGACCGACGGTACCGAAGGGAGGAAAATCCTGCGGCACGGCAATTCGAATCATCCCGATTTTTTCGGCGGAGGACAGAGCATCGGCATGCGCGTTAAGAGCAAAAACGGTTGTACCAAGGATGGCCGTAGCCAACAGCGTACGGATAAAGTGACGTTTGTTCATGATGCGACTCCCATGGTGATTGAAAAATAATTACGGTTGCGTGAAAAAAATATCCACTCGATTGGCGGCGGCTACAACATGTTTCTGCATTGCACGGCGGGCCCCTTCTGCATCCCCGCCAGCAATGCACTCAAAGATATCTTGGTGTTCATCAACCGGCCGCCAGATCTGCGTGCGATTAGAAAATGGCAGGCGCAGGCTGTAAGCCAGTTGCGCTCTAAACTGTTCGGTGATCGCCAACAAGCCGGGATTGCCACTAAACTCGGCGACTGCAAGGTGAAAACACAAATCCTCTTCGGCCGCCGTCACCAGATCACAGGTCGTTAGCGCAGCCTGCATGGCTTCCAGGCTGGCTTTGAGTTTTGACACACCAATCGCATTTTTCTGCTGTGCAGACAGACTGGCATTAGCCGGTTCAATCACATAGCGCAGCTGATAAATATGGGCGGGTAGCACGGCACTCGGGCCATTGGGCAGGCTGTTGTTGGACGGTTGATTGCCGGACGTCACGAAGACCCCCTTACCCGGATGCGAACGCAACAAACCCAGCGCCTCAAGCATAGATATCGCTTCTCGCAGGGAGGCACGGCTAATGCCCAGGCTGGCAGACAACTCGCGCTGTGGCGGCAGCGCGCTATCCGGCTTGTAATGGCCCGAGAAGATTTGCCGTTGAAGGGTTTGGGCCGCAGTATTGGATAAGCTTGGCATTGTAGTGACAGTTCAGACCGGTCAGACCAGATGAACTCATATCAGCAGTAGTCGTGCCATCCCTTCCAGAAACAACAACGACCAGCCATCACCTTGAATTTAATAAGAAATAAACAAAACATTCAAACTGACACGTTGTTGCTTACGCTCCAAAGTTGTGATGAACCCAACAAAATTATTGTCGTTTGGAGGACACCTGACAACCGACGTTCAAACAAGCCAGTCAATACACAGGGTGATATTTATTGATTTCAGGCTCAAAGCCGTGCACCCGGGCTGGCAAGCTTCACCAGCGCACGCGCCTGATCCAGGCAGGCATTCCGCACTTTAGGATCAAGGGCTTTGAGCCAGCGCTGTGGCAACGCATCAAGGCCGTAATGTGCGCCGGCCAGCATACCGGCAATAGCTCCTGTGGTATCCGCGTCGCCACCCCGGCTAATCACATCGACCAGGCAGCTTTCAAAGCTGTCCGTCAGCATCAGGGCTTGCAGAACCGCCTGCATGGTTTCAACGATCCAACCGCTCGGGTTCTCGCGGCAGCCCCCGCGATAGGAAAATTCGGGACGAATGACCATTAGCGGTCGAATGCGCTGACGATAGACTGAACGCAGGGGATCTCCACGAACGAAGTCTTGCACGGCAAGTGCAATGAACTCACAGGCCGCATCAGATACCGGATTATTGTGCGTCACATGCGACTGAACGCGGACAGCGGCGCTTACCCGTTCATCCTGCTGGCCCAGTGTAGCCAGTGCCACAGGTAACAAGCGCATGGCGGCACCATTCCCCGCATCGTATTCGGAAAGCGTAGCAACCGGATCACCACTACGCCTGAACGAAATCAAATTTCGTCTAACCGTGTTGCCGATATCGACCGGTTTGCCACGCATCCATGCATCAAAAGCATGGGCACAGGAGAGTGCCCG
>JBBRDR010000234.1:0-3290 GCA_038203745.1 Burkholderiales bacterium | reverse complement strand
GAGGTCGATGGTCATCATGCCGTCGCGGTTATAAAGTTCGAGCGCGCGGGCGGTCGGGATGTAGGCTGCATCATCAAGGTCAATGCCGAGAAATTGCCCCTTGGCTTCGAGTATGCCGATCACGCGAAACTGAAGATTGCCAACAGTGAGCCGCTCGCCGAGTGCATTCTCAACACCAAACAATTCGTTCTTGAGCTTGGCGCCGAGGACAACGAAGTTACGCGCACTTTCCGATTCTTCAGGCGGCAAAAACTTGCCAACACCGATCTTCATGCTGTACACGCGCAACATGTCGGGCGTAACACCTTGCACGGTGGTGCGGCGCAGGCGGCCATTGCCCTTGACTTCGGTATTGCCCCAGACGACCGCCGACATGCCGGTGATGTGCGGCAGGCGGCGCAGTGCCATGGCGTCGTCGAGGGTGAGCGGTCGCACCGAAGTCGGGATGCCGGTCGGCGCTGGCCCCGAGGTCTTGACCTTGCCCGGTACCACGCTAACCAGATTGGTGCCGAACTGCGTAAACTCGGTCAGCACGAAGCGGTGGATGCCTTCACCAATTGAGGTGAGCAGGATCACGGCGGCGATGCCCACGGCGATACCGAGCAGCGTCAAAAAACTGCGTAACCGATGCGCAGTGATGGCGCGCAGAGCAAGGTGGATGGAGTCGGCCGGCCTAATCATCCGGGAATCTCAAGAGCGAAAACCAAGAATTCATAACAGAGACACAGAGAATTCTCAGAGAAAACCCAAGGAGAAAAGTCTTTTCTCCTTGGCCCCTCTGTGCCTCCGTGTCTCTGTGGTGAATGGTTTTTCATCAATTATCGTTTCGCCAAGGCCATCACCGGCTCAAGGTTTGCGGCCTGGCGTGCCGGGAGTACGCCGAACAAAATCCCGGTTACCAGCGCCGTGCCCAGTCCGGCGAGTACGGCCCAGCCGGGTGGGTAGGCCGGGAAGATAGGGTAAATTTGGCGGATTAGCGCGGCACCGCCTTGGCCGAGCAGATAACCGATGAGCGCGCCCGCCAGCGAAAGCATGGTGGCTTCCGTGAGGAAGGCTGTGCGGATCGTCGCACTGGTTGCGCCCAGGGCTTTGAGCAAGCCGATTTCTGAGGTGCGCTGTGTGACGGAAACCAGCATCACGTTCATCACCAGAATTCCGGCTACCGCGAGGCTGATGGCCGCGATGCCGGCCACCGCGAGCGTCAGTGTGCCGAGCAGCTTGTCGAAGGTCGCCAGTACGGCATCCTGCGTGATGATGGTTACGTCTTCTTCACCTTCGTGGCGCAGCTTGATGATTTCGGTAACCTGCGCCTTGGCGAGCTCAATCGCTTCGCGGCTATTGGCTTCCACCAGAATGCGGAACAGCGTGTTGCTGTTGAACATGGCTTGTGCCAGTGAAACCGGAACGATCACCAGTTCATCAGCGTTCATGCCTAGCCCCTGGCCAGTCGAGGCGAGTACGCCAACGACACGGAAGCGTCGGTCGCCGATGCGGATTAACTGGCCGAGTGCCGATTGCGTGCCGAACATCTCATCGCGGATCTTGGCGCCGATGACGGCTTCCGAGGCGCCGCGTCGCCAGTCGCCTTCGGGCAGAAAACGACCTTGTGCCAACTTGAGGTTGCGTACCTCGATATATTGCGCATTGGTGCCGGCCAGCATGACTTCCCGCAGCTTGCCCCCATAACTGATCTCCGACGTGCCCACCGCCAATGGCGCGACACGGCGAACGGCGCTGGCGCGCAGCAGGGCTTGTGCATCGTCAATGGTCAGGTCACGCACGGTACTGGTGATGGCGTTGCCGGGGCTGAAGCCGCCCGTCTGCGAACGGCCGGGCAGCACGATGACCAAGTTGGTGCCGAGCGAGGAAAATTCGTTGATAACGTAACGCCGAGCACCGTCGCCCAGTGCCGTGAGTACCACCACGGCGGCAACGCCGATGGCCATGGCCAGAACCAGCAGCGAAGTCCGTAGCGGGCTGCCGGTGGCGGCGTCGCGGGCAAAACGGATCAGGTCGGGTGTGCGCATGGGTGATTAAGTGCGATTAACCACAACGAGCTCGGCGGGCACAACGAGAAGCAACAGCATAAAGGCGAAAAAATCAAGATTCAAAGCTCTCGGCTTTGTTCTGTATCGCCTTTCGTTGAGTGCGTTGTGATCGTTGTGGTTCATGCCTGCGCCTTTGAATCGTGCCGCAGTTCGCCATCTTCCATCAGCAACTGCCGCCTTGCCCGGGCACCGAGAGCGGTGTCGTGGGTGACGACGATCAGCGTGACGCCTCGGCTGTTGAGTTCCTCGAGCAGGCGCATGACTTCTTCGCCGGTGGCGCGGTCGAGATTGCCGGTTGGCTCGTCGGCGAGGATCATCGCCGGTTGCATGATGGTGGCGCGGGCGATGGCCACGCGCTGACGCTGACCGCCGGAAAGCTCGTTCGGGCGGTGATGGGCGCGGTCAGTGAGGCCGTAATCCTTGAGTGCCTGTGCGACTCGTTTGGCGCGCTGTGCCGGGTCGATGCCGGCCAGCGTCATCGGCAGAGCAATGTTCTCGGCCGCAGTTAGACGCGGTACCAGATGAAAACTCTGGAAAACAAAACCGATGCGCTCGCTGCGCACTTGGGCCTGCTCGTCAAGCGAGAGTGTAGTGACGTCGCGTCCTTCCAGATGGTAGGTGCCGGCGTTGGGGTGGTCGAGCAGGCCGAGCAGGTTGAGTAGTGTTGATTTGCCGGAGCCGGATGGCCCCATCACAGCGACGTATTCGCCTGCGTCAATGCGCAACTCAAGGTGGCGCAGCGCATGTACCTCGCTGTCTCCGAGATAGAATATCCGCTCGATTCCGGAGAGCTCAATCAGTGCAGGCATAACGGCAACACCGAAAATCAACCACAGAGGCACAGAGACACAGCGAAGGATAAGAAGAAACCCCCAGCCTTCATTGTGATTTTTCTGTGTCTCTGTGGTGAATGGTTTATGGTCATTTTTTCTCGCCTTTTGTTTCAAGTACGTACGCCGCACCAGCCTTCACGCCGACACGTTCCAGAGAGGTGACGACCTTTTCACCGGCCCTGAGCCCGTCCAGCACTTCGGTGTATTCCCAGTTGGATAGCCCGGTTTTGACTTTGCGTTCCTCGAGTTTGTCGTTGCTGCTAGCGACTAGAACACGACTGCCTTCGAGTAGCGCCGAAGTGGGTACACGCACCACGTTGTCGCGCACGGCGAGAATGACTTCAATATCGGCGCTGTAGCCGACCAGTAACTTGCCGGGCTCTTCCGGGTTGTCGAAGGTCGCTTCGAT
>JBBRDR010000233.1:0-3294 GCA_038203745.1 Burkholderiales bacterium | reverse complement strand
TCCTGACCACGCTGACCAATGCTGTCCTCGAGAGTCTGGACAACAAGACGAGGCAGATGGGTGTCACCGACTTCAACCACGATTTGATCCGCTGATGGCTAACATCATGATCCGCCGGAGCTCCGGTAACGCGGGGGGATACGTGTTCTACCTACCCAAGCGCGACATCGAGGACAGCATTGTCTCGATGGAGTTCGACACCCCTGAAAAATGGGGTGGCGAAATCAAACTCGGTAATGGCGGGATCTATTTCATCGAGCCTCAGGCACCGCCGGCGCGTCTTCCGTACTCGGTACGGGCGCGGCGGATCGATGGGGTCGAATGAATCAACTGAACTGAAAGGAGAAACACTATGGCAATGAAGATCGTTCAAGCAGAGTGTACGTCGTGTGGCGATTGCGTACCGGTGTGTCCGACCAAGTCGATTACTGACAAGGGTGGGATTTTCAAGATTAACAAGGACACCTGCACCGAATGCGAAGGGGATGCTGATTCGCCGAAGTGCGTTGATGCCTGCCCTGCGGGCGAAACCTGCATCGTTTACCTGTGACCGCCATGTCGTTATCAATGACCCGTGAAGCCGCCTTGCGACTTGGACTTGCCGCCAGGGAACTGGGTTGCCCCGATGCGTCCGCCTTGGTTCGGGCCGTGGCCGAAAAGCTTGGCTTGCCGCTGACCGAAACTAAGTTGGCCGCGATGACCGCTACCGGTCTGCTCGAGTTGATCGTTGGCAAACGAGCGAGCGAGGGTTCCCGGGTCAGTGTTAACCCCGAGAGCCTGGATCGTGCTGTGCGCCTGATGTGGGGCCGCGGCGTGGTCGGTAGCGAGTTGCCGATGATCGAATCTTATGTTGACGGCGACATGCCGGGTTCTATCCGCGTCGCTTGTGCTTCAAATGGCGGCGAAGTGTTGGATGGCCATTTTGGCTCCTGTGAGCTTTTTTTGATCTATCAGGTTTCGCCTGTGGCGCTGCGCCTTGATGAAATACGTCAGACGCTTGATGCGGATTACGCCGAAGACCGCAATGCCTCGCGGGCAAAGCTTATTGCCGATTGCCAGGTGGTTTATGTCCAGTCCATCGGCGGGCCGGCCGCGGCGAAAGTGATTCGTGCCGGGGTGCATCCGGTAAAGATCAGCCGCAGCGGATCGGCAAGGGAACTTCTTGTTCCCTTGCAGGACGCCTTGACGAAGCCACCACCTTGGCTGGCTAAAATCATGGGTGTCAAAGCTGCGTCGCTGGAGAAATTTGCAGAATTAATCGAGGGTTGAGTTGATGATTGAATCATCTTTATTGACAAAAGTTATGGATCAGGTCGCCAGTCGGGCTTGTGATCTGGGTGATGTGCTGGTGACCAACCTGCGCAAGTCGTTTCCCGGCGTGCATTTTTCAGTGTGCAATGACGATGATATGCCGCCCCGATTGCAGCCTGTCGCCGGTAATACGTTTTGCCGGCTTTATTATGTTGATTCGGCCAGTCATTGTCTGCGACTGACTGCCGATGCCGAGGCCGCAACCGGCTTGGTGGTCGCTCTTCGTGACTGGGATGATTAATGAGTACTGCGACCACCAATCCATGTCTCACACTAAATGAGCTTGAGCATTCTGTCGCCGAAATGTGTGTCCGGGTGCCGGTATCGACCGGTGCGGCCGGTTTGGCGAGAGAGTTGGCGAGACTGGCACCGCAGCTCACGTTCCGCGATGTCCTCACGCGCGGCGGCTGGTATCGTCTGGGCGGTGTGGTCAGTGCTGATGGCGTTCACCTCGCTGACGATCTGGCGCAGTGGGTAGAGCGAGAGCTGGCAAGCCATAGCGATGATCTGCACGCGCTATTCGATCACTATTCTGAGTCGGGGATTAGGGCGACGCGCCTGATCGGCAAAACGCATTACCTTGTGGCCCCCACAGGAACCTTGTCTGATGCGTTTGTACAAATTGAAATTGAAGAGCTACAGGAGGTTGTCAGTCACATACTGTTTGCCGGGGAGGTTCCGGGTAGCGTCGAAGAACTGATCGATCCGCCGCGCGATGCTGGCTCGCCGAGTGCTCAAAACCCGTTAGGACAGCCCTTTTACAAACATCGCCGAACGACCGATATCACCGTTTTTCTGAGGCGTATGGCCGCCCAGCGGCCGGAGCCCCAAAATGTCCATCGATTTTTCGATGCGTGGCAGTCGTGCAGCGCCGGAAACGCTACCGAGTTCTGTAACCATTGGGTTCTGGCTGTGCGTGAGCATCTCGACCGCTATAAACAATCGATCCTTCACGCATCCCCTGTGGCTGCGTTAAACGGCTTGCCGCCAAAATTCGAAAGTGATTTTGGTGCGCGGGGACTGGCGCTTTATAAGGCCTTGCAGCGATTTGACCGGCAAGGCGGCTATTCGATGTCCTGGTTCTTTCACATGCTGACAACAAAGAGCGTGCCATACGCTGTCGCCAGTGCTGTCGTAGAGGATGTTCAAGCCGGTTTCAGCTATTTGCCGGAGCGTGATGTGAAGGTCGTCAAGGACTGGTTACACCGACCTTACGGCTTCTGATCGGGAACAAGAGCCTTGCGCAAAACCCGCATGGCAGAAAATTCAAACCCCTGACGTTTATAAAAGGCCAGCGCCGGCGCGTTGTCCTTGTCCGCCAGCAAGGTCGCGCGCGGCATTCCGTTGGCCGTGGCCCAGGCAAGTACATGCTCGACCAGACGGCGTCCCAGATGCCGGCCACGGAATTCTGCTTTGACGATGACGTCTTCGAGTAGAAGAACAGGGCAGCCTTCAGCGGTGCTTATCGTGATCAATGCATTGGCCATTCCGACGGTTTTGTGGTCGACGCGAAGCACAAAAAGTCTCCCGATCTTCGGATTGTCGAGAATCAGACGCAGCCCGCGAAGCTGTTTTTCACGCTCGGGCTGGAAATCACTTTCAAGCGTAAAGAGTTGTGCCAGCAGGTCAGCCATCGCTTCCAGATCGGCAAAGGTCGCGGCGTCAATTGTGATTTTCATGTTGGGGTTGTGACAAAAGAGATTGTGTTCAATCCACTAGCGAGTTTCGCGCCAGTTTGCGACAAGCGGTAGAGAAGCCGCGAAACTGAAGCGATGTTTTTCCCCGATATGAGCGGTCGCAGCCTGACGCGTCGAACCGTCACGCATGTCCCAAGGCTGTCCTTGGTATTTTAGAAAGCGGACGTAAACCAAACCGGGAAATCAACGTCTCGCTTTGCCACTGATATGGTTGATGTCAATCCGAACGACGGCCACCCTGTCAATCTTCCCTGCAAGATACTTAAGGCCTTCTTTCAAGAAATCT
>JBBRDR010000232.1:0-3300 GCA_038203745.1 Burkholderiales bacterium | reverse complement strand
GATCAGCACCCAATACGATGCATTTGACTTGGGTGTGAAGGTTCCGTTTGCTGATCGCTACACTTTCTCGGCTAACTACGGCTGGGGCAGCCTAGACAACAAACAAACGGTTGGTGCTGTTGGCAAGTATAACTTTGACGTCCAAGCCTATCAGTTGGCTCTGACCTATGACCTCAGCAAGCGTACGTCGGTCACGGGTTACTACGCTGATACGTCGTGGGATGGCAGCAAGGCCGCCCGTCACGACAGCTATGATGCCAGCCTTCTGGGCTTTGGTCTGCGTCACCAGTTCTAATCTGACTTCGGTCTGATTTGAATCTTGAAACAGCCACCTTCGGGTGGCTGTTTTGTTTTCAGAGTCCCGCTAGGGATTTTTACGAAAATAGTGTTCGAATTTCAGTCTGTGCAGAAAGGATTCTCGTATGCGATGCTGTGCCTTCCCCCCGTTGCGCTACTCACTGTTTGCGCTGTTACTCGCCCTGACCGGCTGCGCTGGCGTCGGTAGTTCGCTCAAGCGGGGTGAGTCCAGCCTGGCCGACGTGATCACGGCGATCGGAGAACCTGCGATGCGCTGGCAGGACCCCGATGGGCGAGAGCAACTGGCTTTCCCCAAAGGGCCGGCCGGTAGCGAAACTTTCATGGTATTTACAGACCGTGACGGGCGATTGGAGCGCTTCGAAAAGGTGCTTGATGTGCAGCACTTTGCACAAATCGAGATCGATAAGAGCAATAAGGATTCTGTGTTGAGATTGTTAGGGCCTTCCAGCGCTTTTGAAACCCGGTATTTTGACGGGAGCAATGAGCTTGTGTGGGAGTGGCTTTACTGCAATGGCTTGTATCAGGAAGAATTTTTCGGGGTGAAATTTGATGCGACCACCGGCGTGGTGCGTTCGACCTATCAGCGTCTTAATGTCATACCGGGATTTAATGGTTCGGTGATTCCCCCGTGTGGCCCCTGGGTCGTATCGGTGCAATGAACAGCTAAGCATTGCGTCCACTATGACGCGGCAGGTTTTAACTCGGGCTGGTGTTCTATCCGAACGTGGAGTCCGTGACGTGTTGGCAGAGAATCAGGTTGTCGCGGTGAATGATTTCTGCTTCGTCGATGTAACCGAGAATGTTTTCTATCTCGCTGCTGGCGCGACGGGCAATGCGGCGTGAATCGCCGCTGCCATAGTTGATGAGGCCGCGCGCCACTTCGATGCCATCCGGGGAAACACAGGCCACGGCGGCACCGCGCTCAAAATCGCCCTGAACTTCAAGCACCCCGATCGGCAACAGGCTTTTGCCCTGACTGAGTGCCTTGACGGCGCCGGCATCGAGAAGCAGTTTTCCATTGAGTTGCAGATGGTCGGCCAGCCACTGTTTACGAGCATTGAGTGGCGGGGTTTCAGAAATGAGCAGGGTGCCGATGGATTCGCCTTGAGCCAGACGCGGCATGACATTCGTTTCGTGACCGCTGGCAATGACGGTATGCGCGCCGCTACTCGCCGCGCGCTTGGCGGCGATGACTTTGGTGATCATGCCGCCGGTGCCATAGTGCGAGCCCGCACCGCCGGCCATGGCTTCCAGCGCCGGGTCACCGGCACGGGCTTCGGCGATTAGCGTGGCCGCCGGGTTTTTACGTGGATCGGCGGTAAACAAGCCGGGCTGATCGGTGAGAATGATCAGGCAGTCGGCGTCGACCAGGTTGGCGACCAGTGCGCCAAGGGTGTCGTTATCACCAAACTTGATTTCGTCGGTGATCACCGTGTCGTTCTCGTTAATGATGGGCACGACGCCGAGTTCAAGCAGTGTGGTCAGCGTCGCGCGGGCATTGAGGTAACGCTTGCGATCGGCCAGGTCGTCGTGGGTGAGCAGGACTTGTGCCGTGTGTAGTCCGTGCTTGGCAAAGGCGCTTTCATAGACTTGTACCAAACCCATCTGGCCGACGGCCGCACAGGCCTGCAATTCGTGCACGGCGCGCGGTCGCTTGCTCCATCCAAGGCGTTGCATGCCACAGGCAATGGCGCCGGAAGAAACCAGCACAACTTCTTTGTGGTTTTGCCGTAGTTGGGCAATCTGGCGCGCCCATTCGCTGATGGCGACAAGGTCAAGACCCGCGCCATTGTTAGTCACCAGTGCGGAACCCACCTTGATGACAAGTCGTTTTGCTTGGGCTATGCGGGTCGTGGCCATGGCTAGTTGTCAGCGTCGTCCGGTGCGTCTTCAGAAAAATGGATATCGGTTGAAGTATCCGCCATTGGTGGCGGCGGCGCCAGCGAATCCAGTGCATCTTGCAACTTGTAGATCAGCGGGCGGCAGCCATCGCCATTGATGGCACTGATGCGAAAGTGCGGCGCTCCGGCGGTGTCATAGTTAGCCAGGAAGTCGGTAACGCGCTGTTCGCGATCTTCTTCGGGGATCAGGTCAAGCTTGTTGAGAACCAGCCAGCGCGGTTTGGCAGCTAGTTCGGGGTCGTACTTTTCGAGCTCGTGGACGATGGCCTTGGCGTCATGCACCGGGTCGGCGTCGGGGTCGGGTGGCGCCAGATCAACGATGTGTAGCAGCACGCGCGTGCGCGCCAGGTGCTTGAGAAAGCGGATGCCCAGACCGGCACCTTCGGCCGCGCCTTCGATCAGACCGGGTACGTCGGCAATGACGAAACTCTTGTTTTCATTGACACGCACCACGCCAAGGTTCGGATGCATGGTGGTGAAAGGGTAATCGGCAACCTTCGGCCGCGCGGCCGAAATGGATCGGATGAAAGTGCTCTTGCCGGCATTGGGTAGGCCGAGCAGGCCGACGTCGGCCAGCACGCGCAATTCCATGCGCAGGTCGCGCTCTTCGCCCGGTTCGCCCCGGGTGAACTGGCGCGGCGCACGGTTAATGCTCGACTTGAAGTGAATATTGCCGAGACCGCCGCGACCCCCTTTGGCGATCAGTACCTTCTTGCCGTCGACGTCGAGATCGGCAACGATTTTTTCGCTGTTGACGTCGGCAATCACCGTGCCAACCGGGACGTGCAGCGTGATGTCATCGCCGCCCTTACCATAGCAGTCGCTCGACGCCCCGTTGCCGCCGCGCTGGGCGAGGAATTTCCGCGAATAACGGAACTCGATCAAGGTGTTGAGATTGCGGTCGGCAACGACATAGACACTGCCGCCGCGCCCGCCGTCTCCGCCATTGGGACCGCCTTCAGGCTCGTATTTCTCGCGCCGGAAAGTCGCAGCGCCGTTGCCGCCGTCGCCGGCAGCAATGTAGATTTTGGCCTCGTCGATGAATTTCATGAAGCGGTCCAGTGATGAATGCGGTCGATAA
>JBBRDR010000231.1:0-3450 GCA_038203745.1 Burkholderiales bacterium | reverse complement strand
GACAATTTTATCATTTTTTGTGGTGTTGCAAGAGCAGGGACATGAATTATTTCGTCCAAATTCGCGTAAGTGCTTGATTTCCAACTTCTGACTCCTGTATTCTGTCTTCTGACTCCTGTGGGCGTCAAACTATGTTGACGCCCACCCGGCGCTAGTTGCTAGTCCCCTTACTTCCCGGCGAGTAAATTCCGGAAATATTCAATGGTCTTCGGAAGGCCTTCTCGGAGGGAGATTTTTGGCTCCCAGCCAAGGAGTTCCTTGGCGAGTGTGATGTCAGGCCTGCGGCGTTTTGGGTCATCTTTGGGCAACGTCTGGTAGACGAGCTTGCTCCCGGAATCCGGTAACAGTTCTAGCGTCATTTCAGCCAGTTCTTTGATGGTGAACTCGCCAGGATTTCCGATGTTAAGAACTGGGATCGGCATGTTGTGTTTATCGAAGAACGTTTTCATGGTGGACTGGGGGAGTGCCATGTACTTCTGAATCCCGTCGAGAAGGTCATCGACATATTGGAAGCTACGCGACTGCTTACCGTCACCGTAGAGCGTGATGTTCTTGCCTTGCAGAGCTTGGACGATGAAGTTGCTGACCACGCGTCCGTCATGTGGGTGCATGTGAGGTCCGTAGGTGTTGAAGATGCGGATCATGCGAACGTCGACCCCATATTCGCGGATGTAATCAGCGCAGAGCGTTTCGGCGGCGCGCTTGCCCTCATCGTAGCAGCTTCGTGGTCCGATGGTGTTGACGTGGCCCCAGTAGCTTTCGGGCTGCGGGTGGATGTCAGGGTCGCCATAGACTTCAGACGTAGAGGTATGAAAGACCCGCGCCTTGGTCTTCAGCGCCAGCTCAAGCGTGTTCATCATGCCGAGGAACGAGACCTTGATGGTTTCTACAGGATTGCGCTGGTAATGGATGGGCGAGGCAGGGCAGGCGAGGTTGTAGATCTCGTCGAACTGTCCCCAGAACGGTTGGACCACATCGTGCATCAAGAGGGTGAAACGCGGATTGTCGAGAAGATCGTAGATATTGGACTTTGAGCCTGTGAACAGGTTATCCAGCACAGTGACTTCGCATCCGGTATTGAGCAGACGGCGAGCGAGTTGTGAGCCGATAAAGCCGGCACCACCGGTGATGAGACATTTCTTTGTGAGACCGTTCATAGTATGTATATTCCTTGTTAATTTATATTGTTTTAAGGTTGTCGTTTACCACATGTCGGTGCGGAACGGTGAGGCGGGAAGACCATCGGCGTTGTAGAGGTTACAGCCATCCGGATTGTCGGACCAAGCGTAGCGGACGGCTTGGGGCGCTTTCACGTCCGCAGCGGACACGAGGAGCGTATCGTCCTCAAGGGTTGCCTCGGCCCGAACAAATTTCCTGCTCGCATCGGCGATAAAGCAGGTCTTGATCAGGCCGGTTGAATCCTTGATCAAAAGGCCAGATCCGACATCTGTGAAGCGGATGCGAATCTTGTCTCCTTCGATCGTGTAACCTGCATAGTGGGGGCCGTTTGATACAATATTCTTGTTGTAGGTTTTGGCCAACGCCCATTGGGCGAGACGAAGTCCCACATCGCGCTTGTTCTTCGGGTGAATATCGACAGCATCGCCGATATCGATTGCTGAGGCCATGCCGGTGTTGGGACACTCCCGTGTTGTCCGCAGTTGCCCCTCACGGAGATGAGCCCAGTTCGATGCGCTGTCGTACTCCCTTGCAGGCGTGTAGTTGGCGAGCTGAACGCAGATGAAGGGGAAGTCTCCCTGACCCCAGGCATGGCGCCAGTCTGTGATCATGTTGCAATGCGCTTCGAAGTAGTCTTTTGCCACGCTGGCATTGCTCTCGCCCTGATACCAGATGGCACCCTGGATTCCGTAGGGCAGGAGGGGGTTGATCATGCCATCGTAGAGGGTGTAGGGACTGTTTTGGTTGCCGGGCAGATAGGGCATAGCGGGTGGCGGAGGCGTCAGGCCGATGTCATGTTCGATTTTACAAAGCCATTCACCAGCAATTTTAACCTTTTCTCCGGGGCTATCTGCGAGTTCGATGCGCATTTCCTGTTCGGGGCCACGCAAACCGCCATCGAATGCAAAAGACCAGACCCGGATGGCCACCGTAACTTTTTCCGAGGTGTTCGCTGATGCCGGGACTTTGTATTGGCGGACAATCGACCAATATTGCTCTTCATTTCCTTTTCCCGTGGCACCGATTTTCGTTCCATTGAAGTAGGTAACATCGTGCTTATCTGCAGAACCGACACGGACAGTCAGGTCTTTGCCAACCCATGCAGCGGGAATCTTGACCGTCTTCCTGAACCAGAAGGAACCATTCGTTCTGGGGCTCTGGCATTCCCCGAAGGAGGCTGGCAAATTTATTTTGCCCCAGGAAGAATCAGTGAAATCGGGTTTCGCCCAGCCTTTGCCCTCTCCCGCGTTTCCAGGATCTGCCGGGAATTTGGGGGCTTCGTCGCTGTCGGCCCAGTAGTCGTCACGGGCGAGATTTGCTTCGTATTCGTTCACCATCTGTGCGGTGATGGGTGATTTGAGAAGGCTTTCACGTGATATCCACGCCTCGACGCGCGTGCCGCCCCAAGAGGAGTGGATCATGCCCACGGGAACTTTCAACTCGGTATGGAGGCGCTTGGCAAAGAAATAGCCGACGGCTGAAAAGCTTTGGGCGTTTTCAAGCGTGCCAGTACGCCACTCACCCTCGAAATCAGCCTGTCGTCCCATCGGCGCTACGCGGGAAACGGTAATCATTCGGATCCCGTCGCAATCGCATGGGGCAGGATCGGGCTGTCCGGATGCAAGCGCAAACTCCATATTCGATTGACCTGAGCACACCCAGACCTCGCCCACCATGACATCCTCGACGCGAGCGGACTCATTCTTGTCATCGGACGTGATTTCGAGTGTGTAAGGGCCGCCGACGGGCAGGGGAGGAAAGCGAAGGGTGAAAAGTCCGGTGTTGCTGGCGGTCGTCCGGGTTGAGCTGCCTGCAATTTTGGCTCGGATGCTGAGATCAGGTAGCGTAGAACCCCAAACGGGGACACTGATGCCGCGTTGCAGGACTGCGTGGTCAGAGAACAGGGAGTTGAGTTTCATTTCCGGTTTGAAAATTCAGGCCTTCGTTGTATGTGAATAAAGCACCGCACAGTGCTTATCTGAACAGCCATGCAGTCTACCTTTTCAGTTCGGTCAAGACAAGGAAAAACAACGTTTTAAGCTAGTTTCGTGAAATTACAGTCACAATCTTGCTGCATCGCTCTCGGCGATGGCTGCCCAGTCATAACCAGCAGCGCACGTCAATCCCGTTTCGCGGTACTTCGCGTAAAGTTTGGCGTCATTGAGGATCTGCACGATAGACTTTGCAAATGCCACTTTGTTGAAGCAGGGAACAGGGAGGAAGGCATTGCCATAGATACGCCCATAAACAGGGAGATCGTAGGCGACAACG
>JBBRDR010000230.1:0-3551 GCA_038203745.1 Burkholderiales bacterium | reverse complement strand
GGGGTGGCTTATCAGCCCCGGCGCTCACCGCCAAGGACATGGATGACATCAGGACAGCGGCCCAGATCGGCGCCGACTTCCTTGCGGTCTCTTTCCCCAAGAGCGCCTCTGACATGTACATGGCACGCCAATTGATGATTGCCTCCGGCGGCCACGCACTGACCATCGCCAAGATCGAACGGGTCGAAGCCGTTGCAGCACTCGAAGAGATTCTGGATGCTTCAGATGGCCTCATGGTGGCACGGGGTGATCTGGCCGTTGAAGTGGGTGACGCCGCTGTCCCCGCCTTACAAAAACGCATGATTCGCATGGCACGCGAGAAAAACAAGTTGGCGATTACGGCCACCCAGATGATGGAGTCGATGATCCTTTCGCCGACACCGACTCGCGCCGAAGTCTCCGATGTGGCCAACGCTGTGCTCGATGGCACCGACGCCGTCATGCTCTCGGCTGAAACGGCTGCCGGCAACTACCCGGTACAAACGGTTGAGTCGATGGTCCGCATCTGTCTGGAAGCGGAAAAGTCAATCATGATCACACTCGATAGCGCGTTTCTTGACCGGCATTTCACCCGCATTGACCAGTCCATCGCCATGGCCGCCCTATTTGCTGCTTATCATCTCAATGTCAAAGCCGTTGCCGCTCTAACGACTTCCGGCTCGACCGCACTGTGGATGAGCCGCCTCAACTGTGGAATCCCGATTTTTGCCCTGACGCAGGAAGCATCAGCGCAATCAAAGATGACGCTTTACCGTGAAGTCTTTCCGTTGCTCATGAAAAATATGCACCATGACCATGACCATGACCATGACGCGATGCGCTTTGATGTTGAGCAACGGCTGATCGAAGCCGGTGTTGTTGAAAAAGGTGATCTGATCGTATTGTCCTACGGCGATCATCATGGCATTAGCGGCGGAACCAATACCATGACCATCGTTCGCATCGGCGACCACGCGCCGCAAATAGCCTGAATTGCTGGGAGGGTCATTACATAACGGCGATCTCACCCCGATCATCCGTTAATTCTGTAACATATCCCTGATAAAGTCTCACCGCGACAGTCCCCTCAAGGGATGTCGCGGTTTTCATTTTTCTGGAGCGACCTCATATCCCATGCATGCCCGATTCAACTTTGCAGAAATTAAACAGCACCCGCTGCGCGAGCGCCTGAACAACGAGTTTCACGCCCGCCCGCCTATTCACCTAAACAGCCCCGTACTTGTTTCACACCTAGCCTTTCAGCATGATGAGTTCAACGCGCAGGAAGAGCGCGAAAACGTTTTACGACTATGTCAGACGAGTGCGTGCACTTTCATTGAAAATTCCGCCACACATCTGATGTTTGATGCCGGAAATTTCCGCATGCGCTGGGAATCGCACACTGAATATTCAAGCTACACCTTCTTTCGCCCACTAACGGCGGGGGAGCCGCTACACCCGGATACCACCGCACTCGATGCAGTATTTCCTGAATGGCTGTCGGCCATTCCAGGCAAATTGATTGTGGCGACCCATGTCGAGTTACGTTCGACGGCGGATGTTTCACCCGAATCCGTGCTTGCGGGGTTGTCGTCAACATCTGGCCGGCAAATGGTCGTTTCCCGCATCGCCAATGGTGCCGCCTGGGTATTTACCGACTTCATGTTCGATAATGGATTTTCCCGCTTCCTGCTGCTCGACGAGACCATGTCCGGCCGCCAGCCCGGCCGGGCGGTTCAGCGACTGTTCGAAATTGAGACCTACCGGATGATGGCTTTACTTGGCCAGCCGGTAGCCACAGAAGTCGGACGCTGGCTGAACGGTGCGGAAAGCCGGCTGGCTGACCTGATGGATCGCATCGGCCAAGCCAACTCACCCGAAGATGAGCGCGCCGTGCTCGACGACCTGTCGAAGCTGGCAGCAGAAGTCGAAAATTCAGTGGCGCGCACCACCTTCCGGTTCGGTGCGTCTTGTGCTTATCAAAACATCGTTCTGCAACGCATCGAGGAGTTGCGCGAAATGCGTGTCGCAGGCTTCCAGACGCTGCACGAGTTCATGCAACGCCGCTTCCAGCCGGCGATGAATACCTGTGCGGCCATGGCCAGCCGTCAGGACGATCTTTCCGGCCGGGTGGCGCGCAACAGCCAGCTATTGCGTACCCGCGTTGACATTGAACTTGAGCGGCAAAATCAGGAACTGCTGGCACAAATGAATAACCGCGCAAAAGTACAACTGCGCCTTCAGGAAACGGTAGAAGGCCTGTCGATTGCCGCCATTACCTACTATGGTTCGCAACTCGTTCAATACCTCGCCAAGGGAGGCAAATACCTTTTCCCTGCACTATCCCCGGACATTGCCACGGCCGTATCAATCCCTCCGATTGCCATCCTCGCCCTGTTTGGGATCAAGCGCATGCGCAAGGCTTTGGCGACGGAAGCCAAAAAAACAACTGGAACATAATTCCACGATCGATCTGCCCTATAATTTTCACCTTCCGCTCTTCTCTTTCTATCCGGATCGCCACTATGACTCAAGCCATCTACGAATCGACCATCAAGAGCCTACCCCTTCTCGGCCGGGGTAAAGTGCGTGACATCTACGCCATCGACGACAGCAAACTTCTGATCGTTACCAGTGACCGCCTGTCGGCCTTCGACGTAGTCCTGCCTGATCCGATTCCCGGCAAAGGCACAGTACTTACGCAACTGGCCAACTTCTGGTTCGAGAAACTTTCGCATATTCTGCCCAATCAACTCACCGGAATCGACCCGGAATCTGTAGTTGCGGCAAATGAACGCGATCAGGTACGTGGCCGCGGGCTCGTCGTCAAACGCCTCAATCCCCTGCCTATCGAGGCGGTCGTGCGCGGTTATCTGATTGGATCCGGCTGGAAGGACTATCAGACTACCGGTGCTGTCTGCGGCAACAAGCTGCCGTCCGGACTGAAACTTGCCGAAAAACTGCCGGAACCAATCTTCACGCCAGCCACCAAGGCCGAGCAAGGCGATCACGACGAAAACATCTCCTTCGAGCAAGCGCAAATAAACTGCGGCGCAGTACTTTCCACTACCCTTTACGGCACAGGCAAGAGCGGCGCAGAAATCGCCACTCAGGCGCGCGATGCGTCCATCGCCCTTTACGCCGCCGCCGCCGATTATGCACTAACTCGCGGCATTATCATTGCTGATACCAAGTTTGAATTCGGCATCGACGCTACCGGCACACTTCATCTGATCGACGAAGCGCTCACCCCTGATTCTTCACGCTTCTGGCCGATGGAAGCCTACAGCGTGGGCTCCAACCCGCCCTCTTTTGACAAACAGTACGTTCGCGACCATCTGGAAACGCTGGACTGGAACAAAAAAGCTCCCGGCCCGATGCTGCCGGCTGACGTTGTGGCCCGTACCAGCGACAAGTACCGGGAAGCCTACGAACAGCTTACGGGCAAGAAATTCGCGGATTGAGAACCTTCTCTCCTCTCCTGAGTCGAATGCCTTCAAGGCATTAAAACAACAGCGTAGAGGAGAGGCCGTGAACGATTCGCCAACCCAGCTTGACCAACATTTCAGCTT
>JBBRDR010000229.1:0-3571 GCA_038203745.1 Burkholderiales bacterium | reverse complement strand
GCGGCATAGTCGTCCATACCGGCATACCGATCCAGATGATCTTCACTGATGTTGAGCACGGTCGCTGCATCCGCATTCAACGTACGGGTCGTCTCCAACTGGAAACTGGACAACTCAAGCACCCACACCTGCGGTGAAGTTGCATTGCCATCGGCTACAGCCATCAATGCCTCAAGTGCTGCCGGCGAGATATTGCCGCAAGCGACAGCACGCACGCCGGCTTCGTTCAGAAGATAGGCGGTTAATGCTGTTGTCGTCGTTTTTCCGTTACTGCCGGTAATGGCGATTACTTTCGCCGCCGGTGTCAACTGGCGCACACCCCAGGCAAATAATTCAATTTCCGACACCACGGGCACACCGCGACTCACGGCCTCCTGGATCAAAGGCTCTTGGACGGGCACTCCCGGCGAGATGGCAATCAGCTCAATCCCGGCAAAGGCTTCTGCTACAAAAGGCCCGGCCAGCAGCTCAATTTGCGGCGCAAACGCATGCAAAGCCTCGGCGTTAGGCGGTTGCTTCCGGCTGTCAGCAACGCGCACCTGAGCACCCTGGCGTACCAACCATTTCGCCATGGCCAGCCCGGTCTCGCCGAGACCAATGACCAGTACGTGTTTGCCGGAAAGAATCATCTCAACGGATTTTCAGTGTGGAAAGACCAACCAGCACCAGCATGATGGTGATGATCCAGAAACGAACGACGACCTGAGTCTCTTTCCAGCCGCCAAGTTCGTAATGGTGATGCAAGGGCGCCATGCGGAAAATCCGCTTGCCCCCGGTAAATTTAAAGTAGAGCACCTGAGCTGCAACCGACAACGTCTCGGCTACAAAGACGCCGCCCATGATCGCCAACACAATCTCCTGACGCACAATTACGGCCACGGTGCCGAGCGCGGCACCGAGCGCCAGCGCGCCGACATCGCCCATGAATACCTCGGCCGGATAGGCGTTAAACCACAGAAAGCCTAATCCAGCGCCAGCCATTGCCCCCAGGAATACCGCCAGTTCCCCTGCGCCAGGGATGTAAGGCATGAGCAGATACTTTGAAAACACCGCACTCCCGGCGACGTATGAAAAAATGGCCAATGCACCGGCAATCATTACCGTCGGCATGATGGCCAGGCCATCCAGACCATCGGTCAGATTGACTGCGTTGCTGGTGCCGACGATGACCAGGTAGGTCAGCGTAATGAAGCCAATCACACCGAGCGGGTAAGTCACGGTTTTGAAGAAGGGGACAATTAATTGCAGCTGCGCCGGATTCGTTGATGTCATGGCCAGATAGATCGCTATTGCCAGCCCGAGCACCGATTGCCAGAAATATTTCCAGCGGCTGGCCAGACCTTTCGGATCGCGATAAACCACTTTCCGCCAATCGTCGTACCAACCGATGGCACCGAACCCCAAGGTAACAAGCAGTACCACCCAAACATAGCGGTTGGTCAGGTCTGCCCACAATAGGGTTGTAATACCGATAGCAATCAGGATCAGTGCACCGCCCATGGTCGGGGTGCCGGATTTGACGAGATGGGTCTGCGGACCATCCTGACGTACCGCTTGCCCGATCTTCTTGGCTGCCAACCAGCGGATAACGCGCGGACCGGCAATAAATGAAATGATCAGCGCCGTCATCGCGGCCAGCATGGTACGCAAGGTGATGTAGCCAAACACGTTGAATCCGCGGACGTCCTGCGACAACCATTGAGCCAGCATCAGCAGCATTATTGTTTCCCTCCCGTGCCATCTTTCACTACCGCCTCTGTCACGCGCTCCATGCGCATGAAGCGCGAGCCTTTGACGAGAACGGTCGTTTCCGGGCTCATTTCTTTGGTCAGCGCCTCGATCAGGTCGTCAACTTTTTTGAAATGCTGTCCGCCCGCACCGAAGTTGTAGGCCGCCAGCGTGCTTGATTCACCCAAAGCCAAAAGCAGATCGACGCCCTGACTCTTGGCATAACCGCCGACTTCATCGTGAAACTGACCCGTCATGTCACCGATCTCGCCCATGTCTCCCAGCACCAGAATCTTTCTCCCCACGGTTGCTGCCAGCACATCAATGCCTGCACGCACTGAATCGGGATTGGCGTTATAGGTATCATCAAGCACCACCGCACCGTTCAGGCCGGCACGTTGCTGTAACCGGCCTCTGATCCCACGGAAAGCCGCCAGACCTTCGCCTACGGATTCAAGCGAGACGCCCGCCGCCAGCGCTGCGGCTGCGGCAGCCAGCGCATTGCGTGCGTTATGTGCGCCCGGCACCGCCAGCGAGACTTCGATCTCTTCACCCTGAGCACTGATCATGAGCCGGTTTTCCAGGCCCCGCGACTGATAGCGGCCGGAAACTTCAGCACGTCCCTCAAGCGAAAACGTCATCACGCCCCGGTTTGAACTCTGCATGTGCCACAAGTCGGCCCAAGAGTCGTCGGCATTGAATATGGCGACGCCCGACTTGGCCAGCCCCATGAATACACTGCCCTTCTCGGTCGCCACCGTCTCCAGCGTCCCCATTCCGGCCAGATGTGCACGCTGGGCGTTCGTTACCACTGCGACCGTTGGCCTGGCGATGCGCGTGAGATAAGCGATTTCTCCCGGATGATTCATTCCCATTTCAATGATTGCCGCATGATGCCCGGCATTGAGCTGAAGCAACGTCAGCGGCATTCCAATGTCGTTGTTAAAATTACCCTGCGTGGCCAGCACCGCATCAGCAAAGGCGACTTTAAAAATGCTGGCAATCATTTCCTTGGTTGTTGTTTTGCCATTGCTACCAGTTACCGCAACCAGCGGCAGCTTGAAACGGGCTCGCCAGTCAGCCGCCAGCGCGCCGAGCGCCAGCCGCGTGTCGGCCACGGCAATCAACGGCAGATCAAGCCCTTTCAAATTCATGACAGAGCCGGACTCAACAACGGCCGCGATGGCACCGCGCGCTTGTGCGGCAACAACAAATTCGTGCCCGTCAAAGTTGTCACCGCGCAGGGCAATAAAAAGTTCTCCGGGTACAGTACTCCGGCTATCGGTCGACACCCCGGAAAAAGTCACGTTATCGCCCATCGGCGTGCCGGCTACGGCAACAGCGGCTTCATGGAGATCCATCTGTACGCTCATAGGGTTTCCTTTTGACGGGCGGCAAGCCCCATTCGTGCTTCAGAGACATCCGAGAACGGCCGCCGCAAACCAGCGATCTCCTGATACGGTTCGTGACCCTTGCCGGCGATCAGCACCACTTCCGCCGGATGCGCCGAAAGAATTGCCTGGCGAATAGCCTCGGCGCGATCGGCAATCACCACGGCGCCGGGTGTAGCCACCCTAATTTCGTCGATAATCGCTGTCGGCGTTTCACTGCGCGGATTGTCGCTGGTCAGCACGACGCGATCTGCGAGCCGTGTTGCAATAGCACCCATCAAAGGACGCTTGCCACGGTCACGGTCACCGCCGCAACCAAATACAACCGTCAGCCCGGCACCCCGCGCTTTGGCTACGCCGCGCAGAGCACACAGAGCGCTTTCGAGCGCATCGGGCGTGTGGGCAAAATCCACCACAATCAAGGGTTCGTTGTAACCACCCACTTTTTCCAG
>JBBRDR010000228.1:0-3602 GCA_038203745.1 Burkholderiales bacterium | reverse complement strand
CGCTTCGGCTGGAGCCTCTCAAACCTCGTGGCGCTGCTGCGCATGAATCTCTTCACCCACCGCGATCTGATGGCCTGGCTTGATAAACCCTTCGCCACACCGCCTGATCCGCAGGACAACCCCCAGGCTACCTTGGCCTTCACTTGATCTTGGACAGCACAGCGAGGCACAATCTTGAAATACCGACATAATCCGTCCGAAACCCGCATCAGATCAGGTGCGTGCCCCCACGGTTTCGGCTATCTTGGACAGCAGTGATCTGAAATATAAATTCTTTGAAAAAAATTATAGGATTAACCGAACCGTTGCACTCACCGCCGCAGCGGCAAACTCTTTGTCAAGTTAGTTATACGACTCAATTGGAATTGCTGGAACTCGCTATTAGCGTCCGCTCCTAATTCTTGTCAAGATTAGCTACGGGTTGACTTCTGCCATCACCGGATCTCATGAAGCAATTCCTTCTGAATAGCGCACAACGCCAGACAATCACTGGGGGGCAGCTAGTAATTCTATAAAGCACTACACGTGGTGTAGTAAGCCTTTTTTCGGCACATATCGGTGCCGGATTATGGATTCGAGAAACCCCCTTTAGAAAGCAGCAAAGAAAGTATCCAGCTTGCTCTACAGGCTTTGCTTTGCCTATCGCGCTATCAATCAGCGGAATTTGGGGGTCTCCATTAGCATGAACAGGATGCACCCCCAGATCACAATACGACTATTGGATATCCTTGGACGTAAAAAAGGCCAGACCCCATGTTTTTATTGGGTTATCCGACCTTTTTTTGACTTCTATACATCATAAGTTGGTGGGCGGTACTGGGGTCGAACCAGTGACCTCTCGCGTGTGAGGCGAGCGTTCTACCGCTGAACTAACCGCCCGATAGAGGGTGCGCATTTAACCATAACCGCTGCCTTCGGTCAATTTACACGACGCATCCTTTACAATACGACCTTTCCGTTTTTCGGCCAGACACCATGATCCGCACACGCTTTGCCCCCTCCCCGACCGGTTTTTTGCATATCGGCGGCGCCCGTACCGCCCTCTTCGCCTGGGCCTTCGCCCGTCACCACGCGGGGCAGTTTGTCCTGCGCATTGAAGATACCGATGTCGCGCGTTCCACACCGGAGGCCGTGCAGGCGATCATCGACGGCATGAACTGGCTGGGGCTCACACACGATGAGGGGCCGTTCTACCAGATGCAACGCATGGATCGCTACAAGGCCGTACTCCAGCAAATGCTGGCGGCTGGAACAGCGTATTACTGCTATACCTCGCCGGAAGAACTTGAGCGGATGCGCGAGGCACAACGCGCTGAGGGCCTAAAACCGCGTTATGACGGCACCTGGCGGCCTGAGGCCGGCAAGACGCTGCCGACACCACCAGCCGGCGTACAGCCCGTGGTGCGCTTTAAAAACCCGTCTGACGGGGTCGTGGCTTGGGATGATCTTGTCAAAGGCCGCATCGAGATCGCCAATGCCGAACTCGATGATCTGGTTATTGCCCGCACCGATTTCACGCCGACCTACAATTTCTGTGTTGTGGTTGATGACTGGGAGATGGGTATCACCCACGTCATTCGTGGCGACGATCACGTTAACAACACACCTCGGCAGATCAATATTCTTGCTGCACTGGGCGCTCAGGTGCCGTTTTACGCACACTTGTCGATGATCCTTGGTGACGATGGCCAGAAGCTGTCCAAGCGCCATGGCGCAGTGAGCGTGATGCAATACGACGACGAAGGCTATCTGCCCGAGGCCGTACTCAATTACCTCGCTCGCCTCGGCTGGTCGCACGGCGACGACGAAGTGTTTTCGATGGAACAGTTTTGTACGTGGTTCGATCTCGACCACATCACCCCATCGGCCGCGCAGTTCAACACTGAGAAGCTTAACTGGCTCAATGCCCACTACCTCAAACAGGCCGACAACGCACGCCTGGTGGCGTTAGTGCAACCGCGCCTCGAAGCGCGGGGTGTAACAATTACAGCCACACCGTCCCTCGAAGCCATCATCGGCCTCTACAAAGAGCGCGTAAGCAATCTGAATGAACTGGCCGACGCTGCCGAAGTGTTCTACATCGACTTACATCCAAAAGCCGAAATTCTGGCCCCGCACCTTAGCCCTGAAACGCTGCCGGCACTGGTCGACTTCATCGCCGGAATCAAGGACGTGATATGGGAAGCACCCGCCATAAACGCTTTGATCAAGGAATGCATCGGCAAGCATGGGTTAAAGATGCCGAAACTTGCCATGCCGCTGCGCATCCTGCTCACAGGGCAAGCGCAAACGCCATCAGTCGACGCAGTGATCGTTCTGTTTCCAAGGGAGCTGGTACTCAAGCGTCTGGCCGCTGCTCCCATTCTCTAAGCAACGATATCACCTCTAAAAAAACAAAAATCGCTTTACAAGATTGGGCCGCATCCCTATAATGCGCCCTTCTTTCGAGAGGGGGTATAGCTCAGCTGGGAGAGCGCTTGCATGGCATGCAAGAGGTCCGCGGTTCGATCCCGCGTACCTCCACCAACAAGTCGAAAGAAAGTTAGTCCGGGTCCCCATCGTCTAGAGGCCTAGGACACTACCCTTTCACGGTAGGTACCGGGGTTCGAATCCCCGTGGGGACGCCAAGTTTTTGCAGTACTGGAGTGGTAGTTCAGTTGGTTAGAATACCGGCCTGTCACGCCGGGGGTCGCGGGTTCGAGTCCCGTCCACTCCGCCAACACATTAGAGCCCTTCCCTGTGAAGGGCTCTTTACTTTTCAAAGCCCCGCACGGCGTGGGCTTTTAGACGATGCCGACATTCTCTGTTGGTTAGTGAACCCGTCCCGGTTTGCCGTCGATCAAACCGAAGATCAAACACGCAGGTCATACTTCCGGTCGCTTTCGTTGGCCAGCCCGAGCTGTTGAATTGCATATCCAATTGACTCGGCTTTCAGAAACAATGCCGCCAGCAAAACGAATAATTTACGGGTTATGAATTGATCAAGCCAACGTGTAAATTTCCGGGCTTAATACAAGAAAACCCGGTCTACGTGCTCTAGCGCACAGATTGACAAACTTCGTGCCTGCACTATTGTGATCACATGGAATCTTGGCATATCTGCGGAGATTCAATACAGAGCGTATGCTCTTACTCATCTTGGTAAAGCATGAGCATTGCCATTTCCTGTTCATCCATTGTCAACAAAAACACCCGACAATATGGAATCAACGGCATGGGAGGTTTTGTTCTGCAGGGCTTTCCACAACGCAACGGATTTTCTTCATGACCCCAATTCAGTCCAGCCCCGTTACTGACCGCATCGGCACCATTACGTCGGTGCGCGGGAGCGTCGTTGACATCCGGTTTGAAGAGAATTTGCCGCCGATTTACTCAGTGCTGCATGCCGGCGAGGATGGAAACATCATCATCGAGGTACTGTCGCAGAGTGACTCACATCATGTCCGTGGCATTGCCTTGACGCCAACACAGGGCTTGGCTCGCGGCATGGCGGTGCACGACACGGGCGGACCATTAAAAACCCCGGTGGGCAAATCGATTCTCTCGCGCATGTTCAATGTCTTCGGCGAGGTGATCGACCGGGGCACGGATTTGCAAAATGT
>JBBRDR010000227.1:0-3668 GCA_038203745.1 Burkholderiales bacterium | reverse complement strand
CATTCCCGCCGGTGGATGTGGTGGCGGTGGTGGCGGTGGTGGCTGCGGCAGCCACGGCGATGGTCATGCTCATGAAGGTGGCGGTTGCGGTGGTCACGGGAAAGAACACGGTCATGAGGGCGGCGGTTGTGGTGGTCACGGACATGAGCACGGGGACGAAGGCGGCGGGTGTTGCGGGAGCAAGAGCAAACAAAACAACGCGGCACCCGTAAAATCGCAAGGCGATACGCTGAAAATTGCGGTTTGCAGCCAGAATCGCAAGACCGTGACTGAACACGCAGGCAAGTGTCGCAAGTTCTGGATTTACGAAGTCAAACAGGGTCAGGTGATCGGTAAAACCCTGCTCGAACTGCCGATTGAACAGGCTTTACACTCATCGCCGCCGGAGCAGGCCCATGTGCTTGATGAAATGAATACCCTGATCGCCGCCAGCATGGGCTCAGGCTTGCAACAGCGATTACTGCAGCGCGGAATTCAGGGTGTGGTGACGCTTGAAACCGACCCCGATCAAGCCGTTGCCGCCTATCTGTCGGGCGATATCCTACGCATGCCGCCTGACCGGGCATCGGTTTCCGCGTGTTCGGAGGAGGGCGCTAGCGCCCCCCAGGCTTGTGCGTCGGTCATCGCATAACAGCAAAGAAACGCATCCGGCTGTTCAAACGGGGCTGCGTAAGCGCGTGAATGCGTAATCACTTATTCCCGAGCGGCAGCCATTCGCCAAGCTTTTCCATATCCATGTGCTGTTCAACTGCATCGGCCAGCCGGTTGAGGTCACGTTCGCGGCGCTCGTCGGGGTCGAATTGGCTGGCCGGTTTGTGTCCTGCCCATTCGAGTAAAGCGTTGAGTGCTGTCGGTTGGTCGAACAAGCCGTGGCAGTAGGTGGCCAGAATCTGTCCGTCGGCAGAACGTGCGCCTTCCGTTTCGCCGTCCAGTTGCGTGGCCGGGCGCTCAAGTGCGGGGCCACGAGTGACGCCCATGTGGATGCGGTAACCGGCGATCTCGGGTAAGCCGGGGAGCGTGAGAATCCCGCGCACATTCTCCAGCCGTTTATCGGATTCGAGCGTCGTCTCAAAATCCAGCAAGCCCAGCCCGGCGACGCTGTGCGTTGAGCCTTCCAGACCTAATGGGTCGTGCAATTGCTGGCCGAGCATTTGTAACCCGCCGCAAATGCCAATCACTTTGCCGCCGTAGCGCAAGTGTTGGCGAATGGCATCCTCCCAGCCCATTTCGCGCAGCCAGGCCAGGTCAGCTTGCACCGCCTTGGAGCCGGGCAGGACAATAAGGTCGCACTGTGGTGGCGTGTCGTGCGGGCCGACAAACGTGAAATCGACCTCGGGATGAAAGCGCAGCGGATCAAGGTCGTTGTGGTTCGAGATGCGCGGATACGCGGGTGCGACGACTTTTAGTTTGGTGTCGCTCTTAGCCTCTTTCCCGCGCGGCAATGCATCTTCGGCGTCGAGGTAGAGGCCGTGCAGGTAAGGCAGCACGCCGAGTACCGGCTTGCCGGTGCGTTCCTCCAGCCAGCGCAGGCCAGGTTCAAGCAGGCCGATGTCACCACGGAAACGATTGACCACAAAACCCTTTACACGTGCCTGTTCGCTCGGAGAAAGCAGATCCAGCGTGCCGACAAAGTGCGCGAAGATGCCACCACGGTCGATGTCGGCAATCAGGATCACCGGGCAGTCGACCGCCTCGGCAAAGCCCATGTTGGCGATGTCGCGGTTGCGCAGATTGATCTCGGCCGGGCTGCCCGCACCTTCGACAATGATGCATTCATACTGCGCGCTCAGGCGTTCCCACGATTCAAGCACAGCCTTCATCGCCATCGGCTTGTAGGCGTGGTAGTCCTTGGCGTTGAAGTCTTTGAGCGCCTTGCCATGGACGATGACCTGGGCCTTGGTGTCCGTGGCGGGCTTGAGTAATATCGGATTGAAATCAATGTGAGCCGGAACACCGGCGGCGAGCGCTTGCAAAGCTTGCGCGCGGCCGATCTCGCCACCATCGACGGTGACCGCTGAATTGAGCGCCATGTTCTGCGGTTTGAACGGCGCAACCTTGATGCCACGACGGGCGACAACGCGGCATAGCGCAGCGACGAGAATCGTCTTGCCGGCATCGGAGGTGCAGCCCTGAACCATCAGGCTAGGGGTTTTACTGGGGGATTTAGGGGTATTCATCGTAAAATCTCGGATTGTCAGATTCTTGGCCACGTAGCCCGCAATTTTCTCATGCCTATCCCTATTTCGCCCGATCTATTCACGCAATATGTTCCTTCAGCCTTGTGGTTGCCCCTTGCAGCCATCGCAGGCGTTCTCCTTGATCGCCTGCTGGGTGAGACCCGGCGCTGGCATCCACTGGTTGGCTTCGGCGCGTTGGCTGACGCGATTGAGGGCGTTCTCAACCGGGGAGCGTGGCGCAAAACCGCCGGGGTGCTGTCTTGGGCTTTGATCGTTCTGCCTTGGGTGGCGCTCGTTTTCTGGGTAAAGCGCCATGATTTTTACGGCTGGCTGATCGACGTGACCTTGCTCTACTTCGCCCTCGGCGGGCGGGCGCTGGCCGAGCACGGCGAACGCGTCGCCAGCGATCTGGCAAAAGGTGATTTGCCTGCCGCCCGTGAGCATGTGGGCTGGATCGTCTCGCGCAAGACCTCCGATCTGGATGAATCCGGTGTCGCCAAAGCCTGTGTCGAATCGACGCTGGAGAACGGCAACGACGCCTTGTTCGGCGCACTGTTCTGGTTCATGTTGCTGGGCGGGGCGGGGGTCGTACTGTTCCGGCTGTCCAACACGCTGGATGCCATGTGGGGCTACAAGAACGAACGGTTTTTGCGTTTTGGCTGGGCTGCAGCGCGTATTGACGACGTACTCAACTACCTGCCGGCGCGCATGACGGCGCTAACCTACGCGCTGTGTGGCCAGACCCGCCGCGCACTCGCGTGCTGGCGCAAGCAGGCCCCCGTATGGGAAAGCCCGAACGCCGGCCCGGTAATGTCGGCGGGTGCCGGCAGCCTTGGTCTGGCACTCGGCGGCCCGGCGATCTATCACGGGCAACTTGAAGAACGGCCGATCCTCGGCGAAGGCCGTCCGGCGCGTGGCGAAGACATTCCGCGGGCGCTGACCCTCGTCCGGCGCAGCCTCGTATTGTGGTTGGTGCTTTATCTGGCTGGAGGCTTGTACCTTGCTTGAACACGGTGGACGTCTGCGCTTTGCCGCGCAGCAATACAACATCCCGCTGGCCGATTGGGTCGATCTGTCGACCGGCATTAATCCTGAAACCTACCCGGTGGCGCCGATCGATCCGACGTGCTGGAACCGCTTGCCGGAAGACGAAGACGGCCTGGAAGCGGCCGCCGCCGCCTACTACGGCAATCACCGTTTGCTCGCACTGCCCGGCTCGCAGGCGGCGATTCAGGCGCTGCCCACGTTGTTTGCCAAGTCATCCATTGCCTGCATCGCACCCATTTACGAAGAACACCCGCATGCCTGGGAGCGCGCGGGCTACAAACTGCGCCGTCTGCCGAACTTGCCGCGTGTGCTGACGGCCATGACGCCCTACGCACTGGTTTGCAACCCGAACAATCCAACCGCGAACGTTTTGTCACGCGACACGCTGCTCGACGCGGCTGACCAGCTCAAAAAGCGCGGTGCCTGGCTGATCGTCGACGAAGC
>JBBRDR010000226.1:0-3685 GCA_038203745.1 Burkholderiales bacterium | reverse complement strand
TGTTGTGCTTCTTCACCAGCATGGCCGTTTCGGGCACTGCCGTGTGAAACGTAAAGTCAATGACCACATCCACCGCAGCAATGGCCGCAGTGATATCATCGGTGATCAGAACTCCGTTTGGCTGGCATCCCGATACCGTGCCGGAATCAAGTCCAACATTCGAATTGCCCGGTTGCTCAACCGCCGCCCCGAGTTTAAGATTTTCGTACGTTCGAATTGAGCTGATCAGTGCCGCACCCATGCGACCGCCGGCTCCTAAAATTGCTACTGAAGTCATGATGCACCTTTTTCGTTTGGTGTTAATGAGATACGTTCCTCTTGGAACAGGAAGTTGCGGTAAGGATAATCGGCGTGACAAACGTTGTACGCAGTTGCAACCTTGTCTCTTTCTAAGCGTCGAACAATCGGATGGCCGTTATTCAGGCCATCATAAAGGTTATCCCAGACAAAGGCAAGAAGCGGGAATTTGCTTTTCGGGCAGAAATGTTCAATAGTCGCCAAACTTGGCGGCGAAACGGGATAGGCATCGCAGAACGAACAATGCCCTTGCGTTTGTTCGGCAAGGATTGGCACCAGCGATTGATTAACAGACTGGCCGACAACTTTGTGCCAGTGGAATGTGCCACCTGCTTTCTGGCGTTGCTCCCACTCCCTGCCCCATGCCTCGCCATGCTCGGTAAGAACAGGCGGCGTATCGCCACGGTTAAACTGACGCATCGACACGGCTCAGACCTCCACCTTTGGATGCGCCAACTGACGACGCATCTGGGAAAGCTCATTCCCGACAATCAAGGCGAGAACGGAGCCACGTTTCGCAATTTCGCCCCCAATACGCTCAGCATCCTCGACGGCTTCTGGTTCATGGTCGTATGCGGCCTTGCGTGTTGCGTAGAAAGCAGCCAAAAGCTTTTCGGATTCGGGGTCAAAAGCCTGAATGGGCTCAAGTCCCATCAAATCTTCAACAACGGACATGTAACTATCGCCAGCCTCCGCAGGCTTCGGTTCCTCAGCATGAACCTTCCCACTGAAAGGATTAACGACAAGCCTATGTATCCAGCCTTGATTAATGGAGGAGATCACGAACGGCGAATGCGTGGAAACAATGACCTGCGACTTCGGAAAAAGCTTTTGGAACGCCGGAAGAATCTTCCGCTGCCACGCAGGATGCAAATGGCTTTCTGGTTCATCCAACAAGAAAATGGCGGGCTGTTCAGTCGGATCTGATTTGCCTTCCAAACAGGCATCCATCATTGCGACTGCATGCGCCAGCCATCCAATGATCGACCGGAGTCCATCCGGCAACAGGGCAAATTGAAATTTTTCAGAACCGCCCCAGCGAACGCAAATGGTCGCGCCGCCGTATGTCTCTACATCGAACTTGAAGCTTCGTCCGGTGATATCAGTAATCGCCGATTCCAGCTTGTTCATGAGCCTCATCGGCGTGGTCTCAGCCGAATCCGCAGCATTCATGTGATCCATCGCTGCATGAATTTTCAAATTAGCGATGTTCTGCAACAATGCGGCGGACTGCTCCGGTGGACGCGCAAACGACAGCCGAATCTTCGCATCGGGCTTCTGAGTCGCCACCATGGGCTTGATCGCGGCATCCTGAACATACGCCAAACCATTGTAAGCGAAAGCTAATGTTGAAGCAAAAGCTTTCCATTCATCTCGTCCTAAAAAAATGCCATTGGATGACGTATTGTCACAGTAAACACTGGCAGTGTTATGCGCCGATTTTGATTTTGCTAAGGAAAGTTCAACTAGTTTATTGACAAAGACCGTACCTTTGGGATCCGGCCATCGTTTCGCGATATGTTCATTACTTCCCAGCACGGCCGCCATCACGGAAAGGAGACGTGTTTTCCCAGTACCGTTGACTCCGGTGATGACATGGGTCTCCGCGAGCGAACCATCAGCTATTTCGACCTTTGGGAGGGTAATTTCCTGATCCTCAAATGGGGGGAAGCCCTTAATCAAAAGTTTTCGGAAAAACATGGCGTGGTTCTCGTTTTCGTTGTTGCGACTGGATTATAGATACGGAGACTGACAATTACAAAGTAATGATGCGACCCGAGATTCCAAGACTAGATCAGGCCGAGCGAAATCAGCGTCGCATGGAGCTTATCGCGATTTGCCGACTCCATTTCGCAGAGCGGTAACCGATAGATCTCCTCAATCTGTCCCATCATAGCGAGTACGGCCTTAACGGGAACGGGGTTGACCTCGATGAAAAGATCGGCGAACAGCGGCACGAGTTCGTCGTGAATGACGAGGGCCTCTTTAAACTTGTATGCCAGTGCCAAGTTGACCATCTCGACCATCTGCCTCGGCACGACGTTCGACGCCACACTGACAACACCGCGCGCACCAACTGCCATCATCGGCAGCGTCAGCGGATCATCACCGGAAAGTACTTCAAGATCGCAGATGGCACGAATCTGATTAACGCGCCCGACATCGCCTGCGGCTTCCTTGACGGCAACAACCGAAGGATGCGAAGCGAGGCGCTTCACCACGGAGATGGGAATTTCGCGTGAGGTGCGCCCTGGAGCATTATACAACATCACAGGCAACCCCAAATCAGCGATTGCCGAAAAATGTCGGAAAAGACCTTCAGCCGTAGGCTTGTTATAATAGGGGGTGATCTGGAGCGTCGCATCAGCGCCTGCATCGAGGGCCGCCTTTGTTAACTCAATGGCCTCGTCCGTGCAATTGGCACCGGTCCCTGCGATAACCTGCATGCGACCGGAAACAAATTTTACAGCCGCCTTGATCACTTCTATATGCTCTGGCGTTGAAAGTGTGGGGGATTCTCCCGTTGTTCCAACCGGGACGATGCCCGAGATTCCTGCCGCGACCTGCTTTTCAATCAACTCCCGAAAGCAGCCGTAGTCGACTGAACCGTCGCGATTGAAGGGAGTCACAATTGCTGTGTATGTACCTGAAAACATGGTGTACCGTGTGGGGTTTATTCTAAAATGGTGGGCGAGGCGGGACTCGAACCCGAGGAGGGGGTTAGCTATAGCAGAAAAGCCAAGGGAAACGGGGTTTTAGACGGCTTGTTTGTATAGGTTGTTGTGCTTTTATAACTCATTTTGTGGCACAGATGAAAGGGGATTTTGAGAATGCGGGTTGTTTCTATATTATGGTCTCCGATTTGAAGCTTTTCAGAGAGTCTTCTATCTGCCCCTTAACGATGTCGATCATCAGTACCGTTGGAAGAATCACTTTGCCACAATCGCTGATCCCCGTGATTTCTGCAACAGTCGAGCGGACGAGACCATAAAGGATGGTTCCACCATTGACCCAAGCGCGGAAGCTATCCCCTTCTTTCTGGTCGTAGCCGCCTACCCAGTGAAACGCTCCAGTGGCGACCACCTTAATTGAAAATGCTTTCTTCGCCGCGCCGCTGTAGCGGATGCTCAGACTGACGGAATACTTCGTTTTGTCCTTTGCATCCGGACAGAACAAACATTCGACATCAAGCAAAGCTTTCTTTTTCTTGCGTGGGCTCGTAACCAACTGAAAGACAGATAGCTTATAGTCGTCGAGGCCACAGTTAGGCGGCGATTGTAAGTTGACATTCATTTGGACTCTCGCTTACTGGGACATCACTCCGACACCGAGCGGCGTTGAAGATGGCGTCGATTTCCTTATCATCAAAATCTAACGAAAACGTGCT
>JBBRDR010000225.1:0-3687 GCA_038203745.1 Burkholderiales bacterium | reverse complement strand
TTGAGTAGTTGGCTAAACATGCTGCATGATGCTTTCACGTTGGGTCTCCTCGGTCAGGTAACAGTGCGTTTGGCGATGCACGATTACCTTACACCGGCGGATGATCCAACGTCATATCTTGTTTTGGACGGGAGTGATTTGAGATGAATTCTTCACGGGTTTTTAACCTATCTCTGCCGTAGCACTTAAACCTTTGTTGTAATACTATCAGCAGGGTTTTACGCGACGATGCTGCGCAATTGCAGGGCACAGAGATACAATCAGTTACCGTCAAAATCCTTCGCTGCAACTATTTGCGCTAGAGAGAATCTTGAAACACTACAATCTTTTCGCGCTGCTGCTGATTGCATCCGGTGCCATAGTGATGCTCTTCAGCATATTTAAATACAACCAGACGATTCGCCTTGCTAACGGTCTTTTGTCCGCCAAGGAAACGCGCATACGCCTTCTTGAGAAATTTCATCGGGTGTTAATGTGTGGTTTTTTAGTAGGGTATCTCGTTGTAATAGTCATTCTAGTGGCAGACCTTGCCGTAGTCGGTAATATGGTTATAGGGCTTATTTTTCTCTTCGGCGCCATATTTGTACTTTTAGGCATCGTACTGCAAACCAACATGCTGCTCTCCATTCGACAGCACTACGACGAGATTGTCAGCAAGAACAGCCAACTAATCCAAACCGAAAATGTGACTATATTCGCGCTAGCACTTCAAGCGGAAATAAGAGACCGTGAAACAGGTAAACATCTGGAAAGGTGCTGTCAGTATGTGAAATTGTTGGCAGACGAGCTTTCTCTCCTCCCAAAATATCGCCTATATCTGACACAAAGTTACATAACAGATATTGTTCGAGCGTCTTCACTTCATGATATCGGCAAGGTCGGAGTTCCTGATGCCATACTTCAAAAGTCGAGCAAACTCTCTACTGAAGAGTTTGAGAATATAAAAAAACATTGCGAATATGGAGCGAGTATTCTTCGTGAAGCTGAGAAGAAACTTGATTTCAAGTCGTTTTTTTCAATTGCCATCAAGATTATTCTGTCCCATCACGAACGATGGGATGGTTCCGGATATCCTTACGGTCTAACGGGCGACACAATACCATTGTCAGCACGAATAATGGCACTTGCTGATGTATATGACGCACTCACTACAAAGCGATGTTACAAAGCGGCTATTCCCCATCAAGAAACCGTCAATATTATAAATAGCGAAAAGGGAAAACATTTTGATCCTGATGTCTGTGAGGCTTTCCTGAGAAAAGAAAAAGAGTTTTTACAAATCTCGGCGTTGCTAGCCGACAGTATCGATGATGCTTAAGCAGGCGTTCTAGTTGCTTTTTCCTGTGTAACAAAGACTACGGCTGTGTTTGGGGTTCGTCACCGAATTCCCTAATGCTAAGTGAAAGACTGGTTCCGGCAATCTGTACTCATTCAATGAACATTTTTGAGAAGAATTACCGTTGAAAGTTTACGCTTGGATTCCTTTGGCGCAAGTTTTGGCAGGGGTGGGGCGTCGAAAGATCAATCTGGACGTTCCCATTAAAAATCGCTTTGGGGCAAGATGCTGAACTCGTACTCTACGCCGGCGTTGCTGCCAGCGATCAACTTGGCCTGATAATTACGAATTGAAAGGAAAAGATATGCTTAAGCATCTTCTGTTTCTGATCTTTGTGGTGGCTTCAGGCGTTGCGCACGCTGAGATTTTTATGTGCAAGAAGACTTCCGGTGAAACAGAATTTTCTGACACGCCGTGCATGTCGGGCGCCCGTTCAGAGGTGGTTCCTGATCGTGATCATTTGACCCAACAGCAGCAGGATGCTGCGCAGCAGAAATTGAAACAGCAAAGCAGAGAGGCGAATGACGCTGCCGCGCGGGCCATTCAACAATCCCAAGAGAATGGTGTTGCAGAACAAGCCCCTCCTCCGCCAGAAGACGTTTATGAGGGTGGTAGCTGCTACGATGAGGGGCGACGAAACACTAACTGCACCGGTGACCCCTACAGAAGGACAGTTCCAGACAGAACGCCGGGTTCTGTTGGAAGACTAAGGCCCTCGCCGAGGTAAGCGCGGCGAACGAAGGCAGTCAGGTTCCAGAGAATCGCCTGATCAATTAAAGTCATGTCTGATTTACATCCAGTGAAAGACTATAGTGAAAATCGTCCTGATTATTATCTCCGTCATTCTTTCCGGCTGTGTGGCCTATCCTTATCCGGTGTACCCTGCCGGACCTGATCCGTACCAGGCTCAGGCACTGGCCAATGAGCAATGCGCAAAATCTGGCAAGGTCGCTGTAAGAATCTCGTCGCCCAACTGCGATGGCACCAACTGCAAGACGTCATTTGAATGTCAGTAGTGCCTTGTCCGCCAATTTGATTCAAAATACCGGCGCCGAGGTGATGCCCATTCACGGTGACGTGGCGTAATGAAAAACCCGTAACCTGACGGATTCAGGTCAATGAGGCAATGGAGGTGACAGTAATGGTTATTAAAAACGCAAGTGCAGCAGCCAAGGAATTGAAAGCGCTGAACAAGCGGTGTCGTGAATTAATGCGCGTCATCAAGGCCGGGAAAGCCAGCGATGCCGAGATTAAAGAGTTTTCAGCAATTCCACGGGAAATCGGGCCGGCACGCGGGAAATCGCTTGACGTGATACTGGCCATTAAAAACAACAAGACTGCCGCTTGACGGTATCCGGTGGTCCGCCACCAGCATGGCTTTGAAACAACCCCTTTGAGTCATCCGGGGGTGTTTTTTTAGGTAGAGTGCTTTTTGACGCCTGCAAGCCTTTGAACTACGAGCTTCCCGAATTTTAGCGGTTCTCGATGTGTTCAATCATCAGTTGCGGTGTTTGCACGCCGTTGTAATCGTTGATCGCCAGACGGTAGGCGGCACGAATTTTTTCACCGGGCGTTATGCTGAAATTGAACCAGATGGCGTCAAGCCGTTGATCGCCTTTGCGCAGGCGCAACTTGAGGTGTTTTTCCTTGAGCACGCGCTGCGTCTCTACGGTAAAGTCATCCTCGAAGATCGGCGCAGCGAAGCCCTGTCCCCAGACTTCTCCCTCGAGCAGGTGCACGGTATTGATCGAGACGTAGGCGGATTCCAGAGCGCCGTCAGTTTCCAGCGTTCGCGTGAGGTCAGCGGGGGAAAGCAACTCGTCGGCGATTTGCGCGAACAACTCGCGAAAGTGCGGGAAATCGGCCGCCATGATTGTTGCACCGGCAGCCATGGCGTGGCCGCCAAAGCGTAGCAGCAGACCCGGGGCACGTTTTGACAGCAGATCGAGTGCGTCGCGCAGATGCAGGCCGGGGATCGAACGGCCGGAGCCTTTGAGTTCTTTATTCTCGCCGGGTGCAAAAACGAATACGGGGCGGTGCAGTTTGTCTTTGATGCGCGAGGCGAGAATGCCGATAACGCCCTGGTGCCAAGCGGGGTCAAATAGCGCCACACCCGAGACGTTTGCTCCATCGCCGGTTTCCAGCATGTCGAGGTGGATTAGCGCCTGATCCTGCATGCCGGATTCGATATCTTTTCGCTCGCGGTTGAGTGCGTCGAGTTGCTGCGCGATGGCGAGTGCGCGACCTTCGTCGTCGGTAATCAGTGCTTCGATGCCGAGCGACATGTCAGCCAGGCGACCGGCCGCATTCAGGCGCGGGCCGACGATAAAACCGAGGTCAAGGCTGGTAGC
>JBBRDR010000224.1:0-3692 GCA_038203745.1 Burkholderiales bacterium | reverse complement strand
CGCGGGCGGCACATTGTTCTGTATTGCCGCATTCTCGGCCGGCATGCCGAAGGCATCCCAGCCCATCGGCTGCATGACGTTGAACCCCAACATCTTGTGAAAGCGCGAAAGCACGTCGCCAATCGTGTAGTTGCGCACATGACCCATGTGCAGCTTGCCCGACGGATACGGGAACATCGACAGGCAATAATATTTGGGCTTGGTCGCATCCTCGACAGCACGTGCTGCACCGGTCTTGTTCCAGTGCGTCTGGGCGGCAAGTTCAATCTCTTGGGGCTGGTATTTTTCCTGCATGGCGATCTGGCGTCTGAAATAAACTAAACCGTGGATTATACGCGGTTTGCGGTGCGAAGCCGCTGGCGGCGGTGGCACTGACAGGTGTAATTTCTGACCCTGTATTTGGGTACCCTCTACGCTGGCAGAGGGGTTGCCGCTCAACTGCTCAGAGGTTGAAACTCAGACCCAATCAGTCCAATAGCTTGTTCCAAGCCCCGATGTTATAGACCTTCTGACACCCCTGCTTCTTTAGCAAAAGCTTTGCCATTCCATTGCGTGATCCGCTCGCACAGCAGAGAACAGCCGGGGAGAACTTGGGATCTTATCGAGTCTGCTTGCCAACTCCTTAGGGGGATGTTGATTGTTCCGGGGGCGTTCCCGTTTGCGAACTCCCCAGCGAATCTTACTTCGACAAAAGTTGCGCCGCTTTTCTTAAGTTCCGGCAACATGGCAACGACTCTTTTCGAACTCCACCATTTGTATGCAAACCAAACGCCGAGAGCAATGAATGGCCAGTATTTTTCAAAAATCCAGAAAAGCCATAAAACTCTTTATCTGAGCTGTTGGAGTTTGTTAAAAGGCAATCAGAATCGCCCTGTAGCCCCACCTGCTCCAACACCCATCACGCACCCAATCGACTGAATAGCTGTCCTGCCGAAGACCGCTCTGCACAGCAACGCGATCATCGGCTCATACTCAACGAGCAGCAAGCGCGACTATTTAGCCTCAGTTCAAACTTGAGTCCTTGTAAAACTTCGTGCCCGATACCGTTAGTGATGCGGACAGTCCGGTGTCCGTTATCTGGTATAAAAAGACACCGGGAGCAACGGAAGCGGCACCGCTATACATACCGCCCTTACCTTGAGCCATTGCCGACAGGTTACCTTGACCACCGAAATCCCAGCCCTGATTAATAAATTCATTCAAAGCGCGCTGAGTCGTAAATACGAAAATCAAGCGATTTTTGTTAACCCCGAAGCCCAGACCGCCCTGCACCTGCACCATCTGCATGAAAGTTTGTCGATGCGTACGTTGATTTACGACCATCCCCTTACCCGTTGTGCCACCGGCAAAGAAAAGCTTGATTCCAAAGGTACTGAAGACGGCGTAACCGGCCGCACGGTCGACAGCGCGGCGCGCACCCGGAGCGATCTCACCAAGCGCAGCCAGCGCATCCTGTGTCATTTCGCGGACCTGATGCCTACCTTGAATAATTTTACCTTCGTTGGGCACGCCCTCGGGTAGGGCATTCTCAACGTCCTTCAGCGGGTCCCAGGAAAACTCTTCAGCGACAACCAGAGGCGAGGTGAGACAAACGGTCAAGAGAAACATTACGAGGCGCGTTTTCATGTTGTTTCCTTTCATATTGTTTTTGACTTGAAGAACTATGGATGCAACTGTTTTGATGTGCACTGCCACTAAACTCTGCTTTCTATTCGGCTCCAGATAAATTTCTGAATGGGTGAACTAATGATATCGAAAATAGGCAGCAAGCCCACCGGAATCACTCTGACATTTTTCATCCGGCAATCGTTACGCTTCGACCATAGCCTCAGCATCTCCCGCCGGCACTGTTTGCGCCACTCTGATTCTTCAAACGCGTAGAAGTTCATCGACCTAAGTCTCATTAATTTGAGATCGTCAATCGCTATCAAATAGCGTTTCTAGAACCACAAACACTTCGCGCTCTTCAAAACGCACATGGGATGTCAGACGCTCGGCGAATCCATGCAACACCTTGGCATCAGGCTGCAGTAACTGAACGGAAAGGCGACGCAGTTCCTTGTGATCACGTTCAACCTGTGTCACGAGCATGTCTTCCCCGGCCGCTGTCAGCAACGGAAGAAAGGTATTCTCCTCAACAATAAAATGTGGATCAAGCTCAGCGTAAAACGCTACGATGCACGTTGCTGCCGTCGCCTTAATCTGATTCTGATCACCTGACATTGCCGCGCGCTTGGCTTTCAGCGCCAACTGCAACGCACTGTGGTGTTCACGGGACAAATCCTGCAGTTTTTGATGTCGCTTCATAGCGGTCGTTTCACCTTCAACAATGAGTGATCGTAAGACAATCGAGAAAGAAGCAGCACCGGTATCGTCCGCTATTTGTTTGCAATTCGCCCAATGGGTTTAAACAGCCATTTGGTCTTGAGGCGTTCTTTCTCGCCAACTAATGGCCTTAAGGTGATCCTGTGGCTTTTCCAAAAGATCGGCTAGCGTGTAGTCATCAAGCACCAGGAACATTGCACTCAATGCTTCGGCTAAAACTCCCTTCAGACGGCACGCGGGCAGAATGCGACAAGTGGAGTTTTCCGAAAAGCACTCGGCCATCACGATGTCACCTTCCGTCTGTCGAATGACCTCTCCCAATACAATTTCCTGAGGCGTCATGGCCAAGCGCATACCCCCGCCTTTGCCACGGACAGTCTCGATGTAACCGCTGCGCCCGAGCTGATGCACCACTTTCATCAAGTGGTTTTCAGAGATTTCATGAACCGCAGCAATCTCGGCGATTGTTGCAAGCCGGCCCGATTGAACGCCCAGATACATAAGTACGCGCAGGTTGTAATCAGAGAAAGTGCTGAGTCGCATAGCGCTCCTATAAGATCTATGTAAAATATTGCTTATGTGGCCAATGATTGGTAATATAAAGATGTAACTTACTTACATCTTATTGCAAATTAACACAGTGATCCATTAGTTTCTTAGTCGCCGAAACTTAACTCCCTCTACTGTCGCAGCCACAGAGAAATCAGAATTCTGACGGCCTTGACGGGAGGCCTCCGCACCACACCGAAAAAAAACGAATCGTCAGGTTCTGATATGAACGAACTGCCTGTTGCTCAACCCGTACAACCCAAGTCTGCAGTGATGCACTCCGGCTTCGCTCTTTGGAATCTTGGATTCCGCCCGTTTTACTTGCTGGCAAGTCTTTTTAGTGCCTTCAGCGTGGTTCTGTGGGCGGTCCAATTCTCAGGATGGATTCCCGGATATCTGCCGGGCCCGCTTTGGCATGGCCACGAGATGATTTTCGGCTACACGACGGCGGTCGTCGCCGGCTTTTTGCTTACGGCTGTTCGTGCATGGACAAACCAACCGACTGCAAGCGGACTGCCATTGATGGCGCTGACCGGTCTCTGGGTCTGCGGCAGAGTACTGGTGCTGACGCCATGGGCCGTTGCGGCAACCCTGGTGAATGCAGCTTTCCCTCTCTCGGTAGCCGTGGCGATTGCCATTCCATTACTGCGATCACGCAATACTCGCAATTATTTTTTTGTTGGACTGCTGGTCCTGATGAGTGCCCTGATCGTCACCGTGAATCTGGCGTTACAGGGACAGTTGGAACTGTCACCGCGGCTGGGACTTCAACTGGCGATGGATGCGATCTTGTTCATCATGGTGGTCATGGGTGGCCG
>JBBRDR010000223.1:0-3788 GCA_038203745.1 Burkholderiales bacterium | reverse complement strand
TCGAAGGAACAAAATGGAATTTCGGAGTATTCGATACGACGGTTACAAGATCTTCCTTGCGAGCCAGCGCACGCATTTCGTACGCCATCGCCATACCACCGATGCCTGCACCCATGATTACAATGTGAGCCATTGATTTTTCCTTTCTGAACGCCTTGACTGGCAAGACGTAAAGCGCTGAACTAATTTGGTTTGAGCCTCTTGTCTATTTTCATTGAGATTTGGAGTACGCAGAGAACACGGTTATCGCCTAGCTATAAAACAGAACATGGATACATGCATTCTGCGAAGACCATAAGACCTTTCTATTTTAGAATATGCTTATATTTAGTCAAGGGCAACTTTCATTATTCTTCTTACGCACTTGGGAAATCGGGATAACGGGGTATAGGTCAGATCTCAGCAGAATTCAGCAAAGCCGCACTCGATCATAACTTTCTAGGCGCGACTAATCAGGATTCGGGACATGATTCTGCCGACGGGCATGTCGCGTTAGCAATTGATGCGGCGCAAAAAAAGAAACGGGGTGGTGTCTTGCGACACCACCCCGTTTTTTTATCTTTCTTGCGCCTGCCTGGCGCGCCTTGCTTATTCTGCAGCAGTAGCAGCAACCACAGGCTTCTGCTTGCGTGTCAGTTTTTCCTTGATGCGTGCGGACTTGCCCGAACGCTCGCGCAGGTAATACAGTTTGGCGCGACGCACGTCGCCACGACGCTTGACTTCAATCGCGGCAACCAGCGGGGAATAAGTCTGGAACGTACGCTCAACACCTTCGCCCGACGAAATTTTGCGCACAATGAAGCTGGAATTGAGGCCACGGTTACGCTTGGCGATAACGACGCCTTCGTAAGCCTGCAGACGCTCACGGGTACCTTCCTTAACCTTGACCTGAACGACAACGGTGTCGCCCGGTGCAAAGGGGGGGATGGTCTTGCCCAGACGGGCGATTTCTTCTTGCTCAAGTAGCGCTATCAGATTCATTTTTTAAACTCCTTTATAGTTTCCTGACCGCATTGCTCCTGAAATTGCACCAGGAGTTGCGTTTCCTCTTTCGACATCGAACGCCCCGCCAACAACTCGGGACGTCGCTGCCACGTTCGACCCAGCGCTTGTTTCAGCCGCCAGCGACGAATCTGCTCGTGGTGACCGGACAACAACACATCCGGCACCCGCTGACCGTCGTAATCCTCCGGCCGCGTATAGTGCGGGCAATCCAGCAAACCCGCGACAAACGAATCCTGTGTTGCCGAATCAGCGTCATTCAGGACGCCCGGCAACTGTCTGACAACGGCATCCAGCAACGCCATTGCTGGAATTTCACCGCCCGAAAGCACGAAATCCCCGATCGATATTTCTTCATCGACACAACGTTCGATCAAACGCTCGTCAATCCCTTCGTAGCGGCCACACAACAGAACCAAACCTTCTGTCTCGACCTGCTCAACAAACTGCATCACCCGCTGGTGTGTTAGTCGCGCACCCTGTGGCGAAAGATAAATCACCCGGCTCGCCAGTCCTGTCGCGGCCTGTCTTGCCCGTGCGGCGGTTACCGCCGCTTCAAGCGGCTCCGGCATCATCACCATGCCCGGCCCACCACCGTAAGGCCGATCATCAACCGTCCGATGATTGTCTTCGGTAAAATCGCGCGGATTCCAGAAATTCAGACTCCAACGACCTTCTTCCAGCGCACGTCGCGTAATCCCCGACTGCGATATAGCTACAAACATTTCCGGGAACAAGGTCAGCACATCGGCGACCAGGCCTTTGGCCGAACTCACCAGTCCAATTCCCACTCAACGCAAATCTTTTTTTCAGCTAGATTGACTTCCAGCACCACTGTTGCGACAAACGGCAACAAGCGCTCTTTTCCATCCCCTTCACCCACTCGCAACACGTCGTTAGCCGAGGTTTCGATCAGTCCAAGCACATGCCCCAATGACTGACCGTGGGTATTTACCACGTCCAGACCGATCAGATCGGCCCAGTAGTACTCATCTTTGGCGGCGGGCGGCAACTCTGAACGAGGCACACCCACCAGCATCCCTTTAGCCGTTTCAGATGCATTACGATCCGGCACGCACGCCAACTCGGCAATCAGGACATCACCATGCACCTTGCATCCGCGCACTTGCGTCTGGTGCCACAGTTCCGGCGCACAACCTTCCTGCCCGACCCACCAGAGTGGCAACCTGGCCCAAACTTCCGGATCATCCGCAAACGGATGAACTTTTACGGCACCGCGTAAGCCATAAGGGCCTACGACTTTGCCGAGAACAACCATATCGGCAGGCGGAGGCAGGCCGGTAGAATCAGGCAAAAGGAAGTCTATCAGACGTTGTTCAGGCAGCAGCCTTGACGCCGGACTGCTTGACCAGGCGAGCAACGGTCAGCGACAGCTGAGCCCCTTGCTGTTGCCAGTAGCTCAAGCGATCAGCGGCAATGCGCAGGCCTTCTTCTTTTTCAGTAGCAATCGGATTGTAGAAACCAATCCGCTCAATGAAGCGGCCATCACGGCGGGTGCGGGAATCAGCCACCACCATATTGTAGAAAGGACGCTTTTTCGCGCCACCGCGAGCAAGACGAATAACAACCATAGGATCTATTCCGAATTCAGAAAAAGGGCGTAATTATACCAAGAAAGCGCGAATAAACAAGCAAGTATTTACGCGAACTACTTGTGCGCGGGGAACTTGTATAGTCACAACCTCACTAATAACGTGTATTAAGTCACATAGCCCTATCTGCGCCAAAAGCTATACTACCAAGAGGTAGTTTAGTCCCTCATTTTCATAACGAGTGCCATGGCTGATACGCTTTCCAACGCAGAGAACATTGAAACCACTGCCTTCTCGCAGCCAGGCATGCGTGCCATTCTGGCGTGGATGGGCACACCACCGCCGCTGAATGCTGCAGACGATCTCCCCGCACTGAGTATTCACCTGGGAACTTTGCGCACAAGCCTTGTAACGCCCCAGCAGCGTTCACTGGTTCTGGATCGCTTATACACCCGTTGCATTTTAGTCGTTACCGCACTGATACCCACGCTGACCAGCGTTGCCCTGCCCATCCCCCGAAAAACACGGCTGCTAATTCGCAACCTGCAGGACTTGCTCCAAGCCCTTGCCGAAGACTTGCTGGCCACCCTCGACAACGCTGACGAGGGCCTGGTTAACGACCGGGGCCAGGCTCATGAGCTGACCCTCTGGCGAAGCTTGTACACCCTTGCACAACATTTGTTAATCGGAAATCTGGCGGCTTCCCCGGCCGGGGTCGGAATCTGGCAGCAACTGCATCAGACCTACGAAGCCGTTTTGCGTCTGGAACTTGCCGATAACACGCAGCTCAGCATGTCCGCTTCATTGCAGAGCCTCTATTTCTCCGCCATCTTGCTCGGTTGCGCACAACCCGCCTCATTCACCTCGCAGGAAGTCAACTTTGTTGCCACGTATCTGGAGCGTTTTGCGGACCGAATCAAGCCCGGCAATGCCCCTACGCCACAAACCCCAGCGACGTTCTGGATTGATCCGACGCGAGATGCGCCGGCGGTTGCCTGCTCACGTAAATCAGCCCCGCCAGAAACAGCCGTTCTCTATTTCAGTTGTGACCGGGTTGCCGAGTTGCTCAGGGAGCAGCTCGCTGCTCTCGATTCCGGCGTGCTACCACCACAAATCGGTCTGCCGGGCTTTGCCGCGACGCCTGCCGGACGCGGTGTGCTGCGCCGGCTTCTTACTTATTGGGGGGAACCAGGCAAACGCCGCTTCCCGCGCCGCCGCCAGCATTATCGCGCT
>JBBRDR010000222.1:0-3809 GCA_038203745.1 Burkholderiales bacterium | reverse complement strand
CTCTTGCGCCTGAGAACACAGTTGCAATTCGCCATCGTGGAAAAACGACGGGGGCGTCAATGCCCCCGTGTCGTTAAAGCCCTACCTAAACGCTACGCCATTCGGTATCTCAGAAAAGAACCTTAAGTGAACGGCATTACCTATCCATGGGGCTTTTTAACGTCTTGAAATTGCATGTCGTGTCTGAAGAGCGCAGAATATCCGTGTGCCCAAACGTGTAGCCGCACATTGCAACACCTCAAGCCGGGTGGCCGATTATGGGCCAAAGTGCCAAGTGCTGGTTTTGTCGGCGTCGGCCGAGTCACCGGACCCGCGCAGCCCATCAGCGAATTTAAGGTTCAACAAACGGCGAGCTTCCGATCTTTGAAGCGGAACTGCACGGTCATTACCACCGGTAGTTCATGGATGATCTGGAAAGCTGCGAATACTTTGTCCCTATCCATTGGTCACAAACTGTGCCCGTGAATCAGGCGGTGCAGGAGATCGGTATGTCCGGTAACCAGAATACGCTCTGCAAGCCAACGATGCCAAAATGGCGTTCTACGGAAGAGCGTTTGAAGGAACGGTTTCCAGAGTTTGAGAAATCCTAGTAATTAACCCTTCCCTCTAACTTTCAATAGACCCATGGCCATCTTCCTCCCCACGCTCAACTCAAAAAACCTCAGACTCACACCGGGTGAGCGGCGCTTTGGCACCTGTCTGATGCGCAAGCTGGAAGACGATTACCACGTCTGGATTAATGTCCCGGTCGGGCCAAAGCAATTCCGACCGGATTATGTTGTGCTTCATCCAGGGCGTGGCATCCTCGTATTGGAAATCAAGGATTGGAAGCTGCCGACGATCCGGCAGATGGATCGCTTCTCGGCACAGCTACTCACTGAACGCGGCCTCGTTACCAAGGCGAACCCGCTTGAGCAGGCGCGTGGTTACGCCATGGAGATCACCAATCTTCTTGAGCGCGATCCTTTACTGGTGCAGCAGCAACCTGGGCGTTACCACGGCCACTTGCTCTTGCCTTGGGGCTTCGGCGTGGTGCTCACCAACATCAGCCGCAAGCAGTTCGAGGAAAACGGTCTGGATCAGGCCATTCCCGGCGACCGCGTGATCTGCCAGGATGAAATCACCGAAACAGTGGAGGCTGAAGCCATTCAGAGCCGCCTATGGGGGATGTTCCAGTACAGTTTTGGCGGCGTGCTTTCGCTGGCTCGTATTGATCGCGTGCGCTGGCACCTTTTCCCGGAAATCCGGATTCAACAAGGTAACCTCTTTGATACGACAGCGGCCGATGCACCGGATGCCGCACAAGCGATGGCCAAAATACTTCCAGACGTGGTCAAGATCATGGATCTGGAGCAGGAGAAGGTTGCCCGTAACCTTGGTGAAGGCCATCGCATCATCCACGGCGTCGCCGGTTCGGGAAAGACGCTATTGCTGGCCTATCGCTGCCTGCATCTGCATCAGCAGGAACTGACCAAGCCGATACTGGTGCTCTGCTACAACAAGACGCTGGCCGCAAAACTCAAGGTGATGCTGGCAGATAAAGGAGCGGGAGATAGCGTGCATGTACGCCACTTCCACGGTTGGTGCCGGGACATGTGCAACCTCTATCAGCTTGATCTACCCAAGGATGCTCGACCGGTCTATGAAAAACAGGTGGAGGCCGTTATTACCGGGGCAGAAAGCAATCGTGTGCCGCGAGCTCAGTATTCGGCTGTGCTTATCGACGAGGGACATGACTTTGAACCGGAGTGGTTCAAGTTGCTGGTCCAGATGATTGACCCAGAAACCAATTCGCTTCTTCTGCTCTATGATGACGCCCAGAACATTTACGGCAACCGAAAGCGTCGCGCCTCCTCGTGGGCCAGCTTAGGCATCGAGGCGAAAGGTCGAACCACCATACTCAAGGTGAATTACCGTAACACGGTGGAAGCGCTCGATTTCTCGTACCAGTTTCTCTCGGCCTATATGGATGAAACCAGCGGCACCGATGAATTTCCGATGGTTCATCCAGAGTTCGGTGGCCGCACGGGGGAAATCCCGGAAGTCCATCGTTTGCCGGATAGCACACAGGAAACTGAACACCTCGCTACATGGCTGAAGACGCGTTTTGCGGCGGGAGTCCCTTACCGGGACATGGCTGTGCTGGGCCGCTTTAATCCGCAACTGGACCGCTTGCACAGGGCGCTATCGCAAAAAGGCATCCCGACCGTGTTGGCCAATGACCAACCGGCATCGGCCGATGCTGTGCGCCTGCTCACCATGCATTCAAGCAAGGGGCTCGAATTCAACAGCGTAGCCATCCCTGATCTGGGGTGCATGCCTTGCGCCAAGGTGCCCGCTGATGAGGAGGCGCGCTTGCTCTATGTTGCACTGACGCGATCAACAGAGAGGTTGCTGGTGACGTATCACAGTGAGAGTCAGTTCACGAAGCAGGTTGAGCTCTTGAGAACAAGGCTTTGAATTTCTGGAGTTCGGCCTTATGGAAAGCTTCACATAAGGCCGAGAAGCTGACGATGGCGAGTTGTTTATACACTCCAGTGGTTGTGGATAAAATCAATCAACTCAAAACGGATCTGCTAAGGCCTTGAAAAGCGTGTCCCTACGCGTGTTCCTTCTGAAATATATCGAATAACAGAGATCAAGTGGTGGCGGGCCTTTGAGCCGTCTACTACTGATTCAGATTCTCCCGTCGCACGACGACGCTGCTACGGGCTGGATTTGCCGTTACGATGTAGCAGTACTCGCCGGCGTGCGTGCATTGGTGACCAAATGATTGATGACTAACGCCGGAGTCCGCGAAATGCGCCCCAGTCAGCGCCACCCCAGCCGCCCCAATTACCCCACGCCAGATTGTTCGTTTCGTTGATCTGTGCGGCTTCAAGGTTCTCGTTGCTCAGTTGTTTGGCGATGCGGAGCTTTTGGTAGTCTTGATATTGTGCAGAGCCACCGACGTAAGCCAGGTTGTTCATCGCATCCGGGAGAACATAGTAGGTCTGGCTCTGATAGGTGACGGGCGAGACTTTATCTTTGGGCAGCTTGGCGAGAATGGCTTGCTGCTCCGGATTGGTTGGGGTGATAACCTTGAATCCTGCTGCAACCGCCAGATTCTCATTGTTTATGGAGTTGCTCGCGCAACTTGTAAGTACCACCATGAGCGCGGCGGCGGCGAGGTGCTTTAATGGATTCAGGATGTACTTCATGGCGATGACCTTTCACAGGGTTAATGCTTGATTTTACTGGGCGCTACCCACCTCGTCCAGATGGGTCGATGCGTTGATATGCATTCAGGCGCGTGCAAGGCCTAAGGCTTACGACTTTCCGGCTTGCACAGTATCCGTCTGGCACTGCTGAGTGGAAATCACAAAGCGGCCTCTGTTAAGGTGATTAACGTCCTGGTTCGCAGTGCGGGACAAAACTGCTAGCATGAACAGCAACCCTTTAAGTCAAAGCCTGAAACATTCCGGAGAGTCTTCCATGAAATCAATCTCACTCGCATTCTTGTTCGCTTTGATTGCCCTCATGACATCCGCGACCACTGTGTCGGCCGCTGAAAAAACCAAGCCGTTGATTGTGGGCATGGAGCTCGCCTATCCTCCGTTCGAAATGACGGATCAGAGTGGCAAGCCCTCTGGTATCAGCGTCGATCTGGCTACGGATCTGGCGAAAAGTCTTGGACGTCCCGTTGTCATCCAGAACACGACATTCGACGGTCTGATTCCGGCGTTGAAAACGGGAAAGGTCGATCTGGTGATTTCTTCGATGACGGCCACCAGCGAGCGGGCACAAGCGATTGATTTTTCTGAACCCTA
>JBBRDR010000221.1:0-3827 GCA_038203745.1 Burkholderiales bacterium | reverse complement strand
TCCACCCTTCGGCATCCTCACGCAACAGGCGACGCCCGCCGAGCGCGACGTGCACCACGATGCCGTCAAAATCGCCGGTCAAAACGAGATTGCTGCCACCGCCGAGAACAAAGCGACGAGCCGAGACGCTGACCAGTTGATCGAGTTGATCCACTGAATGGATCTCCGCAAACAGCGCCGCGCAACCCGGAAGGGCTAGCGTGGTGCGCGCCGAGAGATCGACATTGTGTTGGATGAAATCAGGAAGGCTCACGGAAAATTAAGGCGTCAAAAAAACCATTTAACCACGGAGATCACGAAGGACACAGTGAAAAACCAAATTGATGTCGCCGCTCTCCGTGTGTTCTGCGTTCTCAGTGACTCAAAAATCCTTCTACAACACCGGCGCCAGCCAGCGCTCAGCTTCGGCCACTGGCATTCCATTACGCTCCGCCCAGTCAAGCAGTTGATCCCGGCCGATCTTGCTGACCGCAAAATACTGCGCCTGCGGATGCGCCAGATAGAAACCGGAAACGGCCGCAGCAGGCATCATGGCGAAAGACTCGGTAATGCCCATATCAGCGTTAGCCGGTGCGTCGAGCAGCGTGAACAACGGCCCCTTGGCCGTGTGGTCAGGGCATGCCGGGTAGCCGGGGGCCGGGCGGATGCCTCGGTATTCTTCCTTGATTAGCGCGTCGCTGACCAGACTTTCATCGGCAGCATAACCCCAGTAGTCCCGCCGAACCTCACGGTGCAGCCACTCGGCGCAGGCTTCGGCCAGACGGTCAGCGAGCGACTTGAGCATGATCGCGCGGTAGTCATCGAACGCGGCTTCAAACTCGGCCAATTTTTTCTCAATGCCAATGCCGGCAGTGACCGCAAAAGCGCCAATCCAGTCAGGCGTTCCCTGGGCGGCCACAAAATCGCTCAGGCAATAATGCGGCTTGCCGGCCGGGCGCTCGTGCTGTTGGCGCAGATTGTGCCATGTCATGAGCGACGTGCTGCGTGACTCGTCGGCGTACAGCTCGATGTCATCGCCCACCGCATTGGCAGGATAAAGTCCGAATACGGCATTGGCCGAAATCCATTTTTCGGCAATCAGTGTGGCGAGCATAGCTTTTGCATCGGCGTAAACCGAGCGGGCCGATTCGCCGACCACCGCGTCGTCGAGGATTTTCGGGAAAGCGCCGGCGAGATCCCAGGTCTGGAAGAAAGGGCCCCAATCGATATAGTCAGCCAGCGTTGCCAGATCAATGTTACGCAACACATGCAGACCGGGCCTGTTCGGCGAAAATGGCTGGTACGCGGCATCGCTGTTCCATTTGAAGCAATTGGCGCGTGTACTCTCCAGCGCAACGAGCGTTACGCCCTTCTTGTTGGCATGCTGGGCACGTGCTTTTTCGTAGTCAGCGGCCACTTCCGCCTTGAAGCCGGCGGCGTTATCAATCGACAGCAGTTTGGTTACGACACCCACAGCACGCGACGCATCCGGCACATAGACCACCGTGCCACTGTAGTGCGGTGCGATCTTGATCGCCGTGTGCGCGCGACTGGTCGTCGCACCACCAATCAGCAACGGAATCGCCTCGTCACTCTTTCCATCGGCAAACCCGAGACGCTGCATTTCAGCCGCGACGTGGCTCATTTCCTCCAGCGAAGGCGTGATCAAACCTGAGAGGCCAATAGCTTGTGCCCCGTGTTCCTTCGCTGCGTGCAGTATCTTGTCGCAGGACACCATGACGCCGAGATCGATCACATCATAGCCGTTGCAACCGAGCACCACACCGACGATATTCTTGCCGATGTCGTGCACGTCACCCTTGACCGTAGCCATGATGATCTTGCCCTTGCTGGTTGCACCGGTACGCAACTTCTCAGCCTCGACAAAGGGAATCAGGTGCGCCACGGCCTGCTTCATCACGCGCGCCGATTTGACCACCTGCGGCAGGAACATCTTGCCGGCACCGAAAAGATCACCGACGACGTTCATGCCGTTCATCAGTGGCCCTTCGATCACGGACAGCGGCGGTTTGCCTGCCGCTTCGAGCGCGGCCCGACATTCCTCGGTGTCGGCGACAACGAAGTCGGTGATGCCCTTGACCAGTGCGTGCGAGAGACGCGCCTCCACGGAGAGTTCGCGCCATGAAAGGTCCGGCCCGGTATCTTTGGCTTTGCCTTCCTTCACTGTTTGCGCAAACTCGACCAGCGCTTCGCCGGCGCCCGGGTTACGGTTAAGAACGACGTCCCCGACTTTCTCACGCAGCGCCGGATCGAGATCGTCATATACGCCAAGCATGCCGGCATTAACGATGCCCATTGAGAGGCCGGCCTTGACTGCGTGGTAAAGGAAGACGGTGTGGATCGCCTCGCGCACGGCATCGTTGCCACGGAAAGAAAAACTGACGTTCGACACACCACCGGAAATCTGCGCGTTCGGCAAATTGGCGCGAATCCAGCGACAGGCTTCGATGAAGTCGACAGCGTAATTGTTGTGCTCTTCGATACCCGTCGCAATGGCGAAGATGTTCGGGTCGAAAATGATGTCTTCAGGGGGGAAGCCAATGCTCAGGAGCAGATCGTAGGCACGCTTGCAGATCTCAGTCTTGCGCGTATAGGTGTCGGCCTGCCCGGCCTCATCAAACGCCATGACGACAACTGCCGCGCCGTAACGGCGTGCAAGTCTGGCTTGATGCAGAAAGGCGGCTTCGCCCTCCTTCATTGAAATCGAGTTCACGATTCCCTTGCCCTGAATACACTTGAGGCCGGCTTCGATAATCTCCCACTTCGACGAATCGATCATCACCGGCACACGCGAGATGTCCGGCTCCGAAGCGATCAGCTTGAGGAAGCGATCCATCGCCGCCTTGGAGTCGAGCATCGCTTCGTCCATATTGATATCGATCACCTGCGCACCGTTCTCGACCTGTTGGCGCGCCACGGCCAGCGCATCGTCCAGGCGTCCTTCGAGAATCATGCGGGCAAAAGCCTTCGAGCCGGTGACGTTGGTACGCTCACCGACGTTTACAAACAATGATTCCTGGCCAACGTTGAAGGGTTCAAGGCCGCTAAGGCGCAGCTTTTTTTCAACCTCCGGTATGGCGCGCGGCTTCATGCCCGCCACCCCTTGGGCAATTGCCGCAATGTGCGCAGGCGACGTGCCGCAGCAGCCGCCAACGATGTTCACAAAACCATGCTTGGCCCAATCGACGATTTCCCTGGCTAGTTGCTCCGGCGTTTCATCGTAACCGGTGGGTGACAGCGGGTTGGGCAGACCGGCGTTCGGGTGCGCCGACACAAAACAGTCGCAGATACGCGAGAGCTCTTCGACATACTGGCGCAACTCGGCGGCACCGAGCGCGCAGTTGAGGCCGAAGGACAGCGGGCGAATGTGTGCCAGCGAGTTCCAGAACGCCTCAGCGGTTTGGCCCGAGAGCGTGCGTCCAGAGGCATCCGTGATCGTGCCGGAAATCATCACTGGCCAGCGGCGGCCGGCCTGCTCGAAGAACTGTTCAATCGAGAACAGCGCCGCCTTCGCGTTGAGCGTATCGAAGATGGTTTCGACGAGCAGAATGTCCGCGCCACCTTCGGTTAATCCGCGTATTGCTTCGGTATAGGTCTCGACCAGTTGATCGAAGGTGACGTTACGATAGCCTGGGTCATTGACGTCCGGCGAAATCGACGCCGTACGCGACGTCGGGCCGAGTACGCCGGCGACAAAGCGCGGCTTGGCCGGATCTCTGGCGGTAAATTCGTCGCACACTTCACGCGCCAGCTTTGCGCCGGCCACGTTCAGCTCATAGACAATCGATTCGAGCTTGTAGTCGGCCTGCGACAACGCGGTGGCGTTG
>JBBRDR010000220.1:0-4004 GCA_038203745.1 Burkholderiales bacterium | reverse complement strand
CCGGCAATCGGGAACGACCAGGCCATCTGGGCCGAGCCGCGCGAACTCTGACCACTACGCAGGCTATGGCGCGCCTGCAGAGAGAAAACATTGCCTTGCCACTTGCGGGCGACCGTAATCTCGCCGCGCCCGAGGTAGTTCTCCATGTCCGGATTGTCATCTGAGCGCTCATTCTCTGGCATGCGCCACCAGGGACGGAGCGTCACCATCCAGTCGTCGCGTTCAAAGCCCACCTGGGCGATGATCCGGTTCCAGTTGCGCGAAAGCGGCAGCGCGCGACCATTGGATTGGTGATTGACGCCGATGCTCGCCATCGAGCCCTTGAATCCCAGAAACTCGTAGTTCGTCCGGAATACCATCATGGCTTCGGGTTCGTAATTGGTTTCGCGGAATGGACGAGAGCCTTCACTGTTGTACACCTGCCAGCGCGAGGACTGGGTGTATCCCAGCCACAAGTCCCCATTGTCGCCAAAAAGATTCTCCACGGCCTTGGTTTTTACGCTGAACTGAAACTTGGCTTCAGCAGCGTCCAGATGACTCGGCGAAACGCCGGTATGGCCGGGGGCCGACGATGATGGCGACTGGTTGACCTTGTTGGTAAAACTCAAGGGCATGATATAGATCGGTTTATAGGTACGTAGCACGAAGACGCCACGCTTGCTCTCTGCATTCAGTTCCCAACTGTCAGTCAAAGCGGAACCATTCGTCCCTTGCCGCTCTATTTGGTCCGGCGTGTTGGTGACCAGTTCGTTCTTCAAGCCTTTGCCTTCCGACGAGTCATCACCTCGGGTAGCCGCTGGGGTAGGCGAAATCCGCCGGGCCGCTTTGTCGTAGCACGCCAGGCGATCCATATTGATGCTAATGGATTGACATCCCGCCTCCTGGGCACTGGACAAGGCAGGCACCCCGGATGCAACGGCAAGAGCCAACCAGGGGAGTAATTTTTCAGGACTTATGGGCATCGCGTGCTTTCAGGATTTGTCGGAAGTAAATTCGTTGTTTCGCCCACAAGATCAGTGCTCCCATTCAAAAAATATGGTCGCCAGGGGTGGCAACGTCAGCGAGACGGACCATTCGTGACCGTGCGCCGCCATTTTCTCGGCATTCACCTTGCCAGCCGAATTGCTGACATTGCTGCCGCCGTAAATTTGCGCGTCGGTATTGATGCGTTCGCGGTACACACCCGGGCCGGGGACACCGATCCGGTAAGCATTACGGACGACCGGTGTGAAGTTGCAGACGCACACGATGGCGCGCGAACGGTCTCGGCCTCGGCGGATGAAGGAGATCACGGAATTGTCCGAGTCGTTGGCTGAAATCCACTCGAAGCCAGCGGGTTCAAAATCGATCTCGTACAGCGCAGGGGTACTGCGATAAAGCGCGTTCAGATCCCTGATCAGGCTGCGCACGCCATCGTGTTGCGGGAAGGTGAGCAAATTCCAGTCGAGCGAGCCGTCATCGTCCCATTCCTTCCACTGGGCGAATTCGCCACCCATGAACAGGAGCTTCTTGCCTGGGTGCGCCCACATGAAGCCGTAGAGCGCCCGCAGGTTGGCAAATTTCTGCCAATAATCGCCAGACATCTTGCTGATCAGCGAACCCTTGCCGTGCACCACTTCGTCGTGCGACAAAGGAAGGACAAAGTTCTCGCTAAAAGCGTAAAGCAGGCCGAAGGTGAGCTGGTTGTGGTGGTAGCGGCGGTGGATTGGATCGAGCGTCATGTAATCCAGGATGTCGTGCATCCAGCCCATGTTCCACTTGAAGTGAAACCCCAGCCCACCCACTGACGGCGGGCGGCTGACGGCCGGCCAGGCGGTTGATTCTTCGGCATAGGTCGTGGCCCCCGGGCACTCCAGCCCGATCACCTCGTTCATGCGGCGCAGAAAGTGAACCGCCTCAAGGTTTTCACGGCCGCCGTGGATATTGGGAACCCACTCTCCAGCCGAGCGGTTGTAGTCGCGGTAGAGCATCGAGGCGACGGCGTCGACACGCAGGCCGTCGACACCGTATTGTTCAATCCAGAAGAGCGCGTTGCCGACCAGGAAATTGAACACCTCGTGGCGGCCAAAATTGTAGATCAGCGTGCCCCACTCCAGATGCTGGCCTTCGCGCGGGTCGGCGTGTTCGTAAAGCGGCTTTCCGTCGAAGCGGGCAAGACCCTGTTCGTCGGTCGGGAAATGCGCCGGAACCCAGTCAATGATGACTTCCAGACCGGCAGTGTGGCAGGCCGACACAAAGTCACGAAAGCCCTGGGGGGAACCAAAACGGGACGTTGGCGCGTACATGCCGAGCGGTTGATAACCCCAGGAACCATCGAAAGGGTGTTCAGAAATCGGCAACAGTTCAAGGTGGGTAAAGCCAAGATCAGTAACGTAAGGAATCAGCGTTTCGCTGATGCGCTGCCAGTCGGGGAAACCGCCATCATCAGCACGCCGCCATGACCCGAGATGTACTTCATAGATCGATACCGGTGCGTTCAATTTGGCCGCCGTTGCAACGGCGGCGCGCGTTACGGTCTTTGGCAACTCGCAAACGATCGATGCCGATGCCGGGCGCAGTTGCGCCGCAAAGCCATAGGGATCGGCCTTGAGCGGTAGCACTTGGCCATCCTGCGCACGTACTTCGTACTTGTAGCAGGCGCCGGCGGCGACACCCGGCAGGAAGATCTCCCAGACACCGCATTCACGACGCAGACGCATCGGGTGACGACGGCCATCCCAGGTGTTGAAATCACCGACGACACTGACGCGCTGGGCATCGGGTGCCCAGACGGCGAAAGCCGTGCCTTCAACGCCGTCGATTTCACGCAAATGAGCACCCAGGCGATCAAAGGGGCGCAGATGCGAACCTTCGGCCAGCAACCAGACGTCAAGGTCACCGAGAACGGTCGGAAACCGGTAGGGGTCGTCAAGCTCCTGTACACCGCCGGGCCAGACGATGCGCAAACGATAGTTGAAAGATTTACTGCGGCCGAGAAGGGAGGCTTCGAAAAACCCGGAGGATTCACCCAGGGCTTCGATCTTGCGCTGTGCCAGTTCGACCAGCACCTCGCCGCTGTCGGCATCAATGACGGACACCGATTTTGCGCCGGGTTGCAGGCTGCGCAACCAGATGCGGCCTTTAGCGTCGGCATGCAGTCCAAGTACAGAAAACGGGTCGCCATGTTCGCCACGGCAGAGGGAGACGACTTCAGCTTTACTGAGCATGTCAGGCTTTCTTTAGAGGTGAGCCCTTGTTCAACGTATCAACGGCGTTGTCCGAAGGGTGGACTGTCGCGCAAGACGCGGCTCTGCATCTGTCTGCTAGCGCACAGAACTCGCCGAATCTATTGCCTATTCTATCCGTCGAGAGCGTTGGTTCAATAGACGGGCGCTCCCAAACATCATCAACCATCAATCAGGAGCGAATCATGAACAAGGATCAAACCAACGGTCGTATCGCCGAAGCCAAAGGTAAAGTGAAGGAAGTCGCCGGCAAAATAGTCGGTAACAAGGATCTGGAACTGAAAGGCAAGATTCAAAACACGAAGGGTAAAGTCCAGGCGGCGTTTGGAGACGCCAAATCGGACCTCAAGGCAGCCCGCCATAGCAAGTAATCGAACTGAAGGGCTGGCCGGATCAACGGCCGGCCCCTCTTTGAATCGTGGCATTACAATTGGCTGCGAAAACCATTGTTCCCGAAATCAGCCGTCAATCGCCGTGAATGCGGCCTGTCCAGAGTGAAGCGACTGAATGCGATATCTTGGCAATGCAGCTCTTTACGTCATAAAGCACCCCTTGGGGTTTGTGCTGCAGACGCTGAAAGGCTTTCAGAAAAACCAGGGGATTCTCCTGGCCGGCGCGATTGCGTACTACGCATTGCTGTCCGTCGTGCCCTTTCTAATTTTGACGGTGCTCGCCCTGTCGCATCTGGTGGAACGAGCCGAGTTGCTCGATACGCTCAGGCGGTATCTGGAATGGCTGATTCCGAGCCAATCCACAGCATTGCTGATGGACCTGAACCGT
>JBBRDR010000219.1:0-4006 GCA_038203745.1 Burkholderiales bacterium | reverse complement strand
ACCGGTTTGCCTGAGGCATTTAAACGGGCCTCAAGCTCGGCGAGTGAGCGGATGCGCTCGAAACGCAGACGGGGTTTTTCAGCAGCAGTCCCTCGTAAGCCGGAAAGTGGTTGCAGCGGGTCTGTGGCGCCAGATAAAGCGCCAACCAGCATGGCCGCACCGGCAATCAGCATGACTATGCCAATACCTTTCCAGAAGCGCTTCGCGCTTTTTTCGTGCGCTGGCAAGGGATCGATGGCGTGCAGGAAGATGGCCGGAATAATCAGCAGCAGTCCCCAGCCCGCCATCTGCAGTGCCACAGGGATGACCGGCGAGACAATCCAGAGGGCGGTACCGAGCAGGATGACGCCAAAAACTTTTTTGACCGTCTCCATCCACGGCCCGGATTTAGGTAACAAGGTGCCCGCAGAAAGACCGACCGCAAGCAGCGGCACGCCCATGCCCAGTGCCATGCAGAAGAGCGCCATGCCACCCAGCAGCGCATCGCCGGTCTGCCCGATATAGAGCAGCGCGCCAGTCAGCGGCGCGGCCACGCAGGGCCCTACAATAACGGCTGATAGTGCGCCCATGACCGCAACACTGGGCAGGGAACCGCCTTTGAAGTGCGAGGCTTCGTCAGACATTTTGCTTTGCAGGAATGTCGGCAACTGCAATTCGTAGAAGCCGAACATTGAAAGCGAAAGCACGACGAAGATGAGCGCAAAGCCGCCAAGTACCCAGGTGTTTTGCAAGGCGACAGCGAGCATTGTTCCCGTCAGCCCGGCGGCGATACCAGCGGCCGAGTAGGTTATTGCCATTCCGAGTACGTAGGCCAGTGAAAGCGCGAAACCCCGCGCGTGTGAGACGCCGTGCCCGTGCCGGCCGGAACCAACGATGATTCCAGAGAGAATCGGTATCATCGGGAACGTACAGGGCGTGAGTGAGAGGAGCAGACCAAAGCCGAAGAAGCTGGCCGCCACCAGCCACAGGTCGGCATTTTGCAGCAGTCCGGCAATGCGGCCGGATTCGTCGCCGGAGTTTGCAGCAGACGAGGGTGAAACGGGGGAGGTGGCAGGGTCAGGCAGTTCCAGGCTGACCGTCTGCTTTTGGGGCGGGTAACAAACACCGGCGTCGGCGCAGCCTTGCGAGGTCAGAATCAGCGTTAGTGGCAGTAGTCCGGAACTGTTGCGTTCAACCGGCAGACGGATCACGGCTTCTTTGTAATAGATCTCAACCTTGCCGAAGGTCTCGTCGTTCTTCTCTTGGCCTTTGGGCAGGATGGGCGTGCCAAGCCGTACTCCCAAGGGTTCAACGGCAAAACGAAACTTGTCGCGGTAAAGGTAATAGCCTTTGGCGATGGTAAAGCGAACTTCAATTGTTTGGCCATCGAGCGCACGGGCGCTCGGCTTAAAGGCGACCAAAGGGTTCAACAGTTTCTCAGCGTTGGCTAAAGAGCAAAACAACATCAGGATAAGGAGCAGGCGCTTCATCATCGCGATTTGCCACTTTCAGTTTGGGTTTCTGCCGCAACCCAAGCCAGATAGTCGGGCAGGCCCAGCGTTACCGGTACGGCGATGATCTCTGGTGTTTCGTAGGGATGCACCGCCCTGATCGCGGACTCCAGTTCAGAATACCTGGCCTCGGTCGTCTTGATCAGCAGCGGTATTTCGTTAGCCGTTTCGACGACACCTTTCCAGCGATATACCGACCGGCACGGCGGGAAAATGTTGACACAAGCGGCAAGCCGGCCTTCGACCAGTGTGGCGGCCATTGTTTCAGCCGATAACAGGTCGGGCAGGTTGGTCAGAACGAGAAGGGTCTTCATGAGTGAATTTTACCCGCTTACGACGACCTCAGCGGATCCCGGCAATCCGCGGGGCGTCTGAAAACGATGCTCTGCAAGGCGCGTAGAATGGCGATCTACAAAGCAATGCCTGAAGAGTGCCGTGTTTATTGGTTCTCAAGGGATCGCTTGAAGAAGGGCCGCCTGCTTGGTTCGCTGGGTCGGCCTTGGCTGACGCTCGCTATTGAGCGTCGCCATTCATTACCGTTCAGTATTCAACGCCCGGAATTTCAAAGTAGTTCTTCGCATTCCGGAAGCTGATATCCTGAACCATGCTGCCGAATGTTTCGAAATCGGCTGGGATTTCACCGGATTCGATCCATCCGCCGACCAGCGCGCAGAGGATGCGACGGAAGTACTCGTGGCGCGGGAAGGACAGGAAGCTGCGGGAGTCGGTCAGCATGCCGACGAAGCGCGACAACAGGCCTAGGTTGGCCAGGCTGACCATCTGGCGTCGCATACCTTCGATGTGGTCGTTGAACCACCAGGCCGAGCCACACTGAATCTTGCCGGGGATAGAGCCGTCCTGGAAGCACCCCATGACCGTGCCGAGCACTTCAAGATCGCCGGGATTGAGCGAATAAAGAATCGTCTTGGGTAGCATGCCTTCGCTTTGCAGCGCGTTCATGAACAATCCCAGTTTGCGCGCCATGCTTTCGTCGGTTACCGCATCAAAGCCGGTATCGGGGCCGAGCTTCTGGAACATCGGTGTGTTGAGGTTGCGGATGCATGACATGTGCAGTTGCATCGCCCAGCCCCGTTTGGCGTTCATGCGGCCTACTTCGAGCAGCACGCCAGTGCGCAAGGCATCAATTTCATCCTGATTCAGCACGGTGTTTTTCAACAGTTTGGCGAAAATCGCTTCCAGCGTTTCGGCTGTCGCGAAGGTGGCCACCGGCCCGATTAGCCCGTGATCGGACGCCCGTCCGCCCAGTTCATGGAAGGCGGCATGGCGCTTGTCCAGTGCTTTGATGAGATCGCGATAGGAGCCAATCGACATGTCGGCGGTAGCGGACAGCTTGGCGATATAGGCGTTCCAGGCCACCGGATCTTCCGTTGCCGTGGCTTTGTCAGGGCGGAAACTCGGCACCATGACGGGCTCGCCAGGTTGACGTGCGGCCGCATAGGCGATGTGATGTTCAAGTGCATCAGAAGGGTCATCGGTGGTGCCGACGGCGCGAACGTCCATGCGCTGAAGGAGCGTTCGAGCCCCGAATTCAGGAGTGACGATTTGTGCGTTACATTCTTCCCAGATTTTTGGCGCGGTTTTTTCGGAAAGTGGTTCGTAAATTCCGAAGTAGCGTTGAAGTTCCAGGTGCGTCCAGTGGTAGAGCGGATTGCCTACGAGGCGTGGCACCGTTTTCGCCCAGGCGAGAAAGGTACGGTAGTCGGGCTCGTGCCCGGTGATGTCGTCTTCGGCAACACCGTTCGAGCGCATGGCTCGCCACTTGTAGTGGTCGCCGCCCAGCCAGGCATGAGCCATGTTCTTGAACAGGGCATTGTTGGCAATATCTGCCGGTGGTAAATGGCAGTGATAGTCAATGATGGGCATTTTCGCGGCGTAGTCGTGAAAAAGCCTGCGGGAGCTTTCATCGGGAAGAAGAAGATCCGCACCCATGAACGGTTTCATAGCATTACTCCGTGTTAAATCGCGGCGTTCAGCGTGCCAGCCAACCGCCATCAACAGCAATCGTGTATCCGTTGACGTAATCAGACGCCTTCGATGCCAGGAAAACGACAGCGCCGCCGAGATCCTCGGGCAAGCCCCAGCGACCCGATGGGATGCGCTCAAGAATCGCCGCGCTACGCTTTTCGTCAGCGCGAATCTGTGTGGTGTTGTCGGTTGCCATATAGCCGGGGGCGATGGCGTTGACGTTAACCCCGTGCTGCGCCCACTCGTTGGCCATCAGCATGGTAATGCCCTTGACGCCACTCTTGGAGGCCGTATACGAGGGTACGCGGATGCCACCCTGAAAGGAGAGCATGGAAGCGATATTGACGATCTTCCCCCCCGTGCCTTGCGCGATAAACTGGCGGGCCACGGCTTGACACATGAAGAAGGCGGACTTGAGATTGATGTTCATGACATCATCCCATTCCTTTTCGGTGAAGTCGACGGAGTCATTACGCGCAATGATGCCCGCGTTATTCACCAGAATGTCAATGTGACCAAAAGCCTTGAGG
>JBBRDR010000218.1:0-4042 GCA_038203745.1 Burkholderiales bacterium | reverse complement strand
TGATAGCATGTTGGAGAATATCCTGCTTGCGGTAAAAGCGATTAAACACGCGGATGGCGGAACGCTCTATCGCGTGAGTGAAGACAAGAAATCACTGCGCTTTGAAATTTAGCGCAAAGACTCGCTGAAGATTGCCTTTGGCGGGACGACCGGGGAACCGATCTCGGCCAAGTTTCAGGATCTCCCGCTTTATCGCGAGGATGGCACAGCAAACAATTCGCTGGTCGCGGCGTATTCGGCGCTCCAGGCGGAAACCGTAAATATTGCCGATGCCTACACGGAAAAAGGGTTTGATTTTTCAGGTACGAAAAAATTCGACCAGGTGACCGGTTATCGCTCACAATCCTTTCTCACCGTGCCGATGACGAACCACGAAAACGAAATCATCGGCGTTCTGCAATTGATCAATGCCATTGATCCGGTGAGCGGTGCCGTGCAGGTGTTTACCGATGCCGACCAGCGGCTGGCCGAGTCGCTGGCCTCGCAAGCGGCAGTCGCGCTGACTAACCGCCTTCTGGTTAGCCAGTTGGAAGCACTGTTCGAAGCCTTCATTACGCTGATCAACTTGGCCATCGACGAAAAATCGCCCTATACCGGCGGCCATTGCCAGCGTGTGCCGTCGCTGACCATGATGCTGGCCGAAGCGGCGGATGCGGTGACAGAAGGTCCTCTGGCCGGATTTTCGATGAGCGACAAGGATCGCTACGAACTGAAAATCGCCGGCCTGCTGCACGATTGCGGCAAAGTAACGACGCCGGTGCACGTGGTCGACAAAGCCACCAAGCTGCAAACGATTTTTGATCGCATCCAGATGGTTGATACCCGTTTTGAAGTGCTCAAACGGGATGCCGAGCTAACGATGTTGCGTGCTGTGCTCGGTGGAGCTGATCGTTTGGCGTCTGAGCAGGGTTTGCAGGAAACGCTGCGTGCCATCGATGAGGATCGCGAATTTATACGCCGCGCCAATGTCGGCGGTGAATCCATGAAGCCTGAAGATCAAGAGCGCGTACATCGTATTTCGCAGGAATATCGCTGGATAAATGTTGACGGGCTTGAAGTTGATTTTCTGACGGCTGACGAAGCCGAAAATCTGACCATACGGGCTGGAACGTTGACCCAGGCCGAACGCGAAATAATCAACTATCACATCGTTGCGACCATCAAAATGCTCGAATCCCTGCCCTGGCCAAAACACCTCAAGCGTGTGCCCGAATACGCTGGCGGGCACCACGAACGGATGGACGGCAAAGGCTACCCGAAGGGCCTCAAGCGCGACGACATGTCGATTCAGGCACGCATCATGGGCATTGCCGACATCTTTGAGGCGTTGACCGCGCGCGACCGGCCGTACAAGTCCGCAATGAAAATCTCGGAAGCGTTGCGCATCCTTGGCAACTTCAGCAAAAACGGGCACATCGACCCTGATTTGTACGACGTCTTCGTCAAGCAGAAGGTGTATTTAAAGTATGCCGAGCAATTTCTGGAACCGTCGCAGATTGATGAGCCGGAACGCGCATAACTAGGCCTGCACCTTTCGCGGTAAAATTCTTCGTTTTCCTGCGGGATTTTTGCCATGTACTTCATCGCCCCAAGCATTCTTTCCGCCAACTTCACCAAACTCGGTGCTGAAGTTGTCGATGTGATCGAGTCCGGCGCGGACTGGATTCACTTCGACGTGATGGACAACCATTACGTCCCCAATCTGACAGTTGGCCCGCTGGTGTGCGAGGCAATCCGCCCGCTGACCAAGGCAGTGATTGATGTGCATCTGATGGTCAAGCCGGTGGATCGCATCATTCCCGACTTCGTCAGGGCTGGCGCCAACGTCATCACCTTTCATCCCGAGGCGAGCGAGCACGTTGACCGCAGCCTGTCACTGATCCGTGAACACGGTTGCCAGTCCGGCCTGGTGTTCAATCCGGCAACCTCGCTCGATTACCTCGATTATGTGATGGACAAGATCGATATCATCCTGTTGATGGGCGTTAATCCGGGCTTTGGCGGGCAGAAATTCATACCGGCCACCTTGGCCAAACTCACGGCAGCACGTGCAAAAATCGACGCGTATGAACGTGAAACCGGGCGCAGGATTCGTCTGCAAATCGACGGGGGGGTGAAGGTCGAGAATATCGCCGAAATCGCCCGTGCCGGTGCCGATACTTTCGTCGCCGGATCGGCTATTTATGGCGCAGGCAGGGCGGCCGACCCGCATCACTACGACTCGATTATCGGCGCCATGCGTGCCGAGTTGGCTACCGTGAGTTGAGTCGGGAGGAAAAATCTCTTTCAACACAGAGGACACAGAGGAAAACCGCTATAAACATTAAATTTCCATTGTCTTCCTCCGTTCTATGCCTTTCTCCGTGCCCTCTGTGTCTCCGTGATCTCTGTGTTTGAGGCGGTTCAACAATGACTAATCAGTCCTTCCCCATACATGCCGTCCTCTTTGATCTGGATGGCACGTTGCTCGACACCGTGCCTGATATTCACGCGGCGGTTTGCGCCATGTTGCGTGATCTCGGCCGTCCCGAATTGCCAGTTGAAACCGTACGCAGTTATGTCGGGCGCGGCATTCCGAATCTCGTCAAGCGGGTGTTGGCCGGCTCGCACGATGTGGCTGATGATGCCACGCCGCCTCCGCAAGATGCCCTCGATAGTTTTCGGCGGCATTATGCGCAGGAAAATGGCCGCAACGCGCGTCTCTATCCCGGCGTGATTGAAGGCCTGGAGATGTTCAAGGCCAAGGGTATTCCGATGGCCGTGATTACCAACAAAGCCGCTGCTTTTACTTTGCCCTTACTTGAGATGACCGGATTAGCGGGTTACTTCGACGTGGCCGTGAGCGGGGATGATTTGCCGAGAGCCAAGCCTGATCCGATGTCGCTCATCTGGGCTTGCGGGCGGCTCGGCGTTTCGCCTTCTGACGCGCTGATGATCGGCGATTCCGTCAACGATTTTCGTGCCGGTCGCGCGGCCGGTTGCCATGTTTTTCTCGTGCCTTACGGCTACAACGAAGGGCGCGATGTGCATGATCTTGATTGCGATGCTATAGTTGCCACTGTTGAGATTGCTGCCCAACAGATCATCTACTGAAAAGCCGTTGCATGAAACCACGACACCGCAATCTGCATCTTGAGCCCGCATTCTGGGCGGAGGCTTGGCCCTGGCATCCTTGCCAGTAGTCATCGTTTATCTTGGCGCGTCTGTCGCGCCATGCCTCGTGTTGCAGTAATTGCCAGTGGAGTTCTTCATGACTGAATCGTATTTCAACCGCTTGGCGGCGGAAGGTTACAACCGCATCCCCGTGACCCTCGAGACCTTTGCGGATCTCGATACCCCGCTCTCGATCTATCTCAAACTTGCCAATGCGCCGTACACCTACCTGCTCGAATCGGTGCAGGGTGGCGAGCGATTTGGCCGTTATTCGATCATCGGCCTGGCCAGTCCGACGCGCATCGTGGTCAATGCACACCAAGTATTGGTGCTGACCGGTAACCGCATTGCCGAGCGCGAGGACGACACCAATCCGCTCGACTTCATCGGCAAGTTCATGAAGCGCTTTCGCGCTGCGCCCATGGCCGGACTGCCACGCTTCTGCGGCGGTCTGGTCGGCTGTTTCGGCTACGACACCGTGCGCTATGTCGAGACCAAACTCACGCGCACGCAGAAACCCGATGAATTGGGAACGCCGGACATCGTCCTGCTGCTCTCGGAAGAGATTGCCGTAGTCGACAATCTTTCGGGCAAATTGACACTCGTGGTTTATGCCGAGCCGGGTGTGCCGGGAGCCTACCAGAAGGCGCAGGTACGCTTGAAAGAACTGCTGGCCAAATTGCGTGAGCCGGCAAGCATTCCCACAGAAACACCCAAATCGTCGCAGCCGGCCGTATCCCTGTTCGGAGAAGCACATTTCAAGCAGGCAGTCGTTAAAGCCAAGCGCTATATCACCGAGGGCGACATCATGCAGGTGGTGCTGTCGCAGCGCATGAGCAAACCGTATTCGGCCAGCCCGCTGGCGCTCTACCGCTCGCTGCGCTCGCTC
>JBBRDR010000217.1:0-4134 GCA_038203745.1 Burkholderiales bacterium | reverse complement strand
TGCGCGCCAGTGCAGGTTCGGTGACGCTGAGTAGCGAAAGCGCTCGCGAACTTGAGGAAGCCTTTGAGTATTTCGGCAGCCTTCGCTTGCGTCATCAAGCGGAACAGATCAAACACGGTCAAGCGCCCGACAATTTCCTTGCGCCGCAAATGCTGACCTCGATCGAGCGCAAGCACCTGAAGCAGGCTTTTGCCGTGGTTGATACGTGCCAGAGCGTATTGGCACAACGATTTTCCGGCCGCTTCAATGACTAGATCCTTGATACACAAGGTCAGCCCATGCTATTCGATCGTCTGATGACGGCCGATCAGCGCCGCCGACGGCTACTGGCCAAGGCGCCGGCGGGGCCGCTCGGCAATTTTTTGGCGACCCCCTTTCCTGAGACCACACTACGGGTACGGTGCGCGCCCTATTTGGCGCTTGACCTGGAGACAACCGGTGGTGATCCGGCGTGTGACGAAATCGTCAGTTTTGGCTGGGTGGCGGTGGAGGGCAATCGGATTGATTTGGCGTCCGCGCAGCACCGCGTTGTCCAACTGGATGGCAGAATGAGTGAGTCCTCGGCGGTCATCCATGGTATTACGGATGATGAGTGCGCGCGCGGTGAGCCTCTGGCCTGTGTGCTGGATGACTTGCTCGGCGCGCTTGCCGGGCGTGTACTGATCGCGCATTATGCGGAGACCGAACGGGGGTTCATCGAGCGTGCCTGTTTGAAAATTTATGGCGCGCGCATCGAGATACCTGCTGTGGATACCTTGCAAATTGCCCTGCGCTCTCACGCACGATCATCACAGCCGGTTCGGCGTGGCAGCCTGCGGCTGGCTGCCTTGCGCCATGCCTACAATCTGCCCCGCTACCCGGCGCACAATGCGCTAAGTGATGCGCTGGCCGTAGCCGAGTTGTTTCTCGCCCAACAGGCGGAACAGTCAGCCGATGAGCCTTTAAAAACAGTTCTGTATGGTCGCTAGGGCACTCGAAGACTGTGCTCCTGGTCTGATTGCTTTAGCAGATTTCACAAAAGCGGGATGCCCGCGTGACTACCACCTCAAGGTGGCTGCGCTTATTCCCTTGAGGGCAGGGTCAGTCGTACTTGATATCTTTGGCCTTCTGCCGCAACGTTCTGTTCGGCACCGTTAAATCCAATGGATAGCATGGTGCTGAGGCGTCATCGCTGATGACCATATGCCCTTCGGGCACCTTTTTTTGTATTTCGGTGTTGATCGAAGCGGTGTCCATTGAAACGGGCGGCGTCATTCCCTGCCACACCAGTTCATTTTTTGGCGTATAGATTAAGTAGCACGCGGAAGAGGCCGCAGTTGAAATAAAAAATGCCAGTAAAGCGAAAAGTGTTTTCATTCTCAGACCTTTTGTAAGTCCTGCGACGGCATTCCGAGTTGCTTAATAACGCTTTAATCCTAGCGCACCTTGCCCGCGGCGTATAGCCCTAAGCAATCCTGACGTATCGAAATGCATCCCATACTCACATTGGCAAAGTAGCCGGCCTGAGAGGCGCGCACTACATCTGGAGCAAAGGGGGCGTGCGGAGAAGGTGCTAGAAAGCAAAAAGCCCAACTTTGTGAGTTGGGCTAAGCGCTTGACTAGCAGTGGTTTCGTGGTAGGGCGTGAGTGATTCGAACACTCGACCTACGGATTAAGAGTCCGCTGCTCTACCAGCTGAGCTAACGCCCCACGAAGGAACTGCAAGCTTGTTTTGTTACCAAGATTATATGTATCTTGGTAGGTCGGGGGAGATTCGAACTCCCGACCAACGGATTAAAAGTCCGCTGCTCTACCGGCTGAGCTACCGACCCAGAAAAACAAGAACGCCGGATTATAGAGATCGCTCAGAGCCCTGTCAATGTGAAGACTGTCGCTGCACAGGAATTATGTGCCAAGAACATACGCTGTCGGGTCATCCGTATGAGCCGCTGCGAAGCCTTCCTTGCGCAATCGGCAGGAGTCGCACACGCCGCAGGCACGGCCTTGTGCGTCAGCTTGATAGCAGGAAACGGTCATGCCGTAATCAACACCAAGTGCGCTGCCGCGACGGATAATATCTGCTTTGCTGAGGTTGATTAACGGGGCATGAATGGTCAGCTTTGCACCTTCCACGCCCGCCTTGGTCGCCAGGTTGCCCATGGTCTCGAAAGCATTGATGTACTCCGGCCGGCAATCCGGGTAGCCGGAGTAATCTACGGCATTAACGCCGACAAAGATGTCGCGGCTGCCCAGCACCTCGGCCCAGGCCAGCGCCAATGAGAGCATGATTGTGTTGCGCGCCGGAACGTAGGTCACGGGGATGCCCGGTTGTACACCATTAACAGGGAGATCGATGGAGTTGTCGGTAAGTGCCGATCCACCGAACGCGCTGAGCGCCATTTGGAATATATGATGTTCTTTAGCGCCTAGCGCGTGTGCGACTCGCGCTGCTGATTCAAGCTCGACGCGGTGGCGCTGGCCGTAATCCAGCGACAGGCAATAACAGTCGAACCCTGAATCGCGGGCGATAGCCAGCACGGTGGCCGAATCGAGGCCGCCGGAGAGTAGGACGACTACGCGGGCTGGGGGGGGTAAGTTTGAAGTATTCATAAGGGAAGTCTTGGTGTCAGTTGATACGGGGCAGCTTATTTTACCGTCATCGGGCGGGGTTTCCGCAGGCGCCGTACGCTACAATTGCATTTTTCAATCGGCTTGCCCGTTCCGGAGATGAAGATGCACCATACGAAATATCTGACAGTTCTTACTGCTCTTCTAGTGTTGGGGGCATCCGCACACGCTGCCGAACCGGCAAAGGCGTCGGTAAAGGTCGGTTTTGTGTCTACGCTATCGGGGCCGGGTGCCGGTCTGGGCATCGATATCCGCGACGGTTTCAGTCTGGCGATTAAGAGTTTGAACGGAAAATTGGGTGGCTTACCTGCCGAGGTGATCATTGCCGATGACCAGCAAAAGCCTGAAGTGGCGCAGCAGATTACCGAGAAGTTCATCAAGAAGGACAAGGTCGATTTCATGACCGGCATCGTGTTCTCCAACATCATGCTGGCTGTCGGCCAGCCGGTGTTTGACAGCAAGACTTTCTACATTTCGGCCAATGCCGGTCCCTCGCAGTATGCCGGTGAGCAGTGCAACCCCTACTTCTTCAACGTCGCCTGGCAAAACGACAACCTGCATGAAGCTGTTGGAAAAATCGTGCAGGACAAGGGTTTCAAGAACGTCGTGTTGGTTGCTCCCAACTATCCCGGTGGCAAGGATGCGATGGTCGGCTTCAAGCGCTACTACAAAGGTAAAGTGGTTGAAGAGCTCTACACCAAGCTCGGGCAGCTTGATTACGCGGCCGAGCTTGCACAGATACGTTCGCTGAAGCCGGATGCCGTTTTCTTCTTCCTGCCCGGCGGCATGGGCATCAACTTTGTTAAACAATTTGTTGCGGCCGGGCTTTCGGCCGATTCGCAACTCTTTGCCCCAGGTTTTTCGGCAGACGAGGACGTGATTAAGGCCGTTGGCGCGCCAATGCTGGGCATGTTTAATTCATCGCACTGGGCGCATGACATGGAGAACGCCGAGAACCGCAAGTTTGTGGCTGATTTTCAGAAGGAGTTTGGGCGCCTGCCGTCGCTTTACGCCTCTCAAGGTTATGATGCCGCGCTCCTGATGGATGCGGCTGTGCGCGACGTAAAGGGCAAGCTTGATGATAAGGAAGCGCTGAAAAAAGCGCTGGAATCGAAACACTTCAAGTCGGTGCGTGGCGAGTTCAAATTCAATAGCAACCACTACCCGGTGCAAAACTACTATCTGCGCGTGATCGGCAAGGATGCTCAAGGGCGCGTTACGAATATAACGATGGGGACGATCTTTACAAATCATGCGGATGCCTATGTCGCCTCCTGCAAGATGAAGTAAAGGAAGTCGCTCACGAATACTGTGTTGGTTTTGGCTCGCGGCTTCTTGCCGCACTTGATATGCTGTCATCGTCGCCGCTTGCCTTGCCGCCTTGTATTCGCGCCGCTTTCCGCGTCTTGCGTGTTTCGCACCTGAAATGACTCAACTCATCCTCGAACAAGCCCTCAACGGCCTCCAATTCGGCCTCATGTTATTTTTGCTGGCTGCCGGGCTGACGCTCGTGTTCGGCATCATGGA
>JBBRDR010000216.1:0-4135 GCA_038203745.1 Burkholderiales bacterium | reverse complement strand
AATTCAACGGCCAACTTATCGGCAGCAGCATTACCCGCGTCGTCGCGGTCGTAAGCAATCAGCACGCGCTTTGTGCCGTGCCGCCTCAATGCTTGCCAGTGGTCAGCGGTGAAGCCATTCACGCCATAGGCGGCAATCACGTTGCGATGTCCGGCACACCAGAACGTCATGGCGTCAATCAAGGATTCGCACAGGATGATTTCGCGGTCGGCCACCAGCGCCGCTTCGTTCCATACGCCGCGCAAGGGACGCGGCAAATACATATGCCGCGCCTGGTCGCCGGCCACTTTGTTATTGGGCGCGATGCGCCGCCCGTACAGTTGCATGACCTGGCCGCACTGCTCCGGCATGGCCGATTCTTCGATGCCGATGACCGGCACCACAATGCAGCCGTTTAAATGTTCGTGGCCGCTGCTGCGGTAGACGCCGAGCGTTTGCAGGCGGGCGCGGATTTCCTTGCCCGCCACGTTCTGCCCCGGCGGCAGCCGGTAGGTCAGTGTGCGGTCAGCATAGCCAAGCTTGAACCTGTCCACCAGTTCGCCATTGGTCAGGCCGCGCCCTTGCAGATAGGCCAGCGCTTCCGGCGATTGCTTTAATGCGGCGTGGTAGTAGTCCGTCACTCGCACCAGCAGCGCCTGATCGTCGGCAGTGTCGGCGGCTAAGGAAGGAAGGTGCCGCTGGACGCTGCGCGCAACACCGACCCGTTCGCCTTCCAACTGCGCGCCGTTCTTGAGCAACTGCACCGCGTGCGGCAACGAGACGCCTTGCGTTTTCATGACCCAATCGATCACGTTGCCGCCCGCGTTGCAGCCGAAGCAGTGGTACAGGTTCTTGCTTTCCGTAACAGACAGGCTGGCGGTTGCGTCTTCGTGGAACACGCAACGCATGAACCAGTCCTTGCCGCGCTTGGCAAGCTTGTGCCCTTGGCTCTCGATCAGGCGCAACAGGCTGACTTCTTTTTTTAAACGCTCAAGCTCACTGTGGGGAATGCGGGGCATAAATCGGTCTCCGGTAAAAAACCTGTCAAGTATCTTTCATATTATATTTTAATATCTCTTATGCTACCATAGTCAAATGATGATTTTTTTGGAGGATATGATCATGGCGATCTCTTTAACCTGGTTTAACATCATGAGTGTCGCCGCTCGCCTCGCTTCCGTTCGCAAACAAAAAGGCTTGACACAGCAAGCGCTGGCCGATGCCGTCGGTTTGCATGTCACGCAGGTAAAACGCTATGAAGCAGGGGCTTCGTTGCCCTCGCTGGAGGCGATTAAAAAGATCGCCCAAGTCTTGCGCGTCACAACGGATTCGCTGATTTTTGAGGAGAGTGAGCTGGCGCCTGATGCCAACCTGGCTTTGCAGTTTCAGGCCATTACCAACATGCCGGAACCACAGCAAGCCGTGATCCGGCAATTGCTCGAAGGGATGATTATCAAATACGAGGCCGAGCGCTGGTCTTCTCGGATTAAGTAGCTTTCTCGCTGCCACCTCGTTGCAGCTAAAAAATAGGCAGCACCCAGAACCCCACGCGATAAGCCAGGGTCGGGGAGGATTTTCTTTTTTTAAAACAAGATATGAGCAAACAACTCTCTGAAATCAGCAAGTTTTTAAGCTACGTGCTACGGCATCAACCCGATGCGATTGGCATCACGCTTGACCTTGAGGGATGGACTGATATTTCGGCGTTGATCGCCGCCGCTGCCAATGACGGCAAACAGCTTGACCGTGATTTGATTCAGTCTGTGGTGACGACCAGCGACAAGAAACGGTTTGCGATTTCCGAAGACGGGCTGCGCATTCGCGCCGTACAGGGACATTCCACCGAGAGCGTGGACATTAACTATGTCGAGAAGGTGCCGCCTGAATTTCTTTATCACGGTACGGCAATACGTTTTATGGAATCCATCCGCAAGGAAGGATTACTGCCTGGCTCACGCCAGTATGTACATCTGTCGCAAGATGAGCAGACCGCGCATGCTGTTGGTCAGCGGCACGGCAAACCTGTCGCTCTAAAAATTAAAGCCTTGCTCATGCATGAACAAGGCTTCAAGTTCTTTCAGGCTGAGAATGGCGTTTGGCTTACGCCAAACGTGCCGGTCACATTTATCAGCGAATAGAGTTGCCCCTATCAGTTATCCTCGTCTTCTTCAGCCTTGAACTCGGCTGCTTCAGTTTCGGTTTTCCGCAACCATTCCTCAAAGCTGCTTGCTTCGCCACGATGTTCCCAACCAGGTGAACAGAACGAATGGATGTAGAGTACCTTTGGATTTCCCGATGTATCAGCACCATCGAAGCAAGCGACATCATCAGAACCACCATGCTTTGCAAATGGTATAAGCGTGCGCAAAGGGAACTGCGTGCGCAGCGTATCTGCCCAGTAAATAGATGAATCTTTATTAGGCGCGAGCCACCACCAAGGTGCGATATCCGGCAACTCCTTCGCCACTAAATCCAGATAGGACTGCGAAAACGTAAAATCATTCGGTAGGCTGTAGTCTTCGAACAGGTATTTTTCAATGCTCATTATTTTGGCTTTCCGGTCACACGTGGTAATGGATCAGCTCCGTAGGGATACTTAACACCGAATCCACCACTCTGGCTATTAATGCGAATCGTAACGGCATCACCCCAAGTAGACGGAATTTGGGTGCCTTTAGTAAATCGTCCAATTTCACCGGCTGTTAGCGGCGAGTCAAAGGCTCGAACATTGGCTTGCACATCAATACCTGCTTCTCGCGCAGCACTAATGCGGGTGTTATCAATACTGGTCAAGCGGCCATCCGGCATACGAACCACATCAACAGGATCACCCTTCCAACCATTCGTTCGCATATTCGTAACAAGATCATCGTATGTGTACGCTTGTCCCGTACCACGATCCACTTTGCCGAAAGAAACAGATTTCTGCGAGAACCGGATTTCGTTGGCAGCAAAGCTCTCTACCCTATTTGCCCCGGCGGTCCCCAGCCCCGAAACCTTAGGCCCGTCAGGCACCACCTCCAGTATAAGTCCCTGCTTCTTGAGATAAGCCTCGGCCATTTCCGCAGCAGTGCCGGACAATGCCTGCCAGCCTTTCGCTGCCGTCCATCCGACGACTTTTCCGCCAACGTAGCCCAGTGCCATGCCAGAAGCAGTGTCGAATGACCGTGCGCCCGCGTCCTGCGCCGTAAGCAACGTCAGGTTGTCGAGCTTTTCCTGAAGCTGGTGCGCCGGAATGGGTGCCGTAATGAAGTCCTGTAATGACTGGACTGTCGACGACGGGAGGCTGGCGATGCCTTTCCCAACATCGGTCAGTGTGCCACCAACCCCTCTCTCTGCCAGATACGTCGACAGCTTTGCGTAGCTGTCAGAGGCGCTGTTTTTCGCGCCATCGACCCAGAGCAAGGCGTCAATCTTGGCGCTCGGATGGTAACTGTCAAAGGTGATCTCACCGTTCTTGTCGAGTTGTTTAACATAGTTGATCAGGTTTTCAGCCTTTTGTTGCGCCGCTGAGTATTCGGAAATACATGTCGAATCCCCTTTGCAGCCCCAGTTGATCTGGTATTCGGCAAGTTCAGCGATTCTTTCCGCCTCAAAGCGCTCTTTTTCCCGCGCCTTGTCCAGACTTTGTAAAGCGTCAACGACTTTCTTCTGACACTCGGTAACGTTGCCGCCGCGGCTGGCGCATTCCGCCATCGCCTCATTGCCTTTCTTGATTTCGCTGTGCTTGAGGAAGTTATTCGTCACCCCCACAAACGCCGCATTAGCGCTGGTCGCCGCGCCCTTGACATCGCCCGTCGCCAGCGTCCCGACCGCCGTCCCGACCAGGGTGGAACCGAGTTGCATCAGGCTGTCGAACTCGGTCTTGCGTTTGCTTGCTTCGTCCTTGCTCAGTCCTTGTTCGTTGTAGTCAAAGCCGTTCTGCTTCAGATAGTCCGAGAGTACCGGGGCCATGACTTCCTGGCTGATCGCCCCGAGTACGCCCACTGCCGCGTTGCCGCCACCGATCTTCGCCTCGATCAAACCGACCAGGCCATGCAGGGCGATCTTCTCGGGTGAGCCGTCTTTCCAGCCCTGGGCCTTGGCCACATCCCCCACCACATTGCTGAGCACCGCCCCAACGAGCTTGGCGGCTTCCATGTTCTCTTGCTGTTTC
>JBBRDR010000215.1:0-4155 GCA_038203745.1 Burkholderiales bacterium | reverse complement strand
AGATGCGAGTCGTTGCTCACCAAGGCGGTTTGAATTGAGTAGGTACCAGGACCGAGGTTCGCCCGAAAGGCAACGTCATATATGACCTTACTGCCCCCCGGCACATCAGTGAGCGGCTGTTTTTTCAGTTCAGTGTTTGTTCCATAAATTACTTGCCCAAGGCGATCCTTGATACCGTATCCAAAAATCAGCTTTTCAATGAACGCCTTGGTCTCAACCGCAACTCTCAACGTAACTGGCTGACCGACGTCAACCAATTCTATCGGATCCCCTTGCTCATTGAGCAGCGCAATCTCTGTGACGACAGCCACGCCGGTACCTGAAACAGTTTGCACCTTACCATTCTTGGTGACCTCCTGCTTCACGCTCTGGTTCTGGTGATCAGCCAGTAAGGCGTTGTAGTAATCCATGACGGCTTCTGGTTCGCCTTCCAAAGCGAGTTTTCCAGCATTGAGGAGAATAGCGCGGTCGCAGATGGATTGAATGGCGGCCTTATCGTGGCTGACGATGAGTAGCGTGGTTCCCTGCTTGCGGAATTCACGGATGCGGTCAAAGCTCTTGTGCTGGAAGTAGGCATCACCAACGGAGAGCGCTTCGTCAATGATGAGCACATCGGGCCGAATGGCGGTGGCCGCGCTGAAGGCCAGCCGCACTTGCATGCCGCTGGAGTAGACGCGCACGGGCTGGTCGATGTAATCGCCAATTTCGGCAAAAGCTTCGATCTCGGGCATGAGCCGTGCTATTTCTTCAACGCTGTAGCCGAGCAGTTGCCCTGCCATTACGGCGTTTTGCCGGCCGGTAAATTCTGGATGAAAACCCATGCCCAATTCAAGCAGAGCGGCAACACGACCGGTCATGCGAACGTGGCCAGTGGTGGGCTGGGTAGTGCCGGTGATCATCTTGAGCAGGGTACTTTTACCAGCGCCGTTGATACCGATAATACCCAGCGCTTGACCGGGATTGACGGTGAAGGAAACGTCCTGCAGCACCCAGTTAAGAGTATGCCGCTGGGTGCGGACAGGTAATACCCACTCAGCCAGCCGCGACCAGCGAGTGGGATATTGTTTGTAGGCTTTACCCAGGTTGATTACGGAAATGGCACCCATCACAATTCGTCCACCATTTCGCCGGCATGACGACGAAAGAGGCTGAGGCCGGTGATGCTGAGCAGGGTGCCGAGCAGCGTGACGAGCCAGAGGGTTTCCCATTGGGGCCACTTGCCGATGACGAGAACATCCTGAAAAGCGCCAACCAATGGGGCCATGGGATTCCAGGCGAGAATGCTGCGCAGACGTTCGGAAAGGATACTGGCCGGGTAAACGATGGGGGTGATCCAGAACCAGAAGGAAAGACAGATACCAAATAATTGGCCGACATCTCGGAAAAATACGTTGAGGACGCCGAGGGTGATGCCGAGGCCTATGGCGAAGAGAACGAGGATGGCAAGCAACGGGAAGACCGCCAGGAAGGGTAAACCGGGGAAGTTACCGGAGATGAGCAGGAAGGCAGTAAACAGTCCGAAAATGATGGCGAAGTTGACCCCGGCATTGGCAACGACCACCACCGGCAGGCAGAGTCGGGGAAAATTCAGCTTCTTGAGTAAGTTAGCATTTTCAAGAAAGGTGTTCAGGGCTCGGTTAACAATTTCAGCGAACAGCCCCCAGGTGAGTACGCCGGCGCAAAGGTAGATGCTGTAAGCAAAAGTATTATCGACGCCGGGCAATTTGGCTTTCATGACTTGAGCAAAGATCACTGTGTAGACGATGATCATAGCCAGTGGGTTGAGTACGGTCCATGCCGCACCAAACAGAGAATTGCGGTATTTGGATTGAAATTCCCGCTTGACGCTGCCGAGGATGAAGCCGCGATACTCCCATAGGGCTCGGAGAATGGCGAACATCAGATGGTCGCTCCGATGACATTTTCAATTTCACGCACGTGAGTTGCAACTAATTTCGCATCACCCCGCGATTCGACATTGAGGCGCAAGAGTGGCTCAGTGTTGGAGGCACGCAAGTTGAGGCGCCACTGGCCGAAATCGAGACTGATACCGTCAGTACGATCAACAATTGGCTGCAGTGTGGCAAAATGCTTTTCCACCTTGGCCATAGCCGTTTTGGCATCGGTAACCTGATAATTGATCTCCCCGCTACAGGGATAGGCTGCTTCTCGATCACCTACCAGGCTGGAAAGCGGCTTGCCGGAGGTGCTCATCAGTTCGGCAAGCCGCAGCCAGGGAATCATGCCGCTGTCGCAGTAGGCAAAATCACGGAAATAGTGGTGGGCGCTCATCTCGCCGCCGTAGATGGCATTATCCAACCGCATACGCTCTTTAATGAAGGCATGCCCGGTTTTGCTTTGAATCGGTTTGCCGCCGACTTGTGTGACAATATCAATGGTGTTCCAGGTCAGGCGGGGGTCGTGGATGATCTTCTCGCCCGGTTTATGATCGAGGAAGGCTTTTGCCAGCAGTCCCACGATGTAATAGCCTTCGATAAACTTTCCTTGTTCATCAAAAAAGAAACAGCGGTCGAAGTCACCGTCCCAGGCAATCCCCAGGTCCGCCCCGTGGGCGATGACGGCGTCGGTAGTAGCAGCGCGATTTTCCGGGAGAAGGGGATTCGGTATGCCGTTGGGGAAACTGCCGTCCGGGTCATGATGGATCTTGATAAATTCGACGGGTACGCCCATTTCCCGGAAACGCGCTTCAATGGCATCCACGACGTGGCCGGCCGCCCCGTTGCCAGCATTGACCACAAGCTTTAAAGGACGGATCTGTGCCGGATCGATATAGCCTAACAAGTGCTCGATATACGAATGGAGAATCGATTGTTGGTGCAGGGTCCCTCGCTTTGCCGAAGGCGGGAAGGCGTTCTCTTCCGCCAAGCGTTGGATGTCCTTGAGGCCGGTGTCGCCGCTGATTGGCTGCGCGCCACCACGAACGAGCTTCATCCCGTTGTAGTCCATGGGGTTGTGACTGGCGGTAACCTCAATACCCCCGTCGACATCGAGATGAAAAGCAGCAAAATAGACCTCTTCGGTGCCGACAAGGCCAATATCGATAATATCCACCCCGGCATCCATCAGGCCCTCAGCAACAGCCTGCTTAAGTGAGGGGCTGGTGAGGCGGACATCACCACCGACAACAACCCGCCGCGGCTTGAGGTGTTCGCCGAATGCCCTGCCGATACGGCGGGCAATGTCCTCGTTGAGTTCGGCCCCTAGCTTTCCCCGGATATCATAGGCCTTAAAACAGGTCAGTGTCATTGGCAGCGTCCGTAGATGTCCTGGAAACGAACAATATCGTCTTCACCGAGGTATTCGCCACTTTGCACTTCGATCATGACCAAGCCGAGAACCCCTGGGTTTTCCAACCGGTGTTGGTGGCCAGCAGGAATATAGGTCGACTCGTTGGTTCCGACGAACAGCTCCTGGTCGCCATTGACCACCTTGGCCATTCCGCTGACCACGATCCAATGTTCACTGCGGTGATGGTGCATCTGCAGGCTCAGGCTGGCGCCCGGCTTGACTTCAATGCGTTTGATCTTGAAGCGCGATCCTTCTTCCAGCACCGTGTAGGTGCCCCATGGGCGGAAAACCGTCCGATGCAATTTATAGGCATCGTGATTCTGTTTTTTGAGACAGGCGACAACTTTCTTCACATCCTGCACCTTGTCAGGATGGACAATCAGCAGCGCATCGTCGGTATCGATAATGATCAGATTATCAACCCCAACCGTTGTCACCAGGCGTTCTTCACTGTGCGCGAAAATGTTCCGGCTGTCGACAAAAACCGCCTCACCTGTGCTCCGATTGTCATCGGCATCCGCATCCATAAGCTGGCTGACGGCTCTCCATGACCCGATATCGCTCCACCCCATATCGGCTGAAACCATGGCGATTTGGGTGGAGCGCTCCAGTAAAGCATAGTCGATGGAAATATCCGGAATTTGTTCAAAGCTTTCGGCTGGAATTTCAATCATTGCATCGCCTGGCTTGATGCTTTGACGCATGCTGTCCCAACAGGATTGGGCTGCCTGGAAAACATCCGGTGCGTGTTCGGCCATCTGGTTCAGCACGGTGCCCGCTGTACAACAAAACATCCCTGCATTCCAGAAAAAATTTCCGGTCGCCAGATACGCCTTGGCTGTTTCA
>JBBRDR010000214.1:0-4170 GCA_038203745.1 Burkholderiales bacterium | reverse complement strand
CATGGCTGGCAAATCCAACCTGGCGGGGGTACGGTCCAGGACGTTTTGCAGACGGCGCTAGGTCAGATTGCCGGTGTGCCAGTGGATGTTGTTTGCGCCGGGCGAACCGATGCCGGGGTGCATGCCACCGGGCAAGTGGTGCACTTTGACGCACCGGTTGAGCGGCCATTGACGGCTTGGGTGCGTGGTGTGAACAGCTTTCTGCCCGATTCGGTCGCAGTGCGTTGGGCGCAGCCGGTGGTGGATGATTTCCACGCCCGTTTTTCCGCTTGCGGGCGTTGCTACCGCTATCTTCTGATCAATCGCCCGCAGCGCCTTGGGCTGTGGAATGGCCGCGCTGGCTGGTATCATCATCCGCTGGATGTCGAATTGATGCAGCAGGCGGCCGCGCTTTTGCTCGGTGAACACGATTTCTCAGCGTTTCGTGCGGCCGATTGTCAGGCCAAGTCGCCGGTCAAATTGATGCGTCGTGCCGACGTGCGGCGCCAGGGCGATATGTTGATTTTTGATTTTGAGGCCGGGGCGTTTTTGCACCACATGGTACGTAATCTGGTCGGCTCTCTGGTGTATGTCGGGCAGGGCAAGCAGCCGCCGCAGTGGATCGCCGAGTTGCTGGTGGCAGGAGATCGCCGGCTGGCGGCACCGACCTTTGCGGCCGCCGGTTTGTATCTGGTTGGCGTGCAGTATGAACCGCACTGGGTTTTGCCGGTCAATAATGATGAACACTTGGTCGGCGTTTAGAACAGGAGTTGTGCAGTAATGAAACCACGCATCAAAATTTGCGGCTTGACCCGGCCCGAAGACGTGCTCAGCGCCATCAATGCCGGGGCGGATGCGATCGGTCTGGTTTTCTATCCGCCCAGCCCGCGCTACGTCGATCTGGCGCAAGCGGCGGCGCTGGCGCGGTTGGTGCCACCCTTCGTTACGATTGTCGGCCTGTTCGTCAATGCCGACCCGGTAAACGTGCGGGCAACACTGGCAGCGGTTCCCATTCATCTCCTGCAGTTTCACGGTGACGAAGATGAATCCTACTGTTGCCAGTTTGACCGACCCTACCTGAAAGCGGCGCGCGTCAGGCCGGGGATGGATTTGGTACAATACGCATCTGATTTTCCTTCGGCTCAGGCGATCCTGCTGGATGCCTTTGTCGATGGCTATGGCGGTGGCGGCAAGGTGTTTGACTGGTCGTTAGTTCCGGAGTTGCTGGACAAGCCGCTGGTGCTGTCCGGCGGTCTGGATGCGACGAATGTTGGCGAAGCCATTGCTTGCCTGCATCCGGTGGCCGTCGATGTGTCGTCCGGTGTTGAGGCGGCCAAGGGGATCAAGGATGCTGAAAAAATTAATGCCTTTGTCGCCGCGGTGCGTGCGGCGGGATTGGTAGCGACAGATTGAACCGCGAGAGCGGGTTGATCAATCACGGAGCAGGAAGACAAATGCGCAAGAGTTGTGGTGGCCTTACCCGTACCTGCTGGCGACGTTTTTTCGCCAACCATGCCTGAGGCAGACGACGCTTCCTGTTCGTCTGTTTGTTTTCCATTGCCTCTGCCTCAAGGAGAAATCATGATTGCCCCCCGTTACGACCTGCCTGACGCCCTGGGCCACTTTGGCCCGTATGGCGGAATATTTGTTGCCGAAACACTCATCCCTGCGCTCGAAGAACTGAAGCAGGCTTATGCCGATGCTCAGCGTGATCCATTGTTCCAGGCTGAATTCGAGTATGACCTCAAGCACTACGTGGGGCGGCCGAGCCCGCTTTACCATGCCAAGCGCTGGTCTGAGCTGCTCGGTGGCGCTCAGATCTACCTGAAGCGCGAGGATCTCAATCACACCGGCGCGCACAAGATCAACAACTGTATCGGCCAGGCCATGTTGGCCCGCCGTATGGGCAAGAAACGCGTCATTGCCGAAACTGGCGCCGGCCAGCACGGTGTGGCGACGGCGACGGTGGCCGCACGTTACGGCATGGAGTGTGTCGTTTATATGGGCTCCGAAGACATTCGGCGGCAGGCGGCCAACGTCTACCGCATGAAATTGCTCGGTGCTACCGTGGTGCCTGTCGAGAGCGGTTCCAAAACGCTCAAGGATGCGCTCAACGAAGCCATGCGCGACTGGGTGACCAACATCTCCAACACCTTCTACATTATCGGCACGGTGGCCGGCCCGCATCCCTATCCAATGATGGTGCGTGATTTCCAATCAGTGATCGGTACGGAGTCCATCGGGCAAATGCAGGAACAGTGCGCGCGTCAGCCGGATGCCGTGATTGCCTGCGTAGGTGGTGGTTCAAACGCCATGGGCATTTTTCACCCCTACATCCCGGTTGAGGGAGTACGCCTGATTGGTGTCGAAGCGGCCGGTGACGGTGTGGAAACCGGCCGTCATGCGGCCTCGTTGACCGCCGGGCATCCCGGTGTGTTGCACGGCAACCGTACCTATCTGCTGCAGGATGAAAACGGCCAGATTATTGAAACACACTCGATCTCGGCCGGCCTCGATTACCCCGGCGTCGGCCCGGAACACGCCTGGCTCAAGGATTCCGGCCGTGCGGAATACGTCACCATAACGGATGCCGAAGCGCTCGAAGCTTTTCACAAGCTGTGCCGGCTGGAAGGCATCATTCCGGCACTCGAATCGAGTCACGCCATTGCCTACGCTATCAAACTTGCGCCGACCTTGCCGAAAGACAAGATTCTGCTGGTCAATCTTTCCGGTCGGGGTGACAAGGATATGCACACCGTCGCCGAAAAATCGGGGATCATATTCTGATGTCTAAAATACAAGCCACCTTCGAGCGCCTGCAGTCACAAGGGCGCAAAGCGTTGATCCCGTTTATTACTGCGGGTGATCCTGATCCTGTATTGACCGTTAGTTTGATGCACACATTGGTTGAGGCCGGAGCGGACATCATTGAACTGGGTGTGCCCTTTTCTGACCCAATGGCCGACGGACCGACCATTCAGCGGGCTTCGGAACGCGCTTTGCTCAAGGGCGTCAGTTTGCGCAAGGTGTTGGGCATGGTTGCCAACTTTCGCGCCGATAACAACGAAACACCGGTTGTCCTGATGGGCTATGCCAATCCGATCGAAGCCATGGGTGTCGACGTGTTTGCTGCCGCTGCTTTTGATGCGGGTGTTGATGGCGTGTTGGTTGTTGATTACCCGCCGGAGGAAGCTGTGGTGTTTGCGCAAGCGATGCATGCCAACGCGCTTGATCCGATATTTCTTCTGGCACCTACGTCGACGACGGAACGTATTTCGCAAGTCGCAGCGCTGGCCAGTGGCTACGTCTATTACGTATCACTCAAGGGCGTGACCGGCTCGACCACGCTTGACGTCGACGCAGTCGCTGCACGCATTCCCGAAATTCGCGCGGCAACCGGCGTGCCGGTTGGCGTTGGTTTTGGCATTCGTGATGCGACTACCGCCGGTGCAGTGGCGGCAATTTCCGATGCGGTCGTTGTGGGTAGCCGGATCATCGAAGAAATTGAACAATCGACCGACGACAATGTGTGCGCCCGTGTACATGCTCTGGTTTCCGGCTTGCGTCGCGGTATTGACGCTGCTGTCAAAAAATAACATCACTGCCCGAGGAATATCATGAGCTGGTTAAATAAACTCCTGCCACCGAAGATTCAGCGCAACGAAACCGGCATTGCGCGCAAATCCACACTGCCCGAAGGTCTGTGGAGCAAGTGCCCTTCATGCGAAGCGGTGCTCTATGCCACCGATCTGCAAAAAAATTGCAACGTCTGCCCCAAGTGCAACTTCCATAATCGGGTTGACGCTCGTGCACGGATCGAACTGTTGCTCGATGCCGAAGGTCGTTTTGAAATTGGCTCCGAGGTGCTGCCGGTGGATACGCTCAAATTCAAAGACAGCAAGCGTTATCCTGATCGCCTGAAAGCCGCGGCCGAAAGTACCGGCGAGACCGACTCGATGGTGGTCATGCAGGGCGTAATGAAAACCCTGCCCGTTGTTGTGGCGGCCTTTGAGTTCGACTTTATGGGTGGCTCGATGGGTTCGGTGCTTGGCGAGCGCTTTGTGCTCGGCGTACAGGCGGCGGTCGAGCAAGGTTTGCCCTTCATCTGTATTGCGGCTTCAGGCGGCGCGCGCATGCAGGAAGGTCTGTTCTCCCTGATGCAAATGGCCAAGACAACTGCCGCCCTGACCA
>JBBRDR010000213.1:0-4184 GCA_038203745.1 Burkholderiales bacterium | reverse complement strand
GCGGCACCCGCGTCCGCACCTGGCCGGACGCCCAGTTTTTTGATACGCCAAACATTCCAGCCGCCGAACTTGAGCGTCTGTTGCGCAGCAAGGCCGTTCTTCTGCCCGGCCTTGAGATATCGTTGTCAATTGAAGGCGGCGAGACGCGAAACTGGTGCTTTGCCAATGGCATGCAGCAGTACCTTGCCGAACAGGTCGACGGCGAACTGACGGCACCGCTGTTCACCGCCGAAAAATATGCTGCGGCCGGCGACGAGAACTTCCCCGTCGGCTCGGGCGCCGCCTGGGCCATTTGCTGGAGCACCGACGGCAATCTGGCGCGCGAATCCTACGTCAACCTGATCCCCACGCCAGCCGGCGGCACGCACGAAACCGGTTTGCGGCAGGCCGCTTTTGATGCCGTCAAGAGTTTTGCTGAACACCGCGCACTGCTCCCCAAGGGCGTCAAGCTGGCCGCCGAAGATGTTTTCTCGCGCGCCAGCTACGTGCTTGCCGCCCGTGTGCTTGACCCGTCTTTCCAGGGTCAAACCAAGGAGCGGCTAAACTCACGTGATGCCGTGGCGCTGGTTTCGCGCATGGTGCGCGACCCCCTTGAACTCTGGCTCAACGAGCATCCGGAATACGCCAGGAAAATTACGGAACTGGCCATTCGCGCTGCGCAAGCACGTTCGCGCGCCGGGCAGAAGGTCGAGAAACGCAAGCAGTCGGGCGTTGCCATCCTGCCGGGCAAGCTCTCGGATTGCCAGAGCGAGGACATCCGGCGCAATGAAATTTTTCTGGTCGAAGGCGATTCGGCGGGCGGTTCCGCCAAGTCGGGGCGTGACAAGGAATTACAGGCGATTCTTCCTTTGCGCGGCAAGGTGCTCAATACGTGGGAAGTCGAGGCGGGGAGCTTATTCGCCAACCGCGAGGTGCACGATATCGCCGTAGCACTCGGCATTGACCCGCACCTGCCGAACGCGCCGGATACCGTAATCGACAACCTGCGTTACGGCAAAGTGGTCATCATGACCGATGCCGATGTGGACGGCAGCCACATTCGTGTGCTGCTGTGTACGCTGTTCTACCGCCACTTTCCGAAACTTGTCGAACACGGCCACTTGTACTTTGCCCAGCCACCGCTCTACCGCCTGGACGTGCCGGGGCACGGCAAGAACCGCCCGGCGCGCAAACTTTACGCGCTCGACAACGCAGAACGTGAAACCATCATCGACCGGCTGCGCATGGAAGGCATCAAGCCCGAATCCGTCGCTCTCTCACGCTTCAAAGGCCTCGGTGAAATGAACCCGGAGCAGCTTTGGGAAACGACCATGTCGCCCGATACGCGACGCCTGATGCGCATTCGCCAACCCGGCTTCGACGAGGCCAACCCGGTGATGAACATGTTGATGGCCAAGAACGAGTCCGCCGGACGCCGTGCCTGGATGGAAGCCAACGGCGCGCTGATTGGCTCGGAAATTTGATGCAAGAACGGTTAAACCACAGAGAGCACCGAGATCACGGAGAAAAGAATATCTTCTCCTCGCCTTTCTCCGTGCCCTCTGTGCCCTCCGTGGTTAATATGTGTTTTCGAGATTGACATGCCCAATACACCTGACCTGTTCGACGACCTGCCGCTAGCTGAAGCGCCACCACCCGCACCACCCGCACCGCCGGCCTCCGTGCCGGTTTTACCTGAAGACGATGGCGAGAGCATTCTGCTGCACGATTCGGCCGCCAAGGACTACCTCGAATACGCGATCGCCGTCGTCAAGGGTCGCGCCCTGCCGGATGTGAAAGACGGCCAAAAGCCGGTGCAGCGACGCGTGCTGTTCGCCATGCGCGAGCTCGGCCTGATGGCCGGCGCCAAGCCGGTCAAGTCGGCACGCGTGGTCGGTGATGTGATCGGTAAATACCATCCGCACGGCGATACCTCGGCCTACGATGCCATGGTGCGCGTGGCGCAGCCCTTCTCGCTGCGCTATCCGCTGGTCGATGGCCAAGGCAACTTCGGCTCGCGTGACGGCGACAACGCTGCCGCGATGCGCTACACAGAAGCTCGTCTGGCGCCGATTGCCGAACTGCTGCTCGGCGAACTCGGTGAAGGCACGGTCGACTACCAGCCCAATTACGACGGTTCCTTCGACGAACCGGCTTTCCTGCCCGCCCGCCTGCCCTTTGCACTGCTTAACGGCGCTTCGGGCATCGCCGTTGGCATGGCCACTGAAATGCCTTCGCACAACCTGCGCGAAGTCGCCGCCGCAGCGATCTTCAAGTTACAGAACCCGGCGGCCGGCGTAGCCGAGCTGATGCAACACATGCCGGGGCCGGATTACCCTGGCGGCGGCCAGATCATCTCGACCCCCGCCGAAATCGCCAGTGCCTACAGTAGCGGACGCGGCAGCCTGCGCGTGCGCGCCCGCTTCGAGTTCGAGGAAATGGCGCGCGGCGCATGGCAATTGGTCATCAAGGAATTGCCACCCGGTGTGTCCAGCGCCAAGGTGCTCACCGAAATCGGCGCACTGATGAACCCGCAGCCCAAGCCAGGCAAGAAAGCCATTGAGCAATCCGCCGCGCAGTTGAAGGCGCTGTTTGCTTCGCAGCTCGAACGTGCGCGCGACGAATCGGGCAAGGATGCCGATATCCGCCTTGTCTTTGAGCCAACCAGTTCGCGCCTTGATCGCCATGAATTCGTGGCGCTCCTGCTCGCCCACACCAGCCTCGAAAGCACGGCGCCGATTAACCTCGTGGCCGTGGGCATTGACGGCCGTCCGTGCCAGAAAACACTGGCCGACCTGATTGGCGAGTGGTGCCAGTTCCGCGTGACGACGGTGCGTCGGCGTACCGAATTTCGCCTCACCAAAGCCAACGACCGTATCCACATACTCGAAGGCCGGCACATCGTCTTCCTCAACATCGACGAAGTGATCCATCTGATTCGCGAGTCGGACGAACCCAAGCCAGCGCTGATCGCCCGCTTCCTGCTCTCCGACCGGCAGGCGGAAGACATCCTCGAAATTCGCCTGCGCCAACTGGCAAGGCTCGAAGGCATAAAAATCGAGCAGGAACTGGAAAAACTGCGCGGCGAAAAGGATGATCTGATCAAGCTGCTTGACAGCGAAACCCTCCTGCGCAAACTGGTGGTGAAGGAAATCAAAGCCGACGCCACCAAGCATGGTGATGACCGGCGCACGATCATTGAAGCCGCTACTATGGCCTCACGTTCGGAAGTCGCTGCTGTAGCCGATGAGCCGGTCACGCTGATCGTTTCCGACAAAGGCTGGGCGCGTGTGCGTCAAGGTCACGGACTCGACCTCTCCGGCGTAGCCTACAAGGATGGCGACGGCCCCGGTGCCTCGTTTGAGTGCCGCTCGGTTAATTCGCTAATCATCATCTCTACCGAAGGCCGTGCCTTCACCGTCCCAATAGCCAGCCTGCCCGACGGGCGCGGCATGGGGGCACCGCTGCCGTCCTTCATCGAAATCGGCACAGGCAAGATCGCTCACGTGCTCACTGGCAAACCCGAAGACGAATTGCTCGTCGGGAAATCCTCCGGCTACGGCTTCATCTGCACCTATGGCGATCTGCTCTCGCGCCAGAAGGCCGGCAAGGCCTTCCTGACCATGGAAGACGGCGCCACAATTCTGCCCCCGCATCGTGTGGTGGGGATGGATCACATCGCTGCATTGTCCGAAGACGGCCGCCTGCTCGTTTTCCCGATTGACCAGATGAAGCGGCTCACAGGCGGCAAGGGCGTGCAAATCATTGGCTTGAAGGGCAAAGAAACACTACGTGCCCTGATTGCCGCCAAAGGGCCGGTGGTGAACATCAAGGGCGTGTTCCGCAACAAACCGAAAACAGTGTTCTCGGACGAAAAACATTATGGCCAGCGCGCACGGCGTGGGGCTGCGGTAGGGTTGGTGAACCAACCCGTGATTGAGGGCCTGGAGTAATAAACGGCAAGCGCATAATGCAGCAATATGCGCTTGCCACTTTACCGGTAGTTCGAAAATGATGGGCGAGGCACGTATGACGAACTCGTCGCTCAGGATTCCGGTGGCGCTTGGTGTGCCTGAATCGCGGTCAGGGCGATGGTGAACACGATGTCGTCAACCAGCGCACCACGCGACAGATCGTTGACAGGCTTGCGCAAGCCTTGCAGCATCGGACCGATCGAGAGCACGTTGGCGCTGCGCTGCACCGCC
>JBBRDR010000212.1:0-4202 GCA_038203745.1 Burkholderiales bacterium | reverse complement strand
CACCCGGTGCGCGTTAATTTTTTCCCGACCATTTCGATCTGCCTGCTACTACTCGGTATTATCTGGCAGGGAACCATTCCGACGGTCTCGCTCGGTCTATGGGCAATAGGCTCCATAGCTCATCTGGCGTTTACCTGAAGGGCTACGCCTCAATAGGCGAGCTGATGCTCGGCTTGGCCGACGACTTCGCCTTCTACAACGGCGAGCGTCCGCATCAATCCTTGGAGAATGAAACACCTGATGCCGTGTATCAAAATGCCATCGTTGGCGGCGCGATGATCGTGGATAAATTTTCGCGCACGGTGGAGGGCAACCCTATTCCGTTAATCTCCACAGGGGGTTCCTCCACTGCAGAAAAAAATGCACCGTATTTTTGTAAATTATAAAGCCTCTAAATCGATTCTTGTCGCACGCCGAAGATAAAACTCGTTACGACTATCCAAAGGTTTCTGCGGGCCTGCTTCGCCGTGCTTATCTATTTTTCGGTTAAAACACCTCGTCGTCGCGCAGAAACCGCCACTGCCCGACCGGCAAATCCCCCAGTTTAACCTTGCCAATGCGCACGCGCTTTAGCCCGACAGCCTTCAGGCCAACCAACTCACACATGCGACGGATTTGCCGTTTGCGCCCTTCGTGCAATAGGAAGCGAAGCTGATCTTCATTGAGCCACTCGACCTTGGCCGGCTTTAACTTTTTGTCATCGAGGCTAAGGCCGTGGTTGAGCAGCGCCAGCCCTCTGGCATCAAGGTGGCCTTCAACGCGCACCAGATATTCTTTCTCAACGGTTGAATTTTCACCAATCAATTGGCGTGCAACACGACCATCCTGAGTTAGCACCAACAGTCCGGTGGAATCAATATCCAGCCGCCCGGCCGGTGCAAGTCCCTTGAGGTGTGAGGCGTGGAAAACCGGTGTGTCAGGTGTGCAATACTGGTTTTCCGGCAACACCAGGGTAACCGCCGGAATGAAACCCGGCTCCGGCTGGCCTGAGACGTAGCCCACGGGCTTGTGCAATAGGACAGTCATCTGGCTTTGCTGTGCGGCACGCGCGCCTTTGTCCAGTTTGATGATAGCGGAGGGGTCAGCACGCGTACCCAGCTCCGTAACACGTTCGCCGTCGACAAAAACCCAACCCCGCTCGATGTATGAATCCGCTTCACGCCTTGAACACAGGCCGCGTTCAGCCATCAACTTGGAAATTCGCACCCCGCTTTGCACGGGTTTGCTGGTGCCAGAGGCAACAGGAGTCCGCGTCGCAGCACCCGGCTTGGGAATAACAGGAGCACGCGATGGCGTGCCGCGTGCCTTTTGTTGAGGCTTGCGTTGCGGCTCAGCTTGAACAGCTTTCTGCGGAATACCGACCGTTCCTTCGTTGGACGGTCTGCGTCTGGCGTCAGCCGCTCCACCGCGAATCGGCTTGCGGCCGGTGCCGGGCGGAGTATCATCACTCCGCACCTGAGGCCGGGGCGGCAAACCCAAGGGTTTGCGCGGTGTTTCAGGCATCGGCGAGAATGTCGAGCAGTTCAACTTCAAACACCAGCGTGGCATTCGGTGGAATCACGCCACCAGCGCCACGGGCGCCGTATCCGAGCTGTGGCGGGATGGTAAGCTTGCGCACGCCACCCACTTGCATGCCCTGTACGCCTTCATCCCAACCAGCGATCACATTGCGCTGGCCCAGGGGGAACTCGAAGGGTTCGTCTCTATCCTTACTTGAATCAAATTTGGTGCCATTGGTCAGCCATCCGGTGTAGTGGACGCTCACAAACTGGCCGGACGATGCAGTCTCCCCATCGCCAAGCTTGACTTCCTCAATTTGCAGACCGGATTCAGTCGTTATGATGGTCATACTTTTCTCCTAGGCATTCGAAATGTGGGAGTGTAAACCAGCCTGACCTTTGCGGCCAGTTCAACAAGCGTCAACATGTTATTCATGGGCTAACACTAACCCTTGGTACGTCTTTCAGCTAAACTCAATGGAACAGTTTTACCGGAGAAAGGCTACATGGATATTCGCTCGATTATTGCCCCTGTAATAGCGGACAAAGTGGCACTGGAAGAATTTATTGAAGCGCTGAGCGATCATGCGCCAAGCATTGAACGGGATATCGCACGGCTTAAGAACACCCCAGAAAATCGTGACGTCATCAGCAGCCTTTTCCGCTCGATACACAACATCAAGGGTGATGCAGCGCTGTGCAAGGTGGATCTGGCGGTCGCTATTGTGCACCCGATCGAAACAGTGCTTGCGCGCTTCCGGAACGACGAAATCGCTTTCAGTGACATCATTGCAGAAGCGGTTCTGCTGGCGATTGACCGCCTGGAATTGGCTGCAGAAGGCCTGTTATCGGGGAAGTCTCTTGATAGCCTGCGCCTACTAGCACTTGTTCAGGGGCTTGAAAAACTCGCGTTAGCTCAAGCCGCTGAAATGGATGAAAACGCCTGTGAGCTGATTGAAGCCGTTACCGGGTTTCGGCCTGCCACTGAATCTACCAGCTTGATGCATGGCCGCGCTTCATCCATCTCCAGTAAGTCAAAATCACAGGCCGCTGATGATCTTCGTTTTTTCCGCACACTGGCCGATCAACTCGAGGCGCGTTCCCCTCTCTTTAAGGGCCGTACTTTGCGCCTCCTGCGCCTGGCCATGGAAACAAATCAAGTGATGGACAAAGCCGTCGATCCGATGCAGCTTGAGGCCGCTGTTTACATGCACGATATCGGGATGATGTTTTTACCGGAATCTGTCTGGTTGAAAATTGAGCGCATGACGGAGGATGAGAAGCAGATTTTGCGCACTCACCCGGAATACGCTGCCGGGATTCTCTCGCGCATGGATGGTTGGGATGAAGCCGCCGAGATGGTTGCGCAGCACCATGAAATGTTTGACGGCCAAGGGTATCCCGTGGGGCTCATCGAAAATAATATTTGTGATGGGGCAAAAATATTAGGAATTGTGGATGCCTTTGAAGCCGTCATGCTGAAGCACATCAATCGCGGCAGGAACCGCTCGGTATTGCGCGCCATTGCCGAAATCAATGCTTGCGATAAGCAATTCTCCCCGGCATGGATTGAACCTTTCAATCAAGTTATCCGACGCACGGTTGAGGCTTGATGAGCGTGACAAATGATCACCAGACGGATCTGGCACGTCGCTTCGGCGGTATTCAAAGGCTTTATGGCGCAGATGCGCTAAAAGCCTTTCAAGCTGCACATATCTGCGTTATCGGTATCGGCGGTGTTGGATCATGGGTGGCGGAAGCGCTGGCCCGATCTGCCATCGGACGGATCACTTTGATTGACCTCGATATGGTGGCCGAATCAAACGTTAATCGACAGATCCACGCGCTGGGCAATGTCTTTGGTAAAGCCAAAACCAGTGCCATGGCAGAACGTATTCTGGACATCAATCCCACCTGCCGTGTCGATGAAATCGAAGATTTTGTAACAACAGACAATGTCGAGCAGATGCTCGACAGAGATTTTGATTATGTTGTCGACGCCATTGATCAGGCTCGAACCAAGGCGGCCATAATTTCCTGGTGTGCCACGCATGGCACGCCCATTATCACGGCCGGCGGAGCAGGCGGCCAGATTGACCCGACGCGTATTGAAGTAACTGATCTGGCACACACCATCCAGGACCCCTTGCTTTCGAAAGTACGTGCGCTACTGCGCAAGGAGTACGGGTTTACTCGCGATCAAAAAAAGAAATTTGGTGTGCCCGCGGTGTTCTCGAGCGAACCGCTGCGCTACCCGGGAGCCGGTGCCGCCTGCGCTGAGGCACCGGCATTGGCAGGGCTTAATTGTACGGGATACGGCTCGTCAGTCTGCGTAACTGCATCTTTCGGTCTATTTGCGGCGAGTGAAGTACTGCGCCACCTGTCAACGACTAAAGCGTCCGTCTAATTATTGTCGAGCCAGACAGCAAGCCCTTGAGCGTTAAGTTCGATATCGTTCTCAAACACTTCAAGAACTTTAGTGGGCGGCAGTTGGCAGCCGAACTGACGAATTTCATCCAGAATTAATTGGGAAAGCCCCTCTCTAATTCTTTGATGCCGCGCTGCGCCAGCGCCCTTCTCCCTCAGAGCTATGGCAACTTGCGCATCGACCAGGCGGTGTAATTCAACAGCTTTCTCGGTCACATTCCTGACCTGACCGAAATGCGTGAGGTACATTGCTGGTGGACGATAGCTCATAAGCAG
>JBBRDR010000211.1:0-4213 GCA_038203745.1 Burkholderiales bacterium | reverse complement strand
GCAATGGTGTGGCCTGCATAAGTTAATCGCAACGCCAATGGATAGTCCTCATAACTGAATCTCTCGTCATATCCACCAAGGTCTCTCAGTACTTGCGTACGTGACATGACCGTTGGCCCACCAACGGAACTGCCGCCAACCATCAATTCCCTGAAAGAAACGCTCATGGCTTTTCGATTGGCCGGATTGAGACCGATAAGTCGATCATCCTCGTCAATCGTCACGGTATTTCCACAACTCAATAGCACATCAGGATGAGCTTCCATAAATGCGACCTGACGCTCAGTTTTGTCCAACAGCCAGAGATCGTCAGTCGCCGTCAATGAGAAGTACTGTCCTTCGGCCATTGAAAGACCCAAGTTCAACGTTTTGACCAAACCAACATTCTTTTGGCGAATAAACTCGAATGAGTATTCCTCCGCAAGAGCCTCAATAATTGCACGGCTGCCATCCGTGGAATCATTGTCGAACACGATGACTTGCTGGTTTGGGTAAGTTTGGCGCATGACCGAGAGAATGGACGAGCGCACAAAGCGTTCGTGATTCCAGCAGACCATGATGACGGTAACGAGAGGTTTTTGCATGGCTTGCTCATTATCGGGATGTCGATCGGGCATTGCGTTCCTCAATCTGGCGCGCAGTCAGATGTACGCGTAACAACCCTATGGCTGAGAACAACTACTACGCACAGATAGGCCAGGTAAGCTGCCGCATAAGCTCCTACAAGTCCCTCAGCGCCAAAAAGCGGAACCAGGTATTGGGACAGCACCAAGAAGCACACGGCATAAAAGAGCTCGGCACCCATAACAACAAACGGCGATCCACGCGCGACAAGAACGTAACCAAATACCCAGCTAGTCATCTTGAGGACATTGCCCAGCATCATCCAGCCAAAAAGATCGCTCATCGGAAGGAACTTCCGGGTAAACAGCAGTTGGATAATCAAATCGCGCAGCAGGTAGATCGCTCCGCTAAGACCAACAACAAGCGGCACGACGATCAGCAGCGCGCGGGCAATCTCATGGCGCAGTTCCCGAGTTCCCTTGATTTCGGCGAAGCGCGGCAAGTAATACATTGAAAGAGTGCTGGTGATGATGCCGAGGTATATATCGGACAGGCGCCAGATCCCCTGCACAAGACCGACAGAAGCCATGCCAGTGTGTTCGGCCAGCAGATCGCGCACCAGCACCTGGAGCAGCGGCATCATCACCGCCGTAGTCGCCGCCATTGGAATAAAGGCAGAAACACGACCCAAGGCTTCTCTCGAAAACTCACCTTGCCACGGTCTGATGGGCAGCCAACGTTTCCCCCGCGACATCACCAGGCCGAGAACTGCCGATAGCACGGGCATCAGCCCAGCGGCGGCAAGGGCACCCGGCACCCCGTAGGATGGACAGAGCAAGGCGAAAAGAATCAGGCCGCCAGTGGCATTTCCAATATTAATGAGCGTAACAGCGAGGTAATCCTTCGCGCCATTGGCCAACCCGACGAGAAAACCGCCCAACAAGCCAAACAGGTAACAGACACCAAAGATGCGCACTGCACTGGCCAGATCAGCGTTGTACAGCAGACTTTGCGCCACCCAGGGTGCCGCAAAGAAGATAATCAGGGCAAGTGGCAGGCCGACGAAGAGCAATACACGCAGCAGCGTGGCGATGAGGGCGCGTCGTTTCGCTCCATCATCTCCATACTCCGCCGTCAGCCGGATGACACCGGTACTCATGCCGCTCACCACGATGCCGAGAGCAATGGCGATGAAATTCTGCAACTGGCTGAGGATACCAATGCCGGTTGGGCCGAGGTAGATCGACGTGATCTTGATGCTGGCGAAGCCGATCAACATCGAGGCAACAGTCTGAACCGCCCCGAGCGAGGCTGCTTTACGCAATCCCATTGTAATTTGCGCCTCAGGCGCAGGCACGAACTGCGTTGATTACGGAATCAATCTGTGACTCGCTCAATCCAGGCCAGATTGGCAAACTTAGCACCTCACGGTGAATCGCCTCGGCAATCGGGAAATCGCCTGGCACAAACCCGAAATCCTTGTACGCAGCTTGCAGGTGTGGAGGAATCGGATAGTGAATCAGCGTGGCGATACCGCGTGCCGCAAGCCGCGACTGCAGCCCGTCACGGTCATCGTGGCGAATGACAAAAAGGTGCCACGAGGGATCCGCCCACTCAGGAACGAAAGGCAAGCGCAATGGCAGACCCGATAATCCGTGCAGATAACGTTGTGCAACGTGACGCCGTTGTGTAGTCGCTTCGTCAAGGTAGCGCAATTTGGTCGCCAGAACGGCTGCCTGAATTTCGTCAAGACGCGAATTCATCCCTCTGACTTCGTTCTGGTATTTGACCCGTGAACCATAGTTGCGCAGCACGCGAACCGCTTCGTCGATTTTAGGATCATTCGTGGTCAGCGCGCCCCCGTCGCCAAAAGCACCAAGGTTCTTGCCGGGGTAAAAACTCCAGGCCGATGCTTCGGCAAGGTCACCGACACCTCGGCCCTTGTAGGTCGCTGCATGGCCTTGAGCACAGTCATCCAGTACGCGCAGCTGATGCCGCTCGGCGATCTCATTCAGACGATCCATGTCGGCTGGCTGCCCATAGAGATGGACAGGCAGAATGGCCCGCGTACGCGGCGTAATCGCTGCTTCGACTTTGGATGGATCAAGATTGAAGGTGGTCTCCACGGGTTCCACCGGTACCGGGGTGGCTCCGCACTGACTCACTGCCAGCCAGGTAGCAATATAGGTGTTGGAAGGAACGATGACCTCGTCTCCTGCCTTGATGCCCAGAGCCAGAAGCCCAATATGCAGTGCATCAAGACCAGTGGCGACGCCGGCACAATAGCTTGTGCCGCAATAGGCCGCGTAGTCACGCTCGAATTCTTCCAGTTCTCGACCCAGCAAATACCAACCACTGCTGGCCACGCGCAACAGAGCGGCGTCGATTTCAGACTGAGCGACCTGATAAGCCCGCTTGAGATCAAGAAAAGATACGGGTTCACACGCGGACATGAGGTACCTCACGGATATAAGCAAGAAACTGGTCATAGTCCCGCAGGTAGTCATCAGCTCTGTACACATCCGACGCCAGCACCAGCAAAATCGCATCCGGCGAGTAGTGGTACTGGATACCCCACACCAATGGCGGTATATGTAATCCAACGGTCGGCGTCTCGAGCAGCACTTCATCGCGCTGATGGCCGTCATCGACCAGAACAGCACACGAACCTTTGAGACAAATGAGAAATTGATGAAGCCACTTGTGTGCATGCTCGCCACGAACTTCCTTGCCCGGTACATTCTGTATGGAGAAAAACCGTTTCGGGGTAAATGGCAGGTGGGAATTGATTTCGCCGTAGTTGAGCGTACCCCGCATGTCGACAACTTCGGGGAGCCGGATCAGGGAGACGCCTCTTGCCAGCAGAGTGGGCAAAGGCACGTTGTCCGATACCGGTCGGACACGCCGTGACTCCAGAGGGATAGTCAGTGTATCGACATATCCGGTAATACGCGCCGGATTGCCAACCACAATTGCATTCGGCGGTACATCGCGAGTAACGACGGACCCTGCCCCAATCAACGCCTTGGTGCCGATGGTGATGCCAGGAAGAATGGTGGCATTGGCGCCAATGCTGGCCCCCTTGCGCACCAGTGTCTGGAGAAATCGTTCAGGCTGCTTCTTGCTGCGCGGAAAGGGGTCATTGGTGAAGGTCACATTCGGCCCGATGAATACATCATCTTCAACTCGTAGCCCGTCCCATAGCTGGACACCACACTTGACGGTGACCCGATCGCCGATCACTACATCGTTTTCGACGAAGACGTTGTCACAAATATTGGCATCCTTACCGATGCGAGCCCCAGAAAGAACGTGAACAAATGCCCACAGACGACTTCCCGCTCCGACCTGGTCCGACTCCAGCAAGGCGTGTGGGTGAACAAAGACACCTTCGGGAACACGATATTCCTTCGCCGTGAAATGATCGGAATTCTGATTGACATTTTCCATTTTTTTCCTATTTATCTCGATGAGGAAACACGTTGTCATGAAGCAAGTTGACCAGATATTTGCCATAGCCGGACTTCGCCAACGGCTCGGCCAGGCGGGTCAACTGGGCATCGTCAATCCAACCTCGCCGCCAGGCGATTTCTTCGGGTACCGCAACCTTCAAGCCCTGGCGCTTTTCGATGGTTTGAATGAACTGGCT
>JBBRDR010000210.1:0-4237 GCA_038203745.1 Burkholderiales bacterium | reverse complement strand
GCGCGGTGCCATGGTGCGCGGTGTCCTGCCTGATTTTGAAGACAAAGTGGTCGACTTCCGCAGTCATATGAAGGAAGGCAAATTCGATTCGCTGCAGCCGGATGCCTTCAACATCGTGCTGGGTAGCGAACTGGCACGCGCGCTGGGTGTTTTCGTTGGCGACAAGGTCACTGTTATTGCACCGCAAGGCGTGGTTACGCCGGCCGGCGTCGTGCCGCGCCTGAAATCATTTACCGTCACCGGCCTGTTCGAAGTTGGCATGTTTGAATACGATAACGGATTGGCACTGATCCGCATGGAAGATGCGCAGCGCCTTTACCGCATGGAAGATCGCGTCTCCGGTGTGCGTCTAAAACTCGACGATTTATTCAAGGCACCGACGGTCGCACGGCAACTGGCCAACCGTCTTGATATTCCAGCCTATATCAGCGACTGGACCAAGAGCCATGCCAACTTCTTCCGCGCCGTGCAGATCGAAAAGAACATGATGTTCATCATCCTCTCGCTGATCGTTGCCGTGGCCGCCTTCAATATCGTATCGACACTGGTCATGGCGGTGACCGACAAGCAGGCTGATATTGCCATCCTGCGCACGCTCGGCGCCAGCCCTGGCAGCATCATGGCTATCTTTATGGTGCAGGGTGCGCTGATCGGCTTTATCGGCCTGGGTCTTGGCATTGTCGGCGGCGTCACGCTGGCGCTCAATGTCGATGTGGTCGTACCTTTCATTGAGAAAATGCTGGGTACGCAGTTCATGTCCAAGGAGGTCTATTACATCTCCAACTTACCATCAGAATTGCAGTGGAAGGACGTGACGACCATCACCGGGGTGTCCTTCGTATTGTCGCTGGTGGCGACCATCTACCCGAGTTGGCGTGCTTCGCGCGTCAATCCGGCGGAGGCTTTGCGTTATGAGTGATACGCCCCAAATCGTGTTGGCCTGTCAGGGCCTGAAGAAAATCTATCGTCAAGGCACGGGCGAGGGCGCCGAAGTACCCGTCCTGCTGGGTGTTGATCTGGAGATTGTGGCCGGTGAGCGGGTCGCTGTGGTTGGCGCGTCTGGCTCGGGCAAGAGTACCCTGCTGCATCTGCTCGGCGGGCTTGATTCTGCCAGTAGTGGCAAGATCCAGTTGATGGGACGTGATCTTTCCGAGATCAGCGATGCCGAGCGCGGTGTCATGCGCAACCGACACCTTGGCTTCGTTTATCAGTTTCATCATTTGCTGGCCGAGTTCACAGCACTGGAAAATGTCGCTATGCCGCTGGTCATCCGGCGCATGCCGAAGGCTGAGGCTGAAGAACGCGCGGCAGCGGTTTTGGCCGATGTCGGGCTGGCGCACCGGCTTGATCACACGCCGTCCGAACTTTCCGGGGGCGAGCGTCAGCGCGCAGCGATTGCCCGAGCGTTAGTGACTGAACCGGCCTGCGTGCTCGCTGACGAACCTACCGGCAACCTCGACCGGCAAACGGCTGAAGGTGTCTTCGAGTTGATGCTGGCGCTTAACCGTTCGCGTCAGACGAGCTTCGTGATCGTCACGCACGATCCGGGCCTAGCCGGACGTGCGGATCGGATACTGACGTTGCGTGACGGGGCGTTTCTAGATCGTGCGAATTAGTGGTTGTTATGTTGCTGATCCGCGCCCATGGTTTAAACGTGATCGCTTAAGACGGTAGTGATTGTTTTCGTTATGCGGTCGCGTTGATTTCTTTGACCAAGCCGAGCAAAATCGGCAAGCGATCCGGGCAAACCGTTTTGACGGCCTCGACGGTCCGGCAGAGTTGAAGGTCGAGTTCCTTGGCAGAGCCGCAAGCGCGTACCTGATCGACAAACGCCTGAGACTGGGTGCCAAAGCTGTCTACACAGAAATCAACCAGTAAAAACTTTCCTTCAGACAGGGCAATATCATCAACAAGGTGGGTATTCCCCTTGCTTACGCCGGTAAGGGCCGGGTCGGGCGTGCCGATACTGCTTATGACAAGAAAACCATCCCGGACAAGCGTCTGAATTTCTTCAATGCTTTCATTCTGGGTATAGAGCGTTTTCTGAAGAACATTCTCGATGGTTTTTGGCGAGTCAAGCAGGATGAGTAAACTCCTCGCCCTCAGGGCAAGTTTGAAGTGCCGGAGTTTTACCTCATCCATACCCTTTTGGGTGATGTGCAAGTAAGCAGATAAGTTCACTTTTCACCTTGACTATTCATTGATACGTTACTCGGTCAAAACAATGAATTACGCTGCAGGGCAGAAGATTACAGCCTGAAGCGAGAGATCGATTTGATTAGAATGTCTGCAGTCTTGCCAAGTTTCTTGACAGTTCTTTGCATGGCTGACAGATCTTCCTCTGACTTTGATTCGGAATAAGTCTTTGACCCTTTTTCAAAATCCAATACCTGATCCGAGAGGGAGCGTGCATTCTCCTGAATAGCCGAGGTGAGGTTAATAAGCTTCATTTGCATCGTCTTGAGCGAAGCCATCATGCTGCTGTTGTCACCTTTAGCCAGCTCAATTTCCACGTGCAGATCGCCATTGGCAATCTTCTTCATGTTGTTAGCGGCATCCTGAGGTTCGCCACCCAGCAGATTAAGAATCGCTGAACGCATGAGAAAAACCAATACAGCCATCAAAGCGAAAAGAACGCCACCAACCAACAGGAAGAGGCTCGACTGTTTCCAGAAACGGGCATCAATATCATCAACATAGAAGCCGATTCCGGGCATCCATCCCCAAGGTTCGAATCTGACGACGCCATTGAGCTTGGGGTACAGCGCTGCTTTGTCCTTGCTACCCGGCTTTAACGTACGAAGTTCAAGAAATGCCTTGTTGCTATTACTCTTGGCCAGTTCATCGCGATACGCCTGAACCACGCTACGCCCGTCGGGCATGCTGCCACCGTTATCGGCTTTACCCAATCGGCTGGCGATGGGGTGCAGAACGAAGAAATCATCCGTCAAGGTGCGTATGAAGAAATAATTGTCACTGCCTTGTTTCTGCGCGCCAATTGCTTCTTTGGCACGCGCCTGAGCTTCTTCTCTCGTCAGCTTGCCGGAAGCCTCCAGTCCTTGAAAATACTTTAGCTGTGATTCAGTAAAATCAAGTAGTTGCGTGATTTGTGCGCGCCGCTCGTCCATCATGCCTTGCCGCATGCTGTAAAGCCCAAATGCACCCATGGCTGCCAAGCCTACCAAAGAGGTGGCGATAATGATTAATACTCGGGTTTTAAGTTTCATGCTTTTCTCCGAGAGGCCTTTCTTTATAGATGTGTGAGCAATTAAATTCGATTATTTTATTTTAGGCGTTCGAATAGTTATCAGCGCGCTAATTAACCCGCACTCTTTATGTGGTTGAAGCCTTTTGTAATTAATAACATTCGATTCAGTTCGTGTCAAACAATATGGAAAAAATCAGCATTAATCAAAGAATTGGCTAACGTTCGAAGATGCCCTGAATTACTCCGCCCAGTCTAGGGATTCCCAGTTGGGGCGATGCGTCTTGACGGCTGTCTGAGCTATATCCTCCCCGCGGTTTCTCCATGGCGAGGAGGGCTCTTCAGTCGATTTGATGCTTACGCGGATAGCTCATTCCGGGTGCCAGGACGCTTCCGGATTGGCGTCACGGAGTGTTCGGACATGGGCATCTTCTTTGCCTAAGAAGTGGATGTCAGTATAGTCCCAGTGTTTTTTTGACATTTACAGAAATACTTCCCGATGCGTCTTTCCATTCTCGCTTTCGCTTGTGGCATTGCGCTTCTGCAAATGCAGAGTGAGTTGCCAGGCTCTGACGTTACCTACGGTTTGTTCGGGCTGGCGTTGGCAGGCGTTTTCCTTTCTGCAAAACGAACGTATTGGCCTTTTCGCGTGCTTTTACTCATGGGCTGTGCATTGCTCGGTTTTGCCTGGGCGGGCTGGATGGCACAACAACGGCTGGCCGAACAATTGCCTGTAGCGTGGGAAGCGCGAGATATCGAGCTGACGGGTGTTGTTGCTTCTCTTCCGCAACGCTTTGAGCGCGGTGAGCGGTTTGAATTCGATGTCGATTCGGTGCGAACCAAAGGCGCGGTTGTTCCCGGACGGATCATGTTGTCGTGGTACCACAGCTGGGATGACTTGGCCGATGCGGAAGTGGCGGGAGATGCAAACGAAGCACGGGCTGTTCATCCGGGCGAGCGGCGTACTGACGCTTCTCGTCGTGCCCGTGTCATTTTGTCGTAGAACTCGGAATCCTCAAAATGAGCCAAGTC
>JBBRDR010000209.1:0-4368 GCA_038203745.1 Burkholderiales bacterium | reverse complement strand
AGCAGGAAGGTATTGGCGATGCCGCCGCCAACGACCAATTGGTCAACCTTGGACGAGAGGCTTTCAAGAACGGTCAGCTTGGTCGATACCTTGGAACCGCCGACGATGGCGACCATTGGGCGAGCGGGCTGGGCGAGTGCCTTGGTCAGGGCTTCGAGTTCTGAAGCGACACAGGGGCCGGCGCAGGCGATCTTTGCATATTTACCCATGCCGTAGGTCGTGGCTTCGGCGCGGTGTGCCGTGCCAAACGCGTCCATCACCCAGACATCGCACAGGGCAGCCATTTTTTGCGAAAGCTCTTCACTGCATTTCTTCTCGCCTTTGTTGCAGCGAGCGTTTTCGAGCATGACTACTTCACCGGGTTTGACTTCAAAGCCGCCATCAACCCAGTTCTGCACGAGGCGAATTTCTTTGCCAAGCAACTCGGACATGCGCTTGGCGACAGGTGCGAGCGAGTCTTCAGGTTTGAATTCACCTTCGGTCGGGCGACCCAGGTGCGATGTAACCATCACTGCAGCACCTTTGTCGAGCGCGTATTGGATGCCGGGCAGAGCGGCACGAATGCGGGTGTCGTCGGTGATAGCTAGGCTGTCGTCCTGGGGTACGTTCAGATCGGCGCGGATGAAGACACGCTTGCCGGAAACGTCCAGATCGGTGAGGCGTTTAAAGGTCATGGCGATACTCGATTCAATATTAAATACGATAGGGGAGAGCAAAAAAAGGAGCACTAACGTGCCCCTTGTTCGGGTATTACTTGGACATGACGCGAATCATTTCCAGCACCTTGCAGGAGTAACCCCATTCGTTGTCGTACCAGGCAACGACTTTAACAAAGGTGTCGTCCAGTGCGAGGCCGGCTTCGGCATCGAAGGTGGAGGTGCAGACTTCGCCACGGAAGTCAGTGGCCACTACCTTCTCTTCGGTGTAGCCGAGAACGCCCTTCATGGCGCCTTCTGATGCAGCCTTCATGGCAGCGCAGATTTCCTTGTAGGTGGCCGGCTTGTTCAACTCAACGGTCAGGTCAACCACCGAAACGTCGGAGGTCGGAACACGGAAGGCCATGCCGGTGAGCTTTTTGTTCAGTTCGGGGATCACCACACCAACGGCCTTGGCTGCGCCGGTCGAGGACGGGATGATGTTCTCGAGAATGCCACGACCGCCGCGCCAGTCTTTGTTCGATGGGCCATCAACGGTCTTCTGGGTGGCGGTAGCCGCGTGAACCGTGGTCATCAGGCCACGCTTGATGCCCCAGTTGTCGTTCAGCACTTTGGCCACCGGTGCCAGACAGTTGGTAGTGCACGATGCGTTGGAGATGATGGTCTGGCCAGCGTAGGTCTTGTCATTCACGCCGAACACGAACATCGGGGTGTCGTCTTTCGACGGCGCGCTTTGGATGACTTTCTTGGCACCTGCGGCGATGTGCTTTTCACAAGCTTCCTTGGTCAGGAAGAGGCCGGTCGATTCAACAACGACGTCAGCGCCGACTTCATTCCATTTGAGTTCAGCCGGATCCTTGACGGCAGTCAGGCGGATTTTCTTGCCATTGACGATCAGGGTGTTGCCTTCGACGGAAATCGTGCCTTTGAAGCGGCCATGGACTGAATCGTACTTGAGCATATAGGCCAAGTAGTCAGGCTCGAGCAGGTCATTGATACCAACAACTTCGATGTCGCTGAAATTCTGAACTGCCGCACGGAAAACCATACGTCCGATACGACCAAAACCGTTAATACCTACTTTGATAGTCATGATTCACTTCCCTTGTAAAAAACCTGACGTTGATATTGGGCGTCTTCGTACGCGGCATGAAAAGAACCACCATCTCGACGCGTAAAATTGCTATGAAACTTGAAGCGGGGCCGGGTTCAATTTGTCGATCCCGGTCGGTGATGAAATGTCGCAAGTAACTGGTTGCAAACAACAGCTATCTTGCCGACTGTCATCCAAGATCTGGAATTATCCGCCAAATCAGTGGATTTTTCCAGTCAAAATGCTGGCATCGATACATGGGCATGCGTATGGCGGGAAGAAATGGTAGGGGACACAGAAAGCCTCGCTTTAGCCAGCATCCGGGTGCGCAACGTTGATGAGTGGGTAATGCGGGTTCAAGTGTTTTTCCCAGTAGCGGTAATGCGTGTTCCATTGGAGCGCTGGGGACGCTGATTAGTCCTCCCTGCGGGTTTCCAGAAGCTGTTGCGCTTGCTTAGTGGCATAAATTTTGAGCGTATGCTGGTTGTTTTAGCCGTCAGGGTGATTTCGTCGTTCATCGAGTTAAAGCAGGCGTAGATTGCGGAGTTCATCAGTCTGAATACCAGGCTGGAGAATGTTTCGGCAAGGCTTATGGTGAGCGATATATAGCGCAGAAATCGTCCTACGGGTGATGATTTGGAAAGGCATCCCTGACATAAAAACCAAGCAGAGCGCTGCCAGTAACACAGACAAGCACGATGAAAGAAACTAGTCATGTGTTCATTGCCATTTCTTTGTCATCTATCCAGTGAATATTTTGTTTTTTTGTCGCGGAAATCTGGAAAGTTCGCATAGAATAGATTTCGTTACTCCAGCCATTCGAAACCGTGCATTTCAGCGGCTTGATGCTGATTGTTCGATGCGGTATTTGAGGCTCAGGAGAAACCATCACAAGGGGGTACAAAATGACAATCACTTCCTCACGCGCGTGGACGGCCATCGATGTTCACAACCAGACCTTTGCCAAAACCCATTTGCGCGACTTGTTTGAGAGTGATCCCAAACGGGTGGAGTCACTCAGTTTGTCGTTTGATGGCATCCTCTTTGATTTTTCCAAGCAGCGTCTGACAACCGAAACATTGGGTTTGCTGACATCGCTGGCTAAGGAAGCGCTCGTTCAGGAGTGGACGGAGCGAATGTTTGCCGGTGAGAAAATCAATGTCAGTGAAGGGCGTTCGGTCTTGCATGCCGCCTTGCGTCGATCGGCCGCCCCCTTCCCAAGCAACAATTTTGATGTCATGCCGGAGGTCCTTGAAACGCGTAGCCGGATGGCAGCGTTTGCTGAACGCCTGCGTGCCGGTAAGTGCTTTGGCCACAAAGGAATGCCGATCCACGATGTCGTCAATATCGGCATTGGCGGTTCGGATCTGGGTCCAAAAATGATGGGTCAGGCCTTGCGTGCCATGAGCCATCCGACGCTTGGCGTGCATTACGTTTCGAACCTTGATGGCGCGCAACTGGCGCCGCTATTGCAGACACTGGATCCGCGTACAACCCTCTTCATTATTGTCAGCAAGACGTTTACGACACAGGAAACGATGCTCAACGCGAACACCGCACGAGCATGGTTACGTGCCAACCTGGGGGATGAACTGGTTTCAGAAAATCATTTTGCGGCCGTTTCCAGCAAGCCGGAACGCGCCGTCGCGTTTGGCGTTAGCAAGGATCTGGTTTTTCCGATATGGGATTGGGTTGGCGGACGGTATTCGCTGTGGTCGGCGGTGGGGTTGGCGCTGATGATTGCGATCGGTCCGCACGCCTTTGACGAGATGCTACTCGGCGCGGAGCGCATGGATGAGCACTTCCGCGCCACGCCTCTCGAACGCAATCTGCCGGTGGTTATGGCGCTTATCGGTATCTGGAACACAAATTTTCTGGGGGCGACGACCAATGCGGTGTTGCCCTATAACGAGTCGCTCAAATACTTTCCGTCTTTTTTACAGCAACTGGAGATGGAGAGTAACGGCAAATCAGTAAGTATTGATGGTAAAGCGCTTGATTACAGTACCTGCCCAATTGTTTGGGGTGAGCTAGGTAACAATGGACAGCACGCGTTCTTCCAGCTTCTACATCAGGGCGGACGTACCGTTGCCTGCGACTTCATTGCGTCCGTCCGTTCCGATTATTCCTTACCCGAGCATCAGGAGGCGTTGCTCTCCAACTGTTTTGCGCAAAGTGCGGCGCTGGCGTTTGGGAAAAATGCGGTCGAAGTGCGCGCCGATCTGGAAAAAGAGTCGATGACGGAAAAGGATATTGTCGATCTGTTGCCGCATCGAGTGTTTGCAGGCAATCAGCCTTCATCGACCCTGCTGTTGTCCAGTTTGAATCCGGCGACGCTGGGTTCTCTGGTCGCGCTTTACGAGCATAAAGTATTTGTTCAAGGGCTTATTTGGGGGGTGAACTCCTTTGATCAATGGGGGGTGGAGCTGGGCAAGGCGGTTGCCCATCGTATTCTTCCAGCCTTTTATGAGCCGGATCGGGCTAAAACACTCGACGCATCCACGCAAGGGCTGTTATCTTTCTGTCGTGCGCATCTTTCATGATTCCAACAATGCTTAGCCCGCCGAAATGTTCGATCTCATTGGTGGGCGTTGCTTCCGATAGGGCATGACATGAACA
>JBBRDR010000208.1:0-4428 GCA_038203745.1 Burkholderiales bacterium | reverse complement strand
AGGTCACCTGGTCCTCGACCACCTGTGGTGCCTGGCCGGGAAACTCCGTGTAGACGATGACCTGAACGTCGGACAGGTCGGGTAGCGCATCGATCGGGGTCCTGAGCACGGCAAACGTGCCCCAGAGGACGATGAACAAGGTGGCGAGCAGAACCAGAAAACGGTTCCTGCCCGACCAGTCGATGATTTTGGCAAGCATGCTCAGAAACTCCCTTGATATCTTTTAATGACCTGCGTGTGGATTGGCGGAGGGTTCCGAGAGAGCCGGTTGGGTTAGCGTTTTACCCTTCGGCAGCGGCTTGATGCTGGTGATCACCCATTCGCCCGGCTGGCGCTCGACGAACTCAAAGACGACCGGGGTGCCTGGTTTTACTCCTTTGAGCAGTTCGGCGTTGGCTAACGTGAATTCCATGGTCATCGCAGGCCATTTCAGGCTGGCAATTGGCCCATGCGTGAGACTCACCGTCCCGGCCTTCACATCCATTTCTTCAACCTGGCCTTCACCGTGGTGACCGGCACCTTTGGCCGAGGCAGCTTCCAGAGCCGCATTCACCGCAGGTTCACCGAATCCACCGATCGCTGCTTTCAAGTTGCTTTCAGCGTCGATCAGGAAATTGGCGGCTACGACGACAGCTTCACCGTCCTTGATGCCACTGATAACTTCGAAGTAGTTGTTGCTGCGATTCCCCAGTTTTACTTCGCGCGGCTCGAATCGCCCGGCGCTAAGTTGCACCAGAACGATCTGCCGGGTACCGCTGTCGATGACAGCCGAACCGGGCACCGTCAGCACCGGGCCTTTGCCGGACACCGGTATGTCGACCTGGGCGAACATGCCCGGTTTCAACAGCAAATCCGGATTGAGCAGCTCGACGCGCACCGGCACCGTGCGGGTGGTCACGTTCAGCGTCGGGTAGACATAGCTGATCTTGCCGGCAAAGATTTTTTCCGGATAAGCGTTGATGCGAACCTTGGCCTCGGCGCCCAGTTTAACCGCGCCAATATCCTGTTCAAAGACATCAGCAATGACCCATACGGCTGAGAGATCAGAGACCTGATAAAGCACCTCGCCCGGCATGAAACGCATGCCTTGCAACGCTTTTTTCTCGGTGATGATACCGGCTACCGGCGAGCGGAAGGTCATGGTGCGTTTGCTTTCTCCGGAATTGCTCAGTGCCTTGATCTGCTGATCCGAAATGTCCCAGTTCCTGAGCCGGAGCAGGCTGGCCTCGGCTAGTTGCTGCATGCCCGTCCGGGCCTGACTTTCGCCTTCCTTGAGAGATTCAACGCCCTGTGCGGCGATGGCGTATTCGCGTTGAGCCGAGACCAGTTCAGGGCTGTACACCTCAAACAGGGCCTGTCCTTTGCCAACCGACTGGCCGGTAACGTTGACGTGCAGTCGCTCGACATAACCCTCGAACTTCGGAGAAATGGCATAAATTCGCCGCTCGTCGGGTTCAACGCGGCCGGCCGCACCGACTGTCTTATCAAGCGCGCGAAGTTGTGCCAACTCGGTGCGTACGCCGAGTTTCTGGATTTTTTCCGTACTGATTTTTACCTGATTGGCTGAAACAGGTTCGCCACCTTCATCATCACCACCTTCAAAGACCGGAATATAGTCCATGCCCATCGGATCTTTTTTCGGGGTCGGCGAGGTGTCCGGCAAGCCCATCGGGTTGCGGTAATAGAGTAGCTTTCGCTCCTTTTTGGCGGCACTGGCAGGCGCGCCGGCATCCGCCGTAACTGCTGTGTTACCTGCACTTTGCGATGGCGTTACCGTTTTACCTAACCAATAACCACCACCACCGACGATCAGTGCGCCAACAACAATGCCGATCGTTAATCCTGCGCCTTGCTTCATCCCACGGGGCTTTGCATTCCTCTCAGCCAGATTTCCGTTGGTCATAAATCCTCTCCCAATAGTTTTTCGATTTCAGCCAGGCGAATTTGCGCCTCGGCTTGTGACTTGATCTTATTCAGCCGTGCCTTGCGAATCTGTTGTTGGGCTTCAAGCAGGGTAGCAAAATCAACTTTTCCGTTTTCGTACGCGACCAGAGCCGAGTTAAAAGTCAATTCAGCCTGTGGCAGCAGACTCGTGCTGACCAGCATTTCGGTCCGTCGCGCCGCCTCAATACCAGAGAGGTTTTCGGCCAGTCCGGATAGAGCCTGGTTGACCGATGCCTCCTTGCGCGAACGGGCCGCCGATAGCATCGACTCCGATTCCCGTTCCATGGCACGGCGCGAGGATTGTTGCAGTGGTATGTTGAATTCAACCATCAACTCCCATTGTTTGACCGACGTCCCGGACTGGACTGGCGTTACACCGACTTCGAAGTTTGGATAGCGCTCCTTGTAGGACAGCTCGCGCTTTTTTTCCGCACTTTTGATTCCGGCTTCATCCGAGAATATTTGGGGGTTGCGACCGCGTACGCGTTCTTCCAGTGCGGCGTAATCGAGCTTGGCCGGGGACGGGATCGGACGCAGCACCTCCGGCTTGGCCAGCGGGGCATTGGCAGGGCGCGACAAAAGCATATTAATGCGCGCGCGCAGCATGTTGCCATCGTTTTCCAGCATGATCAGGTCGTTACGCATGCCGGTTTGTTCCACTTGCGCGCGGATAGCGTCCTGCTGCATCGCCAATCCACCGGTGTATCGAACCTGCGCGATTTTCTCCAGGCGTGTGATAAGGTCGAGGAGCTCTCGCGTGATTTGTTCGTTGTGATACAAAAGATATAGTTGGGCGTATGCCGTCTTCAGGCGCGCGTTAATATCAGCCAGAGAGCCTCGCGCACGCCCTTGTGCGCCTTCACTTTCCAATTCGGCGATCTCACGTTTCAGATCACGTTTCCCAAACCACGGCAGTTCCTGCTTCACCGTGTACTTGGTGCTGCCAACTTGGCTGGGGCTCAAGGTGGGGCTTTGTTCCCCCATCTTGGTGATGTCCATGAGTTCGATCTTTAATTTTGGATCGGGCAGCGCGCCAGCCGGAACGATGCGCTCGCTTGCGGCATCCGCTTCATAGCGCATCGACGCATATTCCGGATTGTTGTTTCTGGCGTAGTCAAGCAGGCTGTCGACGCTTCTTCCGATGGCAACGTCCTGGGCAAACACCGTGCGGACTAGCCCGAGGGCCAGAATTAGGACGAAAGCCTGCACGGAAAATCTTTTGCACATACAAACTCCTTGGTAATTCAACGATTCGTGTACGTTGATCATTACGATTGAGATCGGCTTTGCCTCGTGCTCGTCGTGAAGCCGGCGCGGGGCGGGGATGAAAGAGGCTATTCCTGCGGTAAACCGTCGGCGATCATGGCTTATTTGGCCGGTTCAAACTGAACGATAGTGAACGCGCCGTTGATCTTGTCAGCGACAAAGCGAATTTTGTCGCCCTCTTTCATCTGATTGAGCCAGTTGTTGTCCTTGACGCGAAACACCATCGTCATGTTCATGTTCATTCCAAGATTGGTTAGCGGGCCATGCGCCAGGGTGACCTTGCCCGTCGATTTGTCCACTTTCTTGACTGTCCCATCGACCAGTTGTGCGTTGGCGGGCGAGGTAGAAACCATTTGCATGGCGCCATGATTATGGGTGTCGGAGGCGATCGCCGGGGCGGAAAGAGCGGCGGCAAGAATGACCAAGGTAGCCGTGAGTGTGACTTTCAAAATATTCTCCAGTTAAAAATTAGTGTTTGGAAAAAACATGGGTGCTACCGTCGACTTGCACGAGCAAAGTTTCGTACGGCGGGGAATTGGGGATATCCATGCCCGGCGATCCGCCCGGCATGCCAGGTACGGCAAGACCGATCGCCTTGGGTTTTTCCTTGAGCAGTCGCTTGATATCGGCCGCCGGGACATGACCCTCAATAACGTAGTTACCGATCTTCGCCGTATGGCATGAACCAAGCTCGTTCGGCATGCCCAGGCTCTTGCGCTTGGCCGGAACGTTCTCCACCTCGTGCGTGACGACCTTGAAACCGTTCTTTTCCATGTGTTCGGCCCACTTACTGCAACAATCGCAATAAGGGTTTTTGAAAACCTCTACGGTTTCGGAAGTTTGTGCCTGGAGCGTACCGCTTGTCCCCAGTATCAATACCGCAAGAAAAGTGAAAAACTGCCGTCTCATGAAAACTGCTCCTTGGATTAGATGGAGCCAGTATGTTCATGAGAACCCAACGGGAAGCTGACCTGAAAATTACATTTCTGTAATTTTCAGGAAACGCGAGTTCAGGATCGACAAATGTTTGCCAGGGGAGGGGCTATGGCTCCCGGCTCAATAATACTTTCTCAGAGCGATCTCATTTGACGGGCTGAATGTCCGTTACAACCAGCTTTCCGCCTTCATCGACAGCCATGAAACGAATCTTGTCACCTACCTTTACTCTGTCGAGTAAGGCTTTATCCTTGGCGGTGAAAACCATGCTCATGGGCGGCA
>JBBRDR010000207.1:0-4432 GCA_038203745.1 Burkholderiales bacterium | reverse complement strand
AGCAGGGTGCGACACATCACGTGCTCAACGTTTTCAGCACGATGTGCACTACGCAACAATTGCATGTAACTGTTGAATTGGCCTTTGGAGACGAGCATTGAGCCAAATCGCTGTATCGGCATGTTAGCCAGTGTAAAAAGTTGGTTGAATACGACCCCGAAATTTTCCCCCAGATGCGATTTGTAGGCGATTTCCAGCGCCTCCTGGGGTGGTGGTAGGTTTGGTCCCTGCGGATTGAAAACCAGATTGAGGATCAACCGGCTCCCTGCTATGCCGTAACCCAGAGCATTCAGGCGCTTCAGGCCCTTGATGCTGGCCTCGAACGTGCCTTTGCCACGTTGTTTGTCGACGTTTTCCTCAAGGTAGCAGGGGAGTGAAGCCACAATCTCAACCTGATGTTCTGCAAGAAAAGCAGCCATGTCTTCAAAGCCAGGCTCTTCGAGGATAGTCAGGTTGCAGCGATCGATTACCTTGATGCCGCGCGTACGTGCGGCGACAACCAGGTGTTTAAAATGTGGGTTCAATTCCGGTGCGCCGCCGGTCAGGTCGAGCACTTTGACCTCCGGGCTGGCCGCAATGAACGTAATTAGGGCGTCAATGGTCTCACGGCTCATCTCTTCTTTTCGCTGCGGGCCGGCATTCACATGACAATGAACACAACTTTGGTTGCAACGATAACCGAGGTTGACCTGCAGGATTTCAACGGCTTTTCGTTGCAGTGCGGGGAAGTTTGTTTTTACGAGAAGGGATAATGTGGCATGCATTGTTATCTGTTCTTTAAGTTAATCATGTTAGCTTGGTCGGATACGGCAAGAATTCCTTACAGAAATCGATGACGGCGGCTCTGGATCTGTCTATTGTCGCGGCTGAATTTGTGCTGCACTATGCTTCAACGCATACGCCGTGTATATTGCCTTGAACCAAGTAAAACTCCAAATGGATACGGTATGGTACTGAGAGTCTTTATCGGTTTACTTCTGCTCGTGTCAGGGGCTGTGGGAGCCATGGAAATAAGAACAGCCGCCCAGGACAGCGCGCCAAAGTTCGTTGCACTGGGTAACAACGTGGCTGGCGGACTTTGCGTGGATATCATGCGCGCTATCGAGAAGATCGATCCGAGTATCCGGTTTGTGGGAGAGAATATATTTGTCCCGTTTAAGCGTATTGAAATTCAACTGGCCAATAGCGACATCGATGTCTTTTTTGGCTTCACCAGAAATCAGGTACGCGAAGGATTGTTTAGATTTATTGACATACCTCTGTACAAGGTGAGTTACGTCATGGCTGTCAGAAAAGACGACCCGATTACTATCAAAACCTTTGATGACGTACGGGCGTTAAAATCCGATTCGACAATCATGGCACTTTTCGGCACGGCAGATATTGATTACCTGAACAGTGTGGGAGGATTGACGCTTGACTCAAGTGGGCGAAACCCACAGGCCATGCTGGAAAAGCTAGTCGCAAACAGGGGGCGTTTTGTTTATTACCATCGTATCGGGCTCAATAAGACTATCGGAATGGAAGGTATGCAGGACAAAGTCAGGATTCTTCCTGTTGTTTTCAAAGAGGAGTCCCACTATGCCGCTTTTTCAAAAAAAGCGCCGGCCGAAATGGTCAGTGCTGTCACAAGTGCGTTGAAAAAACTTAAAGAGAATGGTCAATTGCAGGCGATATTCAACGCTTATGACCAAACTAAATGACCTACGGCTGATTCCTCCCTATGCAAAATCAGTTCAAAGTGGCTTGTTTGTTTTTTCCAAATCAAAACGCTGCAATACACCCGTCATCGCGGAATCAAGACATTGGACTGGCTGCTAATGCTGCGTAAGCGATTGGATAGCTTCTGGCCGCACAAATACGGTTTGCGCCGGAGCATGATTCTGATGATCATGCTGAGTGTCGTCGTGCCGGCACTGGTGTTTTTCATTCTCCAGCAACGCCTGTCGGAGGAAGGTCAACGCGAAATACTGGCACAGGCAAAAGCCGATGTGCTCGCCATGGGGATGGCGTCGGTCATCGAACCGATGTGGGCCGTTGATGAGGCAACCCTGCGCGATGTGGCAAGCAAAATCATAAAAAATCCGCAGGTTGTTGCCGTACAGATTAATGAGTATCGTCCGGGCTCGACAGCCATCCACTTGTCCAGACCGAATATTAATCTGCCGACAACCAGTGACGTTCCAGATGTCAATATGGCCAGTCTTGAACACCATCTGGCAGAAATCCAGCGAAACGGCGTGGTGCTCGGATCATTGCACATCTGGTTTGATGCCAGCTACGGGCATGAACTGCTCGATTCCCAGCGATTGCAGACGATGTGGCTGGTGCTGGTACAGGTGGTGCTGAGCATGCTGGTGCTTATGGGTTTTATTACCTACCGAATCCTGTCACCCATCGAATTGCTCAAAGAGCAGGCGACAGCGCTGATTTTGAATGTTAACTCGGGATCAGAGGTGCTCTGGAAGCGCAATGATGAAATCGGGCAGCTGGGCCGCCACCTCGGAAGTGTGCATGACCGCCTGTCCGATTTGTTTGGCGAGCTGGAAGAAAAAAACCGGCAACTGCAGAAGGCAGCGCTCTACGATTCACTGACAGGCTTGTGCAATCGCACCTTGTTTCATGATCTGGTTGAGCGTGAACTCAAACAGGCGCGGCGTATTGACCAGAAATTTGGCGTGCTGTTCATCGATCTGGATCATTTCAAGGCCGTCAATGATTCCATGGGACATGATGCCGGTGATGCCGTGCTGATCGAAGTCAGTGAGCGACTCCGAGCCACGTTTCGTGAGGTTGACGTTGTTTGCCGGCAAAGCGGCGACGAATTTCTCGTTATGGCGCGTGATATCGATCAGTGGGAACAACTGGGTGAGTTGGCCGGACGTCTGATCAAGGCGGTCGAGGTGCCGATTACGGTGAATAACAATACCTTCACCTTGTCGGCCAGTGTCGGTATTGCCCTTTATCCTGATGATGGCGATCAGTTTGATATGCTCGTCAAAGAGGCTGATATTGCCATGTATCAAGCCAAAGCCATGGGGCGTGGGCGCTTTAGTTTTTTTGACTCAGGCTTGAATGCCAATGTGCAGGAATCCCTGCAGATTGAATACGAACTGGGCGTCGCCATCAAAAATAACGAGTTGGTCCTTCACTACCAGCCTCAGGTGGATGCTGTGTCCGGAAAAATTGTGGGTGTCGAGGCGCTAGTACGCTGGCAGCACCCGAAACGCGGTTTGCTCTATCCGGGTGCTTTCATCGGCATTGCCGAAGAGTCGGGCAAAATCGCCGACATGGGAGTGTGGACTCTGCATGCGGCCTGTAAGCAACTGGGTGACTGGCGGGCTCACGGGTTAGATGTCGGGCGGATGGCTGTTAATGTATCGGCTCTAGAGTTTCGCGATCATCGCTTACTCGACAGTCTGCAATCAGCACTCGAAAAGAGCGATATTGCGGCAAAAAGTCTGGATGTGGAAATCACTGAAAGTGTATTGATGGATGACACCTCAACCAGCCAGCAGATTATTGGGCATATGCGTACCCTGGGTGTTGGTATTGCCATCGACGATTTCGGCACTGGGTACTCATCTTTGGCCTACCTGAAGCGCTTGCGACCGACACAACTCAAGATTGATCAGTCGTTTGTTAGTGATATCGAGTCAGGAGAAGATTCGCGGGCCATCGTCAAGGGCATTCTCGGTCTGGCTTCGGCACTTGGACTGAGCGTGGTGGCGGAGGGGGTTGAAACCGTTGAACAACTGGAATTTTTGAGGGACGCCGGTTGTCCGGTTCTACAGGGCTACCTTGTTTCAAAACCTTTGCCGGCGAATGAGTTGGAGCGCTGGCTGGGGATGCGGCAAAAAATCTGAACAATGCCAATCTTTTGGCTACACAGTGCGAATAGAAATCGCTCTATCTCTTGTTTTTGATGCCCCAATTATTAAAATCAATTTTTGAATAAATTGCCAACGAGTTAAATAGGGTGCAGACTACGCGTCCTTTTTAGTAAAAGCAGTGTAGGGATACCCAGATGAACGCATCCATTCTCAAGTTTCTTAGAGCCAACGGCGAGCAACTCGATGCCGAGATATCTCAGGCTCTCCATATCCCAATGGCACAATTGAAAACTCAAGTAGCGCAACTTTCCGCTTCAGGTGACGTGATTTGCTGCAAGGTAACGCGTTTCATTGATGGCAAGAAAATTGAAGGCACGAGCTGTCGTTTGTCTTGTGATTTGCCGGCACCTGCACGCGGGCGAAAACCCGGTGTAAAAAAAGATCCCAACGCGGACAAACTTATACCGGAATAGGTGTCTTTGATGCTTTTTTGAGAAGCACATCCCGGATACGACAACGCCACCTAAAAAGGTGGCGTTGTCGTTGTAGGCTGCCGATCAAACACGTGATCAAGTGCTTGCCTTATTTGTTGAGATAGT
>JBBRDR010000206.1:0-4459 GCA_038203745.1 Burkholderiales bacterium | reverse complement strand
CCTCGCGCAATGGCAGGGCTATCTGGGTGCGGTCGACCTGGCTTTCCCGGACGAGGACGAAGAACTGATCAATTCGCTGGTGCCGCCCGGACACCCCTCCACCCCCGGCTATTCTGATCCGGCGTATCCGGTGTGCGGGCGGGTGCTTGGCCTTTGAGGGAAAACTCCCCCTCTAAGAAATCGGCCTGCAACCCGCATGAATACTGACTCTAATTTTGAGAGACTTATCCAAATTGGCTTACAGGCCGACTGTAAAATCAAGCAAGCGCTGGAGCGAGAACTAAGCGCAGCGCAGCTGCAGCCGCATTTCAGGTGTTCTGCACGACAATATTCGGGAACTTGCTGGTCATATCCTTCGCCCGTTCAGCCACTTTGACCGCAACACGGCGGGCAATCGTCCGGTAAATTTCCGCGGCGCGTGAATCCGGCGCTCCCACCACTGTCGGTTTACCGGCATCAGCCAACTCGCGGATCGAGAGTTCAAGCGGCAGCGCGCCGAGAAACTCGGTAGCGTAATCCTTGCACATCTGCTCACCACCGCCGTGACCGAAGATATGCTCTTCGTTACCGCACTTGGTACAGATATGGATGCTCATGTTTTCAACAAGGCCAAGGATCGGGATGCCGACCTTGTCGAACATCTTCAGTCCCTTGCGCGCATCAATCAGTGCAATGTCCTGCGGCGTGGTGACAATGACGGCTCCGGTTACCGGAACCTTCTGTGCCAGTGTCAGTTGGGTATCGCCCGTGCCCGGCGGCATGTCAACGATGAGGTAATCCAGATCCTTCCAGTTGGTCTGGTTAAGCAATTGCTCCAGGGCCTGCGTCACCATCGGACCACGCCAGACCATCGGAGAATCCACATCAATCATGAATCCGATCGACATCGTCTGAAGGCCATAGGCTATCAACGGATCCATCGACGTGCCGTCTTCCGACTCCGGCTGACGGCCCGCCAGACCGAGCATCTGTGGAATGGAGGGGCCGTAGATGTCAGCATCGAGCAAGCCTACCGTCGCGCCTTCCTGGGCCAATGCCAGCGCCAGATTAACTGCCGTTGTGCTCTTGCCGACGCCGCCTTTACCAGAAGCCACAGCGATAATATTCTTGACACCTTTGAGGGGTTTCAGACTTTGCTGAACGGCGTGGGCAACAATTTTAATGGTTACATTGGCATCGACACTGCCGACACCCGGCACCGCTTTGATCGCGGCAACCACGGCGCTGCGGATTCCATCAACCTGCGTCTTGGCCGGATAACCGAGTTCAATATCGAGCGACACTTTATCGCCGTCGACTTTGACGTTCTTTGCTGAACGGGTGGAAACGTAATCTTTATGCGTATTGGGATCGATCAGATCTTTCAGCGCCGCATGCACGGCATCAATCGTTACAGCCATTTACTCCTGCTCCTTAAAGAGATACCCGACTAATTCAGTTCAGTTTAACTGAAATCGACGCTAGTCGCACGCATGCACTTTGTTAGAATGCTTGTTTTGCCGCCAACGCGGCCCTTGCCGAACCCTTCAGAACTTAGCCCATGACCCGTAAAATCCTCGTCACCTCCGCCCTGCCCTATGCTAACGGCGCCATCCACCTCGGCCACCTTGTCGAATACATCCAGACCGACATCTGGGTGCGATTTCAGAAGATGCAGCCTAAGGATAAAATCAGCGAGTGCTGGTACGTTTGCGCCGATGACACGCACGGCACACCCATCATGCTGCGCGCCGAGAAGGACGGGATCACGCCGGAAGCGCTGATTGAGCGCGTGCATGGCGAACATTCACGCGATTTCGCCGGTTTCCATGTCGATTTTGATAATTTTTACACCACGCATTCCGACGAAACACGACGCTGCGCGGAAGACATCTACGGCAGGCTAAAAGCAGCCAACCTGATTGAAGTGCGTACCATTGAACAATACTACGACCCGCTCAAGCAGATGTTTCTTCCCGACCGCTTCATCAAGGGCGAGTGCCCGAAGTGTGGCGCCAAAGATCAGTACGGTGACAACTGCGAAGTGTGCGGTGCGGCCTACACGCCGAACGAACTGAAAAATCCTTACTCCGCTGTTTCCGGCGCAAAACCGGAACTGCGCAATTCCGAGCATTATTTTTTCAGACTCTCCGATGCCAGTTGCCAGTCCTTCCTGCGCCGCTGGACGCGTGAGCCGGGACGTCTGCAATCTGAAGCCGCCAACAAGATGCAGGAATGGCTGGGTTTTGACGAAAAAGAGGGCGAAAACAAGCTGACCGACTGGGATATTTCGCGCGACGCGCCCTATTTCGGTTTCGAAATCCCCGATGCGCCGGGCAAGTATTTCTACGTCTGGCTCGATGCACCGATCGGCTACATGGGCTCCTTCAAAAACCTGTGTGATCGTAAAGGCATCAACTTTGACGAGTACTGGAAACCGGATTCAACGACCGAGTTGTACCATTTCATCGGTAAGGACATTCTCTATTTCCACGCGCTTTTCTGGCCGGCTGAACTCGAACATGCCGGCTTCCGCACACCGACGAGCATTTTCGCCCACGGTTTCCTGACCGTCGATGGTGCCAAGATGTCCAAGTCGCGCGGCACTTTCATCACGGCCGAGAGCTATCTGACCACCGGTCTCAACCCCGAGTGGCTGCGTTATTACTACGCCGCAAAACTCAACAGCACGATGGAAGACATTGACCTTAACCTTGAAGATTTTGCCGCCCGCGTCAATTCGGATCTGATCGGCAAATACGTCAACATCGCCAGCCGCTGCGCCGGTTTCATCAGCAAGAAGTTCGACGGCAAGTTAGGCAACACGGATGCCGAATGGCTCAAGCCCCTGCGCAATGCCGCTACGAGTATTGCCGACGCTTATGAAGCCCGTGAATTCAGCCGCGCCCTGCGCGAAATCATGGCACTGGCCGACATGGCTAACGTCGTGGTTAACGAACGCAAACCGTGGGAACTGGCAAAGCAGGAGGGCAAAGAGACTGAACTGCACGCCGCCTGTTCAGAGGCCATCGAAGCTTTCCGCCTGCTCACGCTATACCTCAAACCGGTGCTGCCCAAGATCGCCGAGGCCGTCGAAAGTTTCCTCGACATCGCCCCGCTAACCTGGAACAACGCGGCAACGCCGCTAGCGGCCGGCCATACGATTAACACCTACAGCCACCTGATGACCCGCATCGACCCGAAACTGATTGCCGCCCTGGTAGAGGCCAATATGACATCACTTACTCCCGCGCCGGAAGTCGCTCCGCAAAAGGCAACACCCGCCCCTGTCGTTACTGCCGAAGCGAACAACACGCACATCAGCATTGATGACTTCATGAAAGTCGACCTGCGCATCGCCAGAATCGTCGACGCCGGCCACGTTGAAGGCGCTGAAAAACTGATCCGTCTCTCACTCGACATCGGCGAAGAAAAACCCAGGCAGGTCTTCGCCGGCATCAAGTCGGCCTACGATCCGGCGCAACTGATTGGCCGCCTGACCGTGATGGTCGCCAACCTCGCCCCGCGCAAGATGAAGTTCGGCATGAGCGAAGGCATGGTCATGGCCGCCTCCAGCGTAGACAGCAGCGCCGACAGCAAAACACCAGGCATCTTCCTGCTCTCCCCGGACGAAGGCGCCCAACCGGGCATGCGTGTAAAATAACATGTCCATGCAAAAAGCCCGACGCCCTCAGCTGACATTGAAGATCATGTTCTACGCCATCTTTGATGTCGTCGGCATGGTTTTTTTTGCCACGGGTGTCATGTGGTTTTCCAAAGGGCAAACCTTGTTCATCTCCAATTTTCCGACAAACCTGACTGAAGCCCTGCTTGCACTTGTCGGCGGCCTGCTGCTTATGCTTTGGGCGGCAGCGCAAATTTTGCGTGAATTACTCACACGTCCGCCCGACAACCTTCAGGAAGGCAACTAGTTCGTGCCTAATTTATTGCTGCTCGACTGGGTAGCGATCACCGCCTTGGGGTGGTTGCTGATAGGCCTCGTCGGCGTGCTTTTCCCACATAAATTTACTTTAATCAGCCGCGGGCTTTTTCCGCTCGGCGCTGTTTTCGGATTGGTTCTGGCGTTACTGGCGTTGACCGGCATAGTCGCCGGCCCGCAAGTCCGTATCCTGCCGCTCGGCCTCCCCGACCTGCCTTTCCATTTGCGTCTCGACGCACTCTCCTCATTCTTTCTTTTTCTACTTGGCGCTACCGCCGCCGGAATTTCAATTTATTCCGCCGGCTATTTCCGCAAGAGCGAAGGTACAGCACCCGGTCTGCAATGCCTGCTCTATCACGCATTTCTGGCCAGCATGGCTTTCGTGATGCTGGCTGATGACGGTTATGCCTTCATGGTGGCTTGGGAGTCGATGGCGCTCAGTTCATTCTTTCTGGTGACATCGGAACACCGGCACGCCGAAATCCGGCGCGCCGGATTTCTCTACCTGCTGATCGCCCATGTCGGCGCAGTTGGAATTCT
>JBBRDR010000205.1:0-4463 GCA_038203745.1 Burkholderiales bacterium | reverse complement strand
GTATAAATTAGAATGTTTCTAATCCTGTTAACCGGTGACCGGTCCAGTCTGGATCAAAACCAATGCGGATTGGTTGTTAGAATATGCCGATGGAACGAATCGATGCGCTATGAGTTCGTTTAGAAACCTCCTGCTGGCGTTTTCGGATAACGCGGCCCCGACGCGGCTGGCAGTAAACCAATTTTGCACTAATGTGGCCCGCCGAACGAATGGAATGATTTCCATTTCAGCCGTTCCGGACAAGCAATTGGGGCACAGCATGACGCTGATCAACACAGTCATGAGCGGCAATGTGGATATGCTGATTCAGCCCGTAGATCGATGGGGCGGCATGGCGCAAAAGTTCGGCTGTGTATCTACCCCTTTTGCCTTTGATGACCAAGCCCATGCAGATCGCGTATTGGGTGCCAAATTCAATGCCTGGGTCAACCCCGATCTGGAATCTCTGGGCTTGGTCAACCTTTCCTGCTGGGAGTGGGGTTTTCGCCAGATCAGCAATTCCCGACGCCGTATACTCAAGCCTGAAGACCTGCGGGGGTTGAAGATTCGCGTCCCCCCTTCTTCAATCTACAGGCTCATGATGGTTACATTCGGCGCCATGCCGGTTGTCGTTGAATACGAAAAAATGGCTTCTGTTATCAAGCAAAAGCTGGTTGATGGACAGGAGAATCCTGTTATCGTCTTTAGCACGTACGAACTGCACTCTGCACAGAAATACCTCGCGCTGCTGAACTATTCCTACGGAACGAACGGACACCTGATCAATAAAAGTTGTTTTGACCGGCTGACGCCAGAACAGCAAGTTGTTATTTGCGAAGAATCCGCAAAAGCCGGGCAGTTGATGGCCGGACTGGTTCGCAACAACGAGGCAGAGAGTTTGCTGGCCATGGCGGGCCAGGGTGTTCAAGTCGACTGGCCCGATCCGGAACCGTTCAAGAAGCTCGTCAAGCCTGTGCTTGATGCACTTGAAGCCTACTTCGGCGCGGATAACCAGCGCAGTTTCATGGCCTTGCTCCAGGATCAACGCCAGCCTGCTGATCTGAAAACGATAGCGGTCAGCGGGCAAAACAATCCATTGCCGTCAATCAATACCCGATGAGTCAATATACAAATCTCTTGCTGGCGTTTATTGATGTTAACGCCCCAACCCGGCGGGCGGTAACCCAGTTTTGCGAAAATGTAGCTGGACGAACCAATGGCCGGGTAACGGTGTCCGCTGTTCCGGACAAGCAACTGGGTAAGCGTGAGAAGTTGTTCGATACGCTGCGCGAAGGCGGCTTGGATATGCTGCTTCAGCCGGCCGATCGGTGGGGCGCTGCCATACAAAAGTTCGGCCTCATTGCCACTCCTTTTGCGTTTGATGACCTTGCGCATGTTGATCGTGTTTTAGGCAGCGAATTTCATAACTGGATCGCCCCCGATCTGGAACGCTTGGGGTTAGCCCAGCTGTCCTTATGGGAATCGGGTTTCCGCCAAATCAGCAATTCCCGACACCCTATACTCAAACCCGAAGACCTGCAGGGGCTGAAAATCCGCGTGCCGCCTGCTTCAATCTACCGTTCCTTGATTGTTGCGTTTGGCGGTGTGCCGGTTGTGGTTGAATTCGAAAAATTGGCGACAGTGCTCAAGCGGAAGCTGATCGACGGGCAGGAGAATCCAGTCGCCGTTTTTGATGAGTTTGAACTGCAATCATCACAGAAATATTTCTCGGTCTGGAACTATTCCTATAGCGTGCTCGGTCATCTGGTCAATAAAAAATGTTTGACCGGCTGCCGTCTGAACATCAAATCATTTTGTCCGAAGAGTCACGAAACGCCGGGCAGTTTCTGGCCGGGCTTTTGCGCTTGCAAGAGGTGGAGCAACTGACCGGCCTGACGCGTCAGGGGGTGCAGGTTGACCGGCCGGATCTCGCACCGTTTAAGGCACTTATCAACCCCGTCCTTGATGAACTTGAAGCCTCCTTGGGAACGGATAACCTAGGCTGTTTTATGGCCATGCTTCAACGCCAGCGCAAGCCAACTAACCCGGAGATGCCATGACTGAGTCTGAAACTATCCAGGATACGCTGGCCCCGCTGGTTCTGGACACAATGACAGAAGGCTTGCTGGGGCTGGATCAGGACAAGCGGATTACTATCGTAAACCGGGCCGCAGAGTACCTGCTCGGATGGACGAAAGAAGAGCTTCAGGGCCAAGGCCTGTGTGCCATGCTCCAGCCCAAACGGAGAGACGGCACTGTTTATCTGGAAAGCGAAAGCCCTGTAGCCTGGCTCGACAATGACGGCGGATTCTATCTGGTTGAGGATATCGTCTGGGGCAAGGATGGCCGTTTGGTTGAGGTTGAGTTATCCGGAATTCCTTTGTTCCAGCCCAAAGGCAATACATTTGCCTTCATCTTGTTGCGTGACATTACCGAAATCAAGGACGCTCAGGTTAACCTGCTCAAGGCCTTTCAGGATCGTGATGCCATGAACAAGGTTCTTGAACATGCGCAGAGCCAACTGTTGCAAGCGGACAAGCTGGCTTCGGTGGGGCAACTGGCTGCGGGCGTGGCGCACGAGATCAATAACCCGATCGGTTTTGTTAACTCCAATTTGAATTCGTTGAAGGGGTATGTGCAGGATCTGCTGATGCTGCTTGAAACCTACAAGAAGGCTGAGCCGGCGCTGGCCGGGCAGGTGGAGCTGCTGGCGGATATTGAGCAGGCCAAATCAGTGGTTGATCTGGAATTTCTGCAAGAGGACATTGTTAACCTCATCAACGAATCGCTCGACGGCGTTGATCGGGTCAAAAAAATCGTTGATAACCTCAAGGAGTTTTCCCGCATCGACAATGCCGATTGGCAGTTCGCCAACCTTGAGCGCGGCCTCGACAGCACGCTCAACATCGTTTGGAACGAGCTTAAATACAAAGCCGAGGTCGTCAAGAAATATGTTGGCTTGCCCGAGATTGAATGTATTGCCTCTCAACTGAATCAGGTTTTCATGAACCTGATGGTCAATGCCGCGCACGCCATCGAAGAGCGCGGCATCATTACGCTGTGCACCGGATTTGATGAAAGCAATGTCTGGGTCGACGTGGCGGATACCGGCAAAGGCATCAAACCCGAACACCTGAACAAGATTTTTGAACCCTTTTTTACCACCAAGCCCGTCGGCAAGGGCACTGGTCTTGGCTTGTCGCTAGCCTACGGCATTGTGCAACGGCATCACGGACGCTTGGAGGTGAATAGCGAACGGGGCACAGGCACGACGTTCCGCATCACTTTGCCGCGCGTCCGCGTGCACGATGTTGCGCCCTAAATCATAACTTGCCGTTGGCCTGTCAGGTCAGTGACAGGCGATCCCGGAATAACATCAGCCTTCTTCAGTACGGTACGACAAAACAGCGACTTTGATTGACTCGTGCCCGTCCACCGGCTACATTAATGACTTGTTAGTCATTAATGTGTTTCGATGAAAACGTTTTCTCCTTCAGCTTCAACTTCTGCGCCTCAATCCACCACGCGTACGCCGCGCCGACGGCGCAAGGAGGCGCGTCCGTCTGAATTGACGGCGGCGGCGCTTGAGCTCTTCGTCGAAAAAGGGTTTGCCGCGACGCGGCTGGAGGATGTGGCGGCGCACGCCGGGGTGTCCAAAGGTACGCTTTATCTGTACTTCGACAGCAAGGTGGCGCTGTTCAAGGCGGTGGTTGAAGAAGGCATTGTGCCGCTACTGGCCGCAGCCGAGCAGCAGATGGCCAGTTACGAAGGCTCAACGGCTGAACTTCTGCGCCACCTGCTTTTTGACTGGTGGGCGCAGATTGGCGCCACCCGGCTGGGCGGGGTGACTAAACTGATCATTTCGGAGTCGCGCAACTTTCCCGAGGTAGCGCAGTATTACCATGATGCCGTAATCGTGCGTGGCAGAGCGTTGCTGCGCGGGGTGGTCGAACGCGGGATAGCGCGTGCTGAATTCCGGTCGCTGGATGTTGAAACAGCGATCGACGTCATTCTTGCGCCACTGCTGATGCTTGTCATCTGGCGTCATTCGTTGTGCGGCTGCGGCCATGACAGTGATCCGGAAACCTATTTGAAAACGCATTTTGATCTGCTGGTCAACGGCTTGATCGCGCAGAAAGAACCGTCGTGAACGCCATGAATTTGCGTATTGTTATTCTCTTTGGTGCCGTATGGCTTGTTGCGGCATGCGGCAAAACGCCGCCTCCACCCGAGCCGCTACGCCCGGTGTTGACCCAGATGCTCGGCGCCACCGGTGCAGACGAGATGACATCGTATTCGGGTGAGGTCCGCTCGCGCTACGAGACGCCTCTTGGTTTCCGCATCCCCGGCAAGATAACTGCGCGTCTGGTTGATGCCGGGGCGCGGGTCAAAGCCGGAGAGGTGCTGGCAAAGCTGGATCCTTCCGATACTGCGCTTTCAGCGGCAGCGGCAAATGCACAATATGAGTTGGCCGTTGCCGATGT
>JBBRDR010000204.1:0-4471 GCA_038203745.1 Burkholderiales bacterium | reverse complement strand
AACCCTGAACCCTGACCCCTTGCTCCTTTGCGCGTCAAACTGTTTTGACGCGCACCCCAGCATTAGGGCGCAATCACGATTCACTGACCGGTCGCCAGTCGGCGATCAGTTTCATCCTGTAGCCGAGGTTGTTGCGGCTGCAGGCTTTGAGTAGACGCGGCGTCCTCGCCGCGTTTCGTGTCCGCGATCACCGATCGCGGCTAAAGGCTTGGGCTCTGCTGTGGCTGGCCTCGCTGAGGCCGGAACCCTCCGCGATCACCGATCGCGGCTACAGTAAGGTCAGCGAATCGTGATTGCACCCTCGCATTAAGACCATCAAAACAAGAAACAAAGATGGGACTTAAGTTACATCGCAGCATGAGATTTGTCATTCAGGTCATTCAGGTCATTCAGGTCATTCGGGTCACTCGGGTCAAACGAATTGAACAAACTGAGATATCACTGAAGATCTACTCTTGCCTATGCCATCACATCTAAGCTTTTGACACAAGCAAAGCGAGTGGACTGCGCCGACTCGACAGCGACAAATCGAAAGTATCGTGCTAGAACGGGAACATCGAGCCGAATTGTTTGGGGCAGAGGATTGTTGATGATGTTGTCGAAGGAGCCTTCTGCCACAAGCTGGTTCACTTGATCCGCCGAATTCCCGACAAAGAAGCGGTAGTGTGAAACAGCCCCAAAGCTGTGTTCCCTATCTTCGGGCGGCGTGTAGACGAAGCCTTCGATAGTCCAAGACGTTCCCATATCAACAACCAATTCGTGCGGATAGGGTGTGTCGGCACTGATCCACAAATCGTCCTTCTCGCTGATGGCATTTTCCTTGGCATGGCGTTCATCAAGCTCGCTATCTGCCGCAATCACCTTCCAATCGATCTTCCCTTGCCTATCGTGGATGATTTTTGGTGCGACCAGCACCGGCGGCTGGTAGTGTGCCGAAAATTGTTCAATACAAGGACAAGCCAACGCATCCGTAATTTTAAGCTTCAGCGCATCGGTGACCACGGTCGGCGTTCGCAAGATTCTGCTAAAGCTGATCGTCGTGGCAGAGTCCAGACGCTGCCACTGCCCTTCGGCATCGCGCCATTCAATGTCGAACGTCGCAACACGCTGACCGAGTTCGGTGTGCTCTTTCAACGAGATGACATTTACTTTCTGCAGTTCCCCAAGTTCGACAATCGCCTCCGCTGCGAAAACATCGTCATCCGTAGCCCAGTAGGTTGCCGAGTTCCCATCGGTCAAGTTTGAAGGCGAAAAGGCAGCATCGTTTCCACGGGAATTTGAGGCCGTTGCAGAACAGCGAACCGCGAAGTCGACTGCAAATGTGCGGTCGAGCACGAGTTTAAGTTCGCGCAAACGTATCGCATCCTTTTCGTGAATCAGGCCACGCGTGTCAGGCGGTAAATTCAGATTTAAACAGGCACTGCGTCCGACAGAGTGATACCAGATATCGAGCAACCGCTCAAGCGAATGGACTTGATCATCCTCGTGCGGGTGGTTAAACCATCCCGGCCGGATGGACACATCGACTTCCGGCGGGAGCCAGTCCATGCCGTTGATAAGCCCCGCATTGAGGATCGCTGTGTCGGCATGACCCGGCGCAAAATCCCGACGATTGATCTTCGACCAGCAGGTTGCCCCTGCTTCGCCATGTTCGTTGCCAACCCAGCGAATATCAGGTCCAGCGTCACTAAAAATCACGGCATGGGGAGCCAGTTCACGGATGATGGCAATATAGTCGTCCCACGCGTAAATTTGCCTCCGCCCATTCGGTCCCTCAGCACAGGCACCATCGAACCAGACTTCGAAAATTTCATCGCCGCCGTAGTTCGTCAGGACTTCGCGCAACTGGTTCTTAAAATGCTCGTTGTAGGCATCACTTCCGTAGCACGGTTCATGACGATCCCAAGGCGAAAGATAGATGCCGAGTTTTAATCCATATTTTCGAGCCGATTTGGCGAGTTCGCCGACGACATCGCCTTGGCCATTTCGCCACGGGCTGGAAGCGACGGAATGCGTCGTGTATTGGCTAGGCCACAAACAAAAGCCGTCATGATGCTTAGCGGTAATGATGACCCCTTTGAATCCTGTTTCACTTAGGAGTGAACACCACTGATCACAATCCAGCTCACTTGGATTAAAGATTTCAGGACTTTCCGTCCCATCACCCCATTCCCGACCCGTAAAGGTATTCACGGTAAAGTGGATGAAGCTGTACATGCCCATTCGTTGCCACGTGAGTTGACGCGATGTCGGACAAGGCCCGAACGGTTTTGGTGCTTGAACTTTTGACATAAAATATTCTCGAGAAATTTTGTTTAAGATTTTGGTTTAACGCCAAGGATTGATCAAATCAACTCCCAAACCGCTGAAATCTGAAGTGTTGCGTGTTACAACTGTCATGCTACATAATTGCGGCTTGATAGAGTTCTTTGGCGTGGTAACTACTTCTGACAAGCGGTGCGCTCATCACGCCTTTAAATCCCATTGCCTCCGCGCGATCCTGCCAAGCGGCGAACTCGGCGGGTGGCACATATCTTGTCAACGGATAATGCGCCTTCGTTGGGGGCAGATATTGTCCAATCGTCAGGATCGAAACTCCAGCGGCACGAAGGTCACGGAGTGTTTCATCAATTTCGGGTTGTTCCTCGCCCAGTCCGAGCATGATCCCGGATTTGACTGGAATTCCATTTCCTAGTCGTACCGCGTTTCGAAGTACGGCAAGTGAACAATCATACGTGGCATCGCTACGAATCTCGCCCGAAAGCCTCCGGACTGTCTCAATGTTATGATTAAAGACCTCTGGCCTCGCCGCCAAAACATGCGAGAGGGAGCTTTCAGTTCCGCCGAAATCTGGCGTGAGTACTTCAACGCCTGTTTCAGGACAGAGCTGCTTGATGCGAGTAATCACCTGATAAAAACAATCCGCGCCACCATCGGGAAGATCATCACGCGTCACGCTGGTCACCACCACGAATTTCAGCCCGAGGCGTCGAACGCCCTCAGCCAATCGCGTGGGTTCATCCGCCTCTGGAGGCAGCGGGCGAGCACCGTGACCAATGGCGCAGAATCGACAATTACGGGTACAGGTGTCACCCATAATCAAAAAGGTCGCCACACCTTGTGAAAAGCACTTTCCTAAATTCGGGCATAGCGCATTGGCGCAAACGGTATTGAGGTGAAGATCGGAAAGGATCTCCGTAACGTGTCTCCGACTCTCCGAGGATCCTTGAACCCTCAGCCAGTCCGGGAAATGTTGATGCTGCTCATTCATTTTTTCTCTCCATAAATTTTCGTTGATTTTGGCAGCGTGCCTTCATGATTCCAGTCATAATCTTCATACTGTTCTGCTGATTTTGCTTCGATCTCCACAAGCAAGGTCGTCTCCGGCGTCCACTGCACATACTCGGCTTTCGCCGAACACGCAAACGCTCTCAGGATGGTTGTTTTCATTTGGTCCCAATCTCCTGCCGAGGCTTCCAACTTGACGCTCCCCTGAGTTAGCATGCCTTTGTTGCTACGAAATTGGGCTGCGCCCGCATACTTAACGCCAGTCGATCCTATGATGTCAAAGAGACTTGGCGAGCGAAAGCATTGCATCGTCCTTGGGTCAACGCTAGCATCCTTGTTATTTTGCAAAAACGTCCCCGCCTCCAACTGCGCGAGAATCGCCTCGTGAAAAAACCGATAACTGTCTTTCATGCCTAACGTAGCAAGAGGATGCTCAACCGGAAGAACAATCGTATAAGTCAAATCGTCGTCATGCCAAACCACACCGCCTCCTGTCGGACGACGTACTACCGTATACCCCTCGGGAACATTTTTGGGATAGTGCTGTGAACGCCCAAAGGAAACGGAAGAGCAATCCCATTGATAAATGCGCAGAATCGGCTTTCCCAACCCAAAAACATGCTCCAGCAACACGTGATCTGCTGCCATATTGAAAAACGGCGAATGTGCACCATCCAGCCAGAGCAGCCAAGGATCTGCTGAAAACGGTACTAATTCTTTGTAGTGAATCGGCATAAATGAAAGTGGGCTGTTATTCGGATGGCTTCGTACGATAGGCTAGTGCTACTAGTTTCAATCAGGACCACCATCATACTCTCTTGGGGCCGCTTTCATCAAGTTCAAGTTGGGGGTGATTATGTCTGTCGATTCTCTTAGTCCTCGACCCATCGACACGAATCGACCCATCGACCTGTAGACGCGGCGTCCTTGCCGCGCCTCTTGGGCTGAGGGGCGTCCCCGCCCCGGAGTCTTGCCAGCCGCTCGGCTGGACGGGTCAGCCACGCCCCTCCTCTTTCCTCACTCGCAACTCGTCACTGGGTGCGCGTCAACATAGTTTGACGCCCACAGGAGTCAGAAGACAGGAGACAGGAGTCAGAAGTTGGAAATCAAGCACTTACGCGGAGTTAGACAAAATAACTCATGTCCCTGTTCTTGCGACACCATAGAAGAATGGCGAAACTGT
>JBBRDR010000203.1:0-4545 GCA_038203745.1 Burkholderiales bacterium | reverse complement strand
CCCCGTCACGCTGGGGCAAGCGGATAGCCGCCTGCCGATTCTGTTCAAGCCCATGGGCGCTCCGGTTCCAAAGCCCTGCTACATCGCCTCTGACGCGGATTACGTCGATTACATCACCGAGCTGATGGGTGGCTTTGCCGTACCGGATTTCGTCAAGTCCCTGCGCCGCGACAAGCGCTACCTGCTGCTCGGCCTGCGCCTCAACCGCGACACCGAACGCATGGTGTTGTCCGACTTGATCTACAGTGCAGGCTCACCTGCCGGATGGGCATTCATTGAAAATGCCACCGACAAGGAGCGCCGTTTTCTGCACAAGCAGGGCATTGAGTTGATCAACGAAAACTTTATGGCGCTTATCAACGAAACAGCAGACGCCATCAATTAAAGCTGGCGCAGCAAAAAATCAATCTGCGCTCACCAGATCCAGCCTCACGGCGCCAAGGCGCGCGGGGGCTTCACCCGACGTAAGCCAGGCCTGCATGGCGGCAAACGATCCAGCCGCAAGTGCAGTTCGCGCATTAATCGGTGTGATGCTGATGCCTTCGGGCGAGGCAATGCCTGTATTAGAAATCAGCACAGACTCCACAAGGCGCGGATCATCCGGGGTCAGCAATTCGGCACGGCTCACGCTGGAGAGTCTGCGTAGCACACGCGCAACAAGGCTGGCACGATCGGGACTGGAACGAAAAAGGATCAATGCAGAAGCATGGCCATCCGGATTGAGGTTATCTGCCGTGCTTTGGATGGCTTCCATCTGCAAACCACGACCGGAAAATACTTCAGCCACGCTATGCACTGCACCGGGCCGATCTTTCAAACCAAGGGCCAATACGTGAAACGGAAAATCATTCATGCGCCCACTCCCGTACTTTCTCGCTGCAGCGAGCGCCGCAAACCTGAAGCAACGTTATTTCTTCTTCCGTCAAGTCATCACCAGGCACCACACGCCGTACCGCGCCTTCAAGGATGAGCCGGTTTCCGACAGGCCCGTGAATACCCAGCTCCCCACGGTGCATATATTGGGCGCAGACCTCTACCGCCCGACCTTCGCATAACGCGGTCACGAGTTCGACGGTGGCATTGGCGGACGCAGAGATCGTCTTGGCCTGCGAGTAGTGCACGGGGAACGGCTTGAGCGCCACTCGCAAATCAGGCGGCAGCTTGGCAACCCGCGCCAGAGCGCGAATTGGGCCATTGATGGGATCCACAATCATCTCGGCCATCAGGGCCGCATGCTCGACGGCCAGACGTTGCGTGAAGTCTGCTGACGCCGTGCCATCGCGCAAGTGCGCTATCGTTGAAGCGAGTTCTTCGGCCTGTAAGCCGTGAATGCGAACCGTAGACCACAGCGGCACCATACCCATGCCGTGCTCCCCGGCCATCGAAGCATGCACACGCTGACGCCCAAGGCCGAGTTGGCTGGCAATTTCCCAGCGAAAGCGTTGCGAATCGCTAAACGCCCCCATGCCAATCACGCATTCACGTGGCAGATGACGGCAAAACACATGCACCCCAAGCTCAACCGGGTTGCTCAACACAATCACGACCGGAGGATTGCCCTTGCGGTTGCACGCCACCGCCGCAGCGAAATGCTCAAACAACGCCGCATTGGCTCGTGCCAGATCATCACGACTCTGTAGTTTGTTAGCCTTCCCGGCATCAATTGAAAAAGTTGCGCCAGCGGCCATGACCACGATATCGCCGACGATCTCATTGGCATCATCGGTCACATCGATTTCAGGGATGTTCTCAGCGTAGGCATCTTGAAGATCCGCACGCAGGCCATGCAAATAACTGGGGCGACTCGACGCCGGATTTCCACCCACAAGCTGCAGAAGATCCCGGCGCCCCAATACGCCTTCGCTGACCAGCCGCGCAACCACTTCGCGGCCACAACCACCACTTGCCCCAATAACTGAAATATCCATGAATTCGCTCTAACCGGCCGATTGACCCGTGCGTAATGGCAATAAAGAAACCGCAGACAAATAATCTGCGTACTGGAGGAATTGTATCAACATAAAAGGAGAGTGCTGTGTATTGAAACACGGCTTAGTCAGAGTTCTATAGCGACACACCACGGCGAAATATCAATTTCGTCACAGTTATTCCCAGACCCGAGTCGGTCTGCAACCAGAAAATCACCATCGGACAACGACAGCAAGGGATGATGCCACACACCTCGATTGAAATTGATTCCTTGCCGGCCATTACTAAGAAACACCTTCAGTGAGGCTGCATTGAAATGCATCTGATCAGGCGAAGCTAAACAAACCACGATCAGAAAAGATTGTCCGTTTAACGGCATAAACGCCTGAGACCCCAAAGGGTGCCGCTCCAGCCTGTTAAGCATGAGGGGTAACATTTGCCCGCTTGCCCGAAAAATACTTAGCGCGAGACGTCCATCCGCATCAGTTTCAAGCTGCGCAAGATCACTGAAGCGATGACTGCTGGCATCATTGATGGAATGACCGACACGACCCTCGCATTCGATAACCTGGCCGAATGGCAAGAAGGCATCGGTTGTCAGGTTTGCAACAGGCAGTCGCGTAATCTGCACGGTCATCTCGATTCCACTGCAGCGCCCCATAGCCGCAAACGGGAAACACCGCCGTCCGGATACAGGTTAAAACGAATATGAGTAATCGGGCCTGACTCAGCGATTTCCGCGCTGAAATGATGCTCATGGTCTGCCTCCAGCTTCACTTCCGGCAACAGGATCTGCCAGAATTGAGACTGGGTGATCAGCGCGTCCTCACTGAGACCTGAGAGCGAAGCGGCCTGGATCGAACAGCGATCCGGATAATTCCCTTTGAAATGAGCGGTGTCGACGTCAATCCGGCTGATGCGACCGGCACAACCTAGGGCAATAATGCACCAGTCGAAACCGGGTTCGCGCCGGCGACGTGTTTCCCAGCCTTCGCCCATATCAACACCTCGCCCCGGCAAGAGCAGATTGTCCGGGTGTCCAAAATGCGCATCATTCCACGCAACCGCATAACCGCCGTTGAGTGCCGCCGTCAGGTCCGACAGTCCCTCTGTTGTAGCAACGCCCTGCCCTGCCGGCCGTCCAAAAATGCGCAGCCGGGCGATACCGCCATCCGGGAATATATTGAGTCGAACATAACTGAAACACTTCTGGCCAAGACTATCAGGCAACTGGATATGGTGATGCTGATTACCGTTCAGCGACGAAGCCGGCAACAACGTTTCCCAGCTCGTTTCCTGCTCCGGATCATTGCCATCAACGCACCCGTCAAGCGAAGCAGAGGGAGGGTAGTTTCCAGTAAAAAAACTGGTATCAATATCGACACCGGTGATGTATCCCGGACGGGCAAGTTTGATAATGCACCAGTCATTCCCCGTGCCGCGCCGACGACGTGATTCCCAGCCATCCATCCATTTCCCGTTTTCGTCGTATTTCCCTGGCACGAAAGTGGCCGCATGTGGCTGAAGCAAACGTGCCATGGGGGCAAAAAAATCGTCAGAACATGCCAGCGCTTCCGCGCCCAGCCTTGAATCGGCGAGGTTTATTTTCTGCCGGGCCCAGTCTGGCAGTTGAATAGCGGGCGCTGTAAGTATACTGGAATGCGTCATGTTAAAAACTCAGTTAATGGAACCGATAAAATTGGCAAGCTCAGGCGTTTTTGGATTGGAAAATAGCTCGCGTGGCTCACCTGATTCATGGATTCGTCCTTCGTGCATGAAAACCAATCTATCCCCGACTTCGCGAGCAAAGCGCATTTCATGCGTCACCATGATCAGTGTCATGCCTTCGGAAGTTAGATTCTTGACGACAGACAGGACTTCGTTGACCAGTTCCGGATCGAGCGCCGAGGTAATTTCATCACACAAAAGCACCCGAGGCTCCATGGCAAGCGCACGTGCAATTGCAACACGCTGCTGCTGCCCGCCAGACAACTGATCCGGGTAAGCATCATACTTTTCGGAAAGACCAACCTTGTCCAGCATCGTGCGGGCAATCACTTCGCATTCGTCTTTGGGTGTTTTCTTTACCACCTTTGGCGCGAGCATTACGTTTTCGCCCACCGACAAGTGGGGGAAAAGATTGAACTGCTGGAAGATCATGCCCACTTTCTGACGCAGTTCACGCAAATTGGTTTGCCCGGCATGTACACGTTCCCCATCGACTTCGACGACACCTTCTTCAAAACTTTCCAGCCCGTTGATCGAGCGCAACAGCGTACTCTTGCCTGATCCGCTACGACCGATAAGGGCGACAACTTCACCCTGCTTGACTCGCAAATCGATGCCTTTGAGAACATGGTTGCTGCCGAAGTGCTTATGCAGCCCGTCAATGCGTACGAGAGGCATGAGTTTTCCTTTCAAGACGACGCGAAAAAACAGAGAGTGGATAACACAGAGCAAAGTAGCCGAGCGCAACCAGGCCAAAGACAAGAAAGGGTTTAAACGTAGCGTTAGCAAGCATCGAACCGGTTTTAGTCAGTTCGATAAAGCCAATGATCGACGTCACTGCAGTACCTTTAACGACCTGTACCGAGAAACCAACGGTTGGGGCAATAG
>JBBRDR010000202.1:0-4595 GCA_038203745.1 Burkholderiales bacterium | reverse complement strand
CGCAAAGATCACCGCGTCACAGCCGTCGCAAACCCCCTCCTGAAGATCCGTAAGGTCTCCTTGGCGAATGGCCACATCCGAAGGGAGCGCACTGGTATCGGAAGATGAGCGCACCAGTGCGATCGGAGCGTGGCCGTTCGCTTTCAGTTCATGGACCAGCCGAAGTCCGGTCTTTCCGGTAGCTCCAGCAACAATAATCTGCATGTCGTTCTCCAGTTGTCTGAGATGGGTTTGAAAGTTTGAATCAGTCGCACTTGGTCAGTTTCTTGCGTGAACAAGCTTTCGTCAGTGCGATAGCGAACGGACGGGGCACATATTTGGCTGGCAAGATGACCTTCACATCCGTTGTACCGATCGAGGCGCCGCCGCTCGCCCCGCCGAGCGGTACGTCGGCGACGAGCGCCTCGACGAGCTTTGCCACCCCAAGGTCGGCCGTGACCGATACACGCCGCAACGGCTCGTCGCGCCGGCATCGCCCGCTCGGGAGCGCTGGGCCATCATGCGGAGCATGGTCCGGCGCTGCTGCAGGCAGTCTGACTCGGCGCGATCTTTCAGGGCAGGTTGGAGAACAGGCGCACCACGCGCTGGGCGAACGGACTGAAGAGCTCGGGTTTGTAGGGTTCGCCGGCCGCCAACTTGCTGGCCTCGCCGAAGGTGGGAAAGGGCGCAATCATGCTCGCGATGGCCTTCAATTTCAGGCCAGAGCGGATTTGCATGCGCCATAGATGTGCCATTTCGCCAGCATGCGTGGCCGGTATCGAGACCCCCAGCACTTGGCCGTTCTTGCGCGCCCAGACCTTCACGCTGCCCAGTGTGGCGAGTTCGTCCTGCGCGCGGTCATTGGCCTCGAGCGCGAAGCAAAGCAGCTGCACGTCATCGCCGTGCAGCTTGCGGGCGTCGGCTTCGGACAGTCCCACATGCGCCAGTTCCGGATCGCAGTACGTGACCCACGGCAGCGACGCGTAATAGGTCTTGGCATACGGCAGCAGCAAGGCATTCTGGACCGCGATGCCGGCGTGGTGAGCGGCCACGTGGGTGAAGTGCGGCGCCTTGGCAACCACATCGCCGATAGCGTAGACGCCATGGATGTTGGTGCGCAGTTTGGCGTCGACGACGATGCCGGCCTTGTCGGCTTTCACGCCGGCCCGCTCCAGGCCGAGCCCATCGACCCGCGGGCTGCGTCCCGTTGCCACCAGCAGGTGCGCGCCTTCGATCTGCTACATCTGGCCGCCTTCGTCCGGGCTCAGCACGATGCCGCCAGGCCCCTGCTTTACCGCCGTCACACCGGTCTTCTGCCGTACCGCGACGCCTCAGAAAGCGTGCTTCGCCGCAGATCACAATGGCGCCGAGGCCCCTCGAAGCGTTCGCCGATCGTGCGCCGCGATCGCCGCAATGACCCCTTGCACATGCGCGTATACCGCCGCGAAGTCGACCAGCGGCTCGACCGCGGTGATGCCGAAGGGCGTGGCATTGCGCATTGCATGTGCCACCTTGGCCGCAGCGAGCAGCGCTTTTGAAGGCACACAGCCCAAGTTCAGGCATTCGCCGCTTATCCTGGCGCGCTCAACCAGCACGACCTTCCGCCCCACTGCGCCGCGAAGGCGGTAGCGGAGAGGCGGGCCGAGCCGATGCCGATCACACACAAGTCGGCCTTCGGCGGCTTCATCGTTCAGGCCCCTTGAGACACGGTGCCGTCACTCTTGCCACCTTCCTTGGCACCCTTGTTGCCAACCCCGTGCTCCTTCAATTTGGCTTTGGCCTTCTTCATCACGAACACCGCCACCGCCACCGTGGCGACCAAGCCAAGGGCGAAGAAACCCCACTCCAACGTGCTTACGCCCCCGCCCGACGCCGCCTTGCCGGCCGCGCCCAGGTACACGTAGAGCAGCGTGCCGGGCATGATGCCGACGAAGGTGGCCGCCACGTATTCGGGCAGCTTGAGGTCGGTGATGCCGTAGAAGTAATTCTGCAGATTGAACGGCAGCACCGGGCTCAGCCGCAACAACGCCACCACCTTCCAGCCACCTTCGCTGACGGCCGACCGGATGGCCTTGAACCTTGGCCGATCCTGCAGAAGCGACTCGACCTTGTCGTGCGCCAGGTAGCGCGCCACTAGAAAGGCAAGGGTGGCGCCGATCGTGGCCGAGACCACCACCAGCGGAAAGCCGATGGCCAGGCCGAAAGCCAGCCCGGCCGTGATCGTCAGCACGGACACCGGCACCAGCAGCACCGTGGCGACGATGTAAACCGCTGCGAAAATCAGCCAGCCCCACGGCCCCAGACCCTTGATCCAACCCTGGAGCGCATCGGACCATTCGTTGATCGGCAGCAGAAACCAGCCCGCCACCAGTGCCGCAATGACCACGGCGCCCAGTGCCCATTGCCATGGGGAGATCACTGCTGGTGTTGAATCGCTCATGGTTGCCCCGTCGGGGTTCAGGCGGCACGCTTACGACAGGGCAAGCCACGGAGCCTGCTGCGGGCCGCGTAGTATCTCCCTTCGGGAGGCGTCAGCTGCCACGATTCAACAGCGATCGGGACATCGCCTCGAATCAAGCGCGAGCACTCGAAATCGATGCCCCTCGCGACACTGCCGATTGGCCATAGACCCATCCGAGAACGGCGCCGAAGATGAGGTGAAGCACAAGGGTCATCATCGGAGCCATGATCCCCATGTTCATCCCGAACAAGCCGGCGCCGGCCATCGGCATGAGCACCGCCATCATGATCAACCAGCCAATGACGGCCAGTATGATTCCATGCCCGACATGGCTGTTGCCGGGCAGCTTCGCATCGAGCACGGCGATGGCGACGCCGTAAATGACGATGCCAATGACAAAGTGCACGATCCAGCCGATAACGAGCATGTCAGGAGAACCCGCCATGCCCGCGAGCATCTTCGGGAGGTTGAGTTGCGGCATGATGCCCATCATCGCCTTCAACACCATCAGCAACGACAGAACGATCGTGGCGGCGAGTCCGGCGAGCAGGCCTTTGGGAATGTCTTTCATGTCTTCTCCTTGAAATTTGATGGATGAAGCGCCAAGGTAAAGCATGTACGCCGTGCTGTCTGTTTGACAGCGCACACACGGACTCGCCTCACCGCTCGCCGATGTCGCTGGGCAGCGCATGAGCCAGCACCGAATCGCCAGTGCTGGTGCCGAGGGCGCCCTTGGATGCAAACCGTTGCAGGCGCTAGGAGGCCTGCCGCACAGACGCCGATGACTCGGCGTTCTATGGTCCGTTTTGTTCACCCTCCCTGAAACCCAAAAGATCACTCATGAAGTCACGTCCCGTCATCATGGCCGCCGCCGGCCTGGCTCTTCGGCTGTGCAGTTCTGCGGATGCGGTGGCGGCGGCAACCACGGGCTTGCCGGCCGCACCGTCCTCGCCATGACGAACGGCAGTGCAGGCAATGCGCTCATTGCGTTTCCGCCGCGCTGACGAAGGCAGCGCGACGCGGATCAACCGGAGAAAAATCCATGAATCGACGTAGCTTGTTGCATGGCCTGGCTGCAATGCCGGCATTGCCGCTGCTGTCCGCTTGCTCGAGCGCGTCCGCACCTCGCGAAGCCGGCCCCGCCGCCGTCGCCGCGTTGAACCACCCCGATCCATTCTGGCGCGACAAGGTCAGCTCGGCCGCGTTCGACGTGCTGTTTGAGGCGAAGACCGAGCGCGCGTTCAGCAGCCCGCTGGACAGGGAAAGTCGATCCGGCACCTTCGTCTGCACGGCCTGCTACCTGCCGCTGTTTGAAAGCGCGCACAAATTCGATAGCGGCACCGGCTGGCCGAGTTTCACCCAGCCGATCGCCAACCGCACGGAGACCAAGCTCGATTTCATCTTGCTGCTGCCGCGCACCGAATACCACTGCGTGCGCTGCGGCGGTCACCAGGGCCACCTTTTCAACGACGGCCCGCCGCCGCTGGGCAAGCGCTGGTGCAATAACGGTTTGGCGCTGCGCTTCACGCCGGAAGGCCAACCGCTGCCGCAGCTTCGAGGATGAGCGCCATGCCAACGATTCGATTGACGATCCATGGGCGCGCGCGATGCGGCGCTGGCCCGGGTGCTGCTGAAGATGGCCGCACCAAGAGTCTGCGTATGGCAACGACGCGTCGTCGGCCTTGGCATACAGCAGCAGCAAGGCTGCGCTCGATCACTGTCACCTCATTGCATCGGGCGCAGCGCGCCTCGGCTTAGGCCACGCTTGGTTGCCGATTCCGGTTGGCACGTGCACGCGGCCCTCTCGATCAAACCAGACAATGCCGTCGCTGTCGGCGCAGCCAGAGTGCTCCTGGCTGTAGCGCAGCACGATGCCGCGGCGCAGGCGACCGGACTTCGCCGCCGGCGGCTGCCAGCGTTCCCGGCCGATCGCCTGCGCGACCGCATCGAGGCTGACGGTGTCTGGCGTGATCTGGTCAAGCGGCACGTAGCGTTGGCCGTGGCCCGTGCGGCAGTAGGCGTGCCACTCGCCGGGCGGCACGCCCAGCGTCGCGGCGCCCCGTTCGCGCAGTTGCCCCTGCGACGGCGGCAGGCTGCATTAAAAGGCGTGCGGGGTGGTTGGTGGTAGAGCTGCCGGAGAAATCCGGGCCGGTGC
>JBBRDR010000201.1:0-4830 GCA_038203745.1 Burkholderiales bacterium | reverse complement strand
GATAGCGCACGCCGCGCAGCGTAATCCCCAATGCTTTCGGGCGAGGCAATGTGTTGCGCATCACGGGAGGTCGAATACCAGTCGTCACGCTGCATGTTTTCTTCCTTGCCGGCGATAACCGAGCAGGAAAGATAGTGCCGTGAGGACGGGAAGCCGCCTATGAAACCAAGGCTGTTGGCTGACACAAACTGCCCTTCCTGAATCGAGACCGTTGCGCCTTCTGAATTGCTCACTTGTGTACTGACGGCAAAAGCCGCCTGTTCGCACCGTCGCGCAAGATCAATAGCGCCTTCGACCGGAAGCAGCCAAGGATGGTAAAGATCAAGGCTGGCACATCCTTCCTTGCGCGAGGCCAATAATGCAGGCTCCGGCAAACCGGCACAATCATCAGCGGCCGTAAATCGGGCAATGTTGAGTGCCGCCTCGACCGTCTCGCGCAAAGCCGTAGGAGAAAAATCAGAGGTGCTGGCATGCCCTTTATGCTGACCAAGATAGATCGTGACCCCGATCCCCTTATCGCGGTTGTGCTCAATGGTTTCAACTTCGTCGCAACGAACGCTGACAGACTGACCAAAGCCTTCCGAGACATCGACTTCACAATCACTGGCGCCGGCTTTTTTGGCATGTCTGAGAACATCCTGCGCAAATTCCTGCAGGGTTTCCAGACGGTGACTAAAGCGTGATTCGAGTAGGGTAGAAACAGGAGTTCGTGACATGGGATGACGATGCTTGCATTGAAAGCCGCTATCATAGCAGTTCCCAGCCGGGCTTCTGATGTCGCCATGCCCGGCTAACCCGTACGCTGCACCCGAATAGAAATCAGATGACCATGCACGAAGAAGAACAAGCCCCCCTCTCAAAAACCCAGCGGAAGCAGCAGATGGATGATTTGCAGACGCTTGGTGAAGAACTTGTTGAACTATCCGTCGACCGCATCAAGAAAATCGACATCCCCGAAAACCTGCGTGACGCGGTGAACGCAGCGCAGCGTATGACGCGGCACGACGAAGCCAAACGCCGGCAGATGCAGTACATCGGAAAACTCATGCGCGGCGTTGAGGTGGAACCTATTCGGGCTGCGCTGGCCTTGGTGCGCGGCGAATCCGCCAGTGAGACGGCCAAATTGCATCGCCTGGAGCGGCTACGCACCGAATTGCTCGCCGATGAGAAAATACTGCACGAAATCGCCACACTTTACCCGTCGCTTGATCTGCAACATCTTCGCTCATTGCGCCGGGCGGCGCTCAAGGAACATGAACAAAACAAGCCGCCACGCAGCTACCGGGCAATTTTTCAGCTCCTCAAGGAGCTTGAGGGCGAGCCTTCCGGAGAGGCCGACGAGCCCGGCCCGGCAACGGACTAATCCGCCACTTGCTCCTGATATCGGCCGATCTCGAAATTATTTCCGGCTTCCTCCAGTTCAATGGGTGTCAGCAGATAATGTCGGCCATCGTGGGAAAACTCAAGACTCTCGCGCACATCGAAACTCGCTATCGGCATGACCATCCGGGCTTCTCCCGGCGTATTGCCCTCGCGCAGCCATAGCCCGGGGATCGCCCCGGTGGCCGAGAACCCTGATGTCCGCGGCCTCAGTTCGACACCCTTGGCGTTCCGGGATAAGGCCTGAATACCAACACTGGCATGCGTGTCAGAATCCTTGTTGTATCGCCGGACCACACCCAGCACCCAATTCTGGCCGCCATCAGGCTGCATGCTGATCAACGTACCGATTTTGATCCAGTCACCGAGGTTATCAACAGCGGCACCAAAGCCGCCCAAACTGACGTTCTCGACCACCCAACTTTCGGCTGTGCGTTCTTTGCCCAAGCGAGCCACATCCCCGGCAAACACCGTAAAGCAATCATCAAAACCCTGCAGTACAGCAATACGTGTTTTTACGGTATGCCGCTGATGCTCGCGTTGCGGCGGATCAGGTGCCCAATACACAGCCAAATGCCGCAACACGGGCAGTAATACCTTGGCCAGATACTCCCCCCCCAGATTCAGGTCTTTTGGTATCTCGCCACGCTCAACAATACGCATCAAATCGTTTAATGCCTGTGGCGCTTTCCCCGGTGAGAAAAAGCGCAATGTCGGCGATAGCTGGTCGGGCTGACGCGCCAGACGCACTGGTGGCACCCCCTTCGCGGCATCCACCCAATACACGCTGTCGCGCAAACAATTGCTTGAGAATTCAAAGTCCGGCAAAAAGTGTGCGATCAATCTGTCCGCCAATTCGATTTCGATCGGCAGCAGGCTATCCATCGACGATGAACAAAGAATCAGCACTTGAAGGTATTGCTGCGCCACACTGGTCATGCCTGGCTGAGCCGGATAGAGTTGCACTGGCTTGTGTGCATATTCGGCCGCTTCTGCCGCCAAGAAAGGCTGACCAAGACCACGCCACAAGTCTTCGCCAATCGGCCCATAGCGATACTCAACCCACTTTAACTGGGTGGCGCGTGCGGCCAGCAAGCGTGTTGCGGCTAGCGGCAGTGACGGCTTAAGTAACTCGCTGCCTTTGTCCTTCGGACTTTGCTTTGCGCGCTCGACGCAGCGCGCATAAAGACTGGCCACTTCACCCCAGTAGTTATAACAGGTGATCCATAGCCGGCGCTCTTCGCCTTTCGATAACCGCGGAGAATGCAGATAGTCGCGCGTCAGACGACGGATATAGGGCTGTGCTGCCTCGTCAAGCTGCCGAATTACATCAAAATAATGATCAACCCGAAACCCTTCAGCTGACTGCAAAGACTCAAACCAGCCATAGACTTCATCAACCGCCTTGAATGCGTTATCCAGTGGCAGTTCAACAAGAACGCGCTTAAGCTCCTTGACATCACCCAGCGGGTGATCCGGACGCGACGAAAATAGATTCAGGATCATGGTACCCCGTCCTTAATCCCGGTCAGCGGGGAGAGTGGAAGAATATACCAATAGTATAGGGAGAAGACCAAAAGCTGCAAGTCTGGGTACTTTGGACGAGTTCAGATATCAACACGCGTAATCCGCATTTCAGAAAACAAGCCAGTGGGCAGGCCGATCCATTACAATTCGGAAGACACCCACCACACAGAACCGCATGAAACCGTATCTCGACTTGATGCGCCATGTCCTTGAACAAGGCACCCCCAAAGCAGATCGCACCGGCACCGGCACCCGCTCGGTTTTCGGCTGGCAATTGCGTTTTAACCTTGCCGCCGGCTTCCCGATGCTGACGACCAAGAAACTGCATTTGCGCTCGATTATTCATGAACTGTTGTGGTTCTTGCAGGGTGACACCAACATCCTTTACCTCAAAGAAAACGGCGTACGTATCTGGGACGATTGGGCCGACGAAAATGGCGATCTTGGGCCGGTCTACGGCCATCAGTGGCGTCACTGGAAAACGCCAGACGGGCGCGAGATCGACCAGATCGTTCAACTCATCGACAGCTTGAAGAACAACCCGGACTCGCGCCGCCACATCGTCACCGCCTGGAATCCCAGTGACGTCGAGCGCATGGCCTTGCCACCCTGCCATGCCTTTTTCCAGCTTTACGTTGCACCCGCGGCGCCCGACGATACCGACCAGCGCAAAAAGCTTTCCTGCCAGCTCTATCAACGCAGTGCCGACATTTTCCTCGGCGTACCCTTCAACATTGCCTCCTATGCCTTGTTCACGCTGATGCTGGCGCAGGTATGCGACTACCAGCCCGGTGACTTCGTGCATACCTTTGGTGATGCGCATCTCTACAGCAACCACTTCGAGCAGGCGCAGTTGCAACTGGCACGCGACATCCGCAGCCTGCCGACCATGCGCCTGAATCCTGAGGTCAAGGACATCTTTGCCTTCCGTTTCGAAGATTTCACGCTCGAAGGCTACGATCCGCACCCGCACATTTCAGCGCCGGTCGCCGTTTAGCAGGCATGATTTCCATCATTGCTGCCGTTGCCAGAAATGGCGCAATCGGCAAAGACAATCAACTGCTCTGGCACCTCCCTGAAGACATGCGGCACTTCCGCGAGACAACGCGTGGAAAACCCGTCATCATGGGGCGAAAAACGTGGGAATCCCTACCTGACTCCTTCCGCCCGCTACCGGGACGGCACAACATCGTGATCAGCCGCAATCCTGCATATCAAGCCGTTGGTGCAACGCTGGTCAGCTCACTCGACGAAGCGATCCTTAAAGCCTGCGCGGCTGACGAAGTATTTGTTATTGGTGGCGCTGAATTGTATGCCAAGACAATGTCGGTTGCAGAGCGCCTATACCTCACTGAAATCGATCAGGATTTTGCCGGGGATGTGTTTTTCCCGGAGATTCCGGCGAGTGAATGGAAAGAAGTCTCACGCAAGGCACAACAAGGCACATCAGGACTGACGTTCTCATTTGCCGTGTATCAGCGTCGCCAAGTTTAAAGCCATCAACAATTCCAGTAACTTGGTCCGTCGGGACTCCGACGAGCACGGATGTCGCCGGCAAGCTCATCAAGCATCTCATCCCACGAAGGCGGGATATAACGAGTACGTTGGGCAAATGCTGTACCGTCAAGGCTCCGGTCGCAAACGAAGCTATCGTCCGGAACGACCCTCACACCCCGCTCACCAAGCCTTTCATTCAGAGCAGTTAATAATTCAAACTTCGTAATCGCCGGAGTGGCCACGTGCCACATGCCGGAAAGCGGCACTTCGCTCCCGATCAGGTAACCTGTAGTGGTCAAGTAATTTCGGACACGTCGATAGGTTGTTGCGCTGCCATTTTGAATTCATAGGCATTGGGCGGCAGATAGCCCAATGTTGAATGTAAACGTGTGCTGTTGTAGAAGCCGACGATGTAATCAGTCACGT
>JBBRDR010000200.1:0-4837 GCA_038203745.1 Burkholderiales bacterium | reverse complement strand
TAGGCCAGTGACAGCGCCGTCTGGTGTTTCAGGTTGCCGGCCGCGGCAATCAGTCGTTTTACCTCGTCGGGGCTCATGATCTCTGGCAGCTTGCGCGGCAGATGTACCGGTTGCATCTTGGCCATTGCCTCGGGTCGGTCGAGTGTGACGCTGAAGAAGAACTTCAGTCCGCTGATTGCCGAGTTCAGCGATGCCGGCGAAACACCGTGGTCAACAAGGTGCAACTGGTAGTTGCGCAGGTCCTCAACACTGGCGGTGGTCGGAGAGCGCCCAAGGTACTTGGCAAACTGCCGTACCGCACGAAGGTAGTGGTACTGCGTCTTCTCGCCCAGCTTGCGCATCCGCATGTCGTCGATCATGCGCTGGCGTAGCGGACTGATACCCGGCTTTTGAGTTTCCATGGCTTGCTCCTGTCGGAAATCGAGGCGGGATTGCCTCTTATCCAACATCGGCAGATTTCTGCCGTTGCAAACCTCTTACTTCCCAGAACCCCCGGCTACGGTCGCATACCACCCCTACCGCGCGAGCGGTTTAGTCCCAGGCCGAGATGCCGCCACGCGCGACCGATGATGCACTTTGCTTCCCGTTTCGCATGCGGCGACAACGCTGCGCGTAACTTGTAAGTACAAGAAAGTTGCGCTTGGGCACACCACATTGTTTTAATCATAAACAATCACTATGATTGTGTCTGAATAATTCGCTAAAGGGTTGCCATGGCGCATACCGACACTAAAGTGCTCACCGCGCACATACCGCTGCCGCTGGCAGACAAAGTTGACCTATTTGCTACGCGCCTTGAACGTTCGCGAGGCTGGATCGTCAAGCAGGCATTAACTGCATGGATTGATCAGGAAGAGGAGCGCAGTCGCTTAACGCAAGAAGCCCTAGCCGATGTGGACGCTGGGCAGGTTATCGACCACCAATCTGTTCAGGCCTGGGCGGATAGTCTCGGGACGACACATCCGTTGCCCACGCCTCGCTAATGGAACTGAGGTGGACAAGCAAGGCGCTGTCAGACCTGACACGTCTTTACGATTTTTTGGCGCCGATAAACAAACAAGCGGCGGCGCGCACCGTGCAATCACTGACTTCAGCACCGACTAGCTTACTGCTGAACCCACGCATCGGCGAAAGACTGGACGAGTTCGAGCCACGCGAGGTTAGGCGAATTCTTGTTGGACGCTATGAGGTGCGCTACGAAATTCAAGCGTCCACAATCTATATGCTACGACTGTGGCACACCCGTGAAGATCGGTAGGGATAGGCTGCGGAAATAACCGATCCTCTTCGTTTTCCGACATCAAAACTTTCCCAGTCAGGTGAGCCTCTAAAATGAAACTTTAAAGTTAAGCGAAAGATGTCGGGCGTTTGGGCCACTTTAAAAATCAACCGCCAACCCAGCCGACTAGTGCCGCAACGCCATAAGCAACGACCAGTGCGAAGACGAAGATCAGCAGACCTCTGGTCATGCTCTTTGGGATGCCCATTTCGTCAAGATGGCGTTTGATGAAATAGCTGGCGATGAAATACGCCAAAGTAGATAGAACGAAGCTCAACATGCTGCGCGGTCAATTCCGCTAGTTCTTACTGGCCCATTCATGCTGGTAGTCGCCGATTTCACGGATTTCATATTTGTTCGATGCTGTATATTCGCAGGCCTTAATCTATCGCCTCATGCCGCCGATGACAACTCACCCACAATTTACGATTAACCGCCATCTGGTTATCCTCGTTCAGAAGCAACCGTTTCTGGACTGGTTGCTGAATGTAGATCCGAATCCACCGTCCAACCTGAGCCTTGGCGACCTGCGTGACGATAACGACGCCTTCCTGATTCCCGATGATGTGGCCGACGGCACCGAAGAGGCGGTCAAGTGGGTTGAAAAGAACTGGCGAATGTTTTTCGAGCACGCACTGAATGAATGGATCGCGGATGAAAGCCTGTGGCCGCAGAAAATCAGCCTGAAGATGTTCCGTGAATGGTTCGGTGTTGAGTATCAATCAATGGTCTGGGATCTGGGCAAAGCGCCGCTTACTGTTGAGGACTGGGATCAAGACGAGGGCGACGAAGACCCAACCTATCATTGATAGTGCGTTGATGGCCCCACGCAATCAATGTTCCGGTGAGATACAAGTGGCCGAGCATTGTTGTGATAAGCGATACGCAAGAGACTTCGATTGCTGAGGACTAAATGCTGCGGCAGGCAGCAGCATTCGAGAGGGCTGGCCGGGCAAGGGTTGGAAGCCGAGATGTTGGTAAAAGCTGAAAGCTGCAGCATCATTAGCTTCAACAACGATTCCCACCATCGCCAACATTGCGCTCGCGTTTGCATCTTTCTGAAAGGCATCCGCCAGCAGAATAGCACCCAGCCCCTTTCTCTGAAACTCGGCATCGACTGCAAGGCGGCCGATTAGCGCCACGGGTACGGGATATCGGGGTAGCTTCTTTGCAAGTGGTTCTGGTAATTCAGTACAGCTAATGCTGCCGGCACCCAACGTAAAGAAACCTGCCAAATGATGAGGGTCGCTTGTCGGCGTCGCCACAAATACTCGCGCTACATTTCGCCTGGCATCTTGTGAGGCATCGCGGCGAATGTATTCATCGAGAAGCGGATGCCCGCACTGAAATGAAGTAATGTTAACGGCCTTGTCGAACGATCTGATGCCGTACGACGTCACCGAACAACCTGCTCGAAATGCAGATTCATCGCTTTCTTCAGCGCAGTATTTGGCCCTGATGGCGCATCAAGGGCGGCCAGAAACGCACGAAAATCCTCGGATTTAAGCGTGATTTGTTCATTGGCTTGCACTACCTGTGCTGCAGAGGCTAGTGCATGTGACAGGACGAACTCAGATACGCTGACATGCGCGTAGGTCGCCGCTTTGTCGAGTAACTCGCGTGCATGAACATCGCAGCGAATGTTGAGGCGGCATTCTTTGAGAGTGTATGTGCAATATTGTACGTCGCTCGTGAGTACGTTAAGAGTTGTCCTGGCTCATATCCATTCGGACCTGATGTAAAATGAAGTTTAAAGGGTTTTATTGTGTAGCTAGATGAGTAGCTAGGAAAATTACTTGATATACAAACCCTGTATTTGCAGTGTATTAAGAGAGATTTAAAAAGATCCTAAGGAAATATATTCAAAATGAGCACACACGACATACTGCATCGCCTTTCCGATACATTGGCGTCACGTCGTCACGCCGACCCGGAAACTTCGTACACCGCCAAGCTGTTTGCCCATGGCCCGGATTCCATCCTGAAAAAGATTGGCGAGGAAAGTGCTGAGCTGATCATGGCCGCCAAAGATGGCAAGCGCCTGAATATTGTCTGGGAATCGACCGATTTGATTTATCACGTACTCGTTTTACTGGCTTTTTACGACATGGGGATCGAGGATGTCTCCCAGGAAATGCGTCGTCGTGAGGGGATATCCGGGATCGACGAGAAGAAATCAAGACCGGCAAAGTAGGTCCACATGGAAAACTGCCTGTTTTGCAAGATCGCGAGCGGCGAAATCCCGTCGCGCAAAGTATATGAAGATGACGACGTGTTCGCTTTTCACGACATCAACCCGGCGCGTCCGCTGCATATTCTGGTGATTCCCAAGCATCACATCACCTCGTTGGCAACGGTGACTGAAAACGATACACGGGTTCTTGGCCGGATTCTGGCCGTGGCCAACCAACTGGCCACTGAAAATGGCAGTCCGGACGGGTTCCGTGTCATCATCAACACGGGACGCATCGGGCAACAGGAAGTACAGCACCTGCATGCGCACATTGTCGGCGGACCGGAACCGGTCGGGCCGATGCTCAAACGGATTTAAGGAGACAAATCATGGGTTCTTTCAGTATCTGGCACTGGCTGATCGTTCTGGTCATCGTCATGCTCGTTTTTGGTACCAAGAAACTGCGCAACATCGGCGAGGATCTGGGCGGTGCCGTAAAAGGCTTCAAGGAAGGCATGAAGTCAGCCGAAGAAAAGAAAGAAGAAACAACACCTGCGCAGCAAGTTGGTGGTCAGACCATCGAAGGTGAAGTCAAGGAGAAGGTCAAGTCGTGAGAACTCAGGCGTGAGAGGAGAAAATAGTTCCCCTTCGCCCTTGCCGTTCCTCTTCTTTCCTCATCATGTTTGACATCGGCTTTTCCGAATTGATGCTTATTGCCATCGTTGCGCTGGTGGTGATCGGCCCTGAGCGTCTGCCTAAAGTGGCACGCACGGCCGGGCATCTGCTCGGGCGTCTGCAACGTTACGTTAATGATGTGAAGGCTGACATCAGTCGTGAAATGCAACTGGACGAACTGAAGAAACTGCAAAGTGAAATGCAGGATTCCGTACACAACTTCGAGCGCAATATCAGCAGTGAAATGCAGGCGCTTGAACAAAAAGTCGAGCAAGTGGCGCAGTCTGTGACGGCTGATGAGTTGCCGGCAGTTGAAAGCGCCATGTCGACCGAGGTGCCGGTCGTTACGCCCGATGTTAAGCACGTCGCGGCCGCAGAGCCTGAGAAGAAGATCTGAGCCGCGCATGACTGAGCAAGAAGACTCCTTTCTTTCGCATCTGTTTGAATTGCGCAACCGCCTGATTCGCGCGTTGCTGGCCATTGGCATCGTATTTGTCTGCCTGTTTCCGTGGGCCAAAGAGTTGTATGCACTGCTCGCGCAGCCGTTGTTGGCCTCTTTGCCGCAGGGTGGACAGATGATTGCCACCGACGTGGTTGGCGTTTTCCTGGTGCCGATGAAGGTGGCGCTGATGGTGGCTTTTCTCATCGCCTTGCCCTACGTTTTATACCAGGTGTGGGCTTTTGTCGCGCCGGGTTTGTATGCGCACGAA
>JBBRDR010000199.1:0-4852 GCA_038203745.1 Burkholderiales bacterium | reverse complement strand
ATCTCGTTGGCACTAACCAGATCAAAGCGCGACTGGGCGTCATTCACGTCAATGACAGTCACGGTACCCACTTCAAAACTCTTCTTGGCGCGTTCAAGTTGCTGAACAATAGAGTCTTTGTTGGCTATGACGGCATTGAGGTTCTCCTGCGCATAGAGCACGTCGAAATAGGCCTGCGCAACACGTACGATCAGATCCTGCGAGGCTTGTGCCAGATTGGCCTCGGCCTGCACCACCTGCAACTGACCCTGACTGTATTGCACGAAATTTTGCCAACGGAACAAAGGCTGCGTCAGATTGATGTTGTAGGCGTTAGTGTTGTAGTTTCTGCGAATGGTATCGGAGCTACTGGTGGCATCGTATTTGTTCTCATTCCACACGGTATTGGCCGTACCACTAACGGTCGGCAGCAAACCGGACAATCCTTGCGGCCCCTTCTCGCGCAACGCATCCGCGTTGGCACGTGCGGCCAGATACGCCTGGTCATTGGTCAGGGCTTCACGATAGACCTGCATGAGATCAGCCGAAAACGCAGGTGCCGAAAAAAACAGGGCGACCCACAGGAGAGACAGGCGGTTTGCCGATGGTTTAAGACGCATGATGCTGACCTTTTCTAAAACTAGAATACAAATTTATCACGTTGCGTAGCATTGACTAGCGGCGCGACAACCGTTTCAAGAACATTGATCGCGCTGAAAGCAGCGTCTGCGGTACGCGACACCAGTTGCAACTGCATGGCTGGGGGCTCACCCACGACCGCCACCAGACGGCCACCAAGTTTAAGTTGGCGAAGAATCGCTTCGGGCAGCACCGGTGTCGAACCGGAAAGCACGATCACATCATAGGGGGCGCTGGCGTCCCAGCCTTGTGCACCATCGCCGTTGACGACACTGACGTTGGCCACGGCCGATTTCTGCAGATTTTCTCTCGCTGTATCGGCCAATACCGGATCAATTTCGACGCTGTAGACAAACTCGGCTTTTGCCGCCAATAGCGCCGCCATGTAGCCGCTACCCGTACCGATTTCGAGTACCGTATCCGTATTCTTGATGCCAAGTTCCTGCAGGATTCGCGCTTCCATTTTCGGTGTCAGCATCGACTGACTCGAACTGATGGGCAGCTCAACGTCGGCAAATGCCAGATCCTTGTAGGCGGCCGGCACGAAATCCTCGCGCTTGACGAGCGATAGCAGGCTCAGCACGGTCGGATCAAGAACCTCCCACGGACGGATTTGCTGCTCGATCATGTTGAAACGTGCTTGTTCAGTATTCATTGTTGGCGTTGCCATAAAAACCCTCACCACCGAGTATATTAGCTTAAACTAATATTTATTACCTAACTGATTAAATATTATACCTTCACGTCATCCTTGACCCTATACCACGCCGCATAAAGTGCCGGCAGGAAAAACACCGTCAGCAGGGTGGCCACGATCAGGCCGCCCATAATAGCGACGGCCATCGGCCCCCAGAACACGCTGCGCGTCAGCGGAATCATGGCCAGAATCGCCGCTGCCGCGGTCAGCATGATCGGCCGGAAGCGGCGCACCGTTGAACCCACAATGGCTTCCCAGGTTGGTTTGCCGGCTTTCTCGTCCTGATCGATCTGATCAACGAGAATCACCGAATTACGCATGATCATTCCGGATAACGCAATCACCCCGAGATTCGCCACAAAGCCAAAGGGTACGTTGAACACCAGCAAGGCAATCGCCACACCAATCAGCCCAAGCGGTGCCGTGAGTAGAACCAGCACGGTACGCCCGATACTCTGCAACTGAATCATCAGCAAGGTAATCACCGCCACCAGCATCATCGGCATCACGGCCTTGATCGAATTCTCGCCCTTGGCGGATTCCTCGGTTGTCCCGCCGAGTTCGATGCGGAATCCGGGCGGCAGCTTTGCACGAAGCACATCAAGCTGTGGATTGATTTGCGCCGATACAACCGGTGCCTGCACGTTGTCGCGAATGTCAGCCTGTACGGTGATTGTCGGCAGTCGATTGCGCCGGCTGATCAACCCGTCTTCGAGTTCGTAATGGATTTTCGCCACCTGGGCGAGCGGCACGTAGCGCCCGCTGGACGTGCGGATATTGATGTCGGCCAGTGCCGAAATACGCGCCCGTTCGTCACCTTTGGCGCGTACCACGACATCAACCAGCTGATCGCCTTCGCGCATTTGCGTGATGCTGCTTCCATTCAACAGCAGGTTGACTGAATTTGAAAGATCCAGGGAACTGACCCCAAGTGCCCGTGCACGATCCTGGTCAATGTCCAGCCGTACCGACTTGCCCATCTCGTTCCAGTCGAAGTTCACATCCTTCACGTGAGGATTGGCGCGCATGAGAGTCGCCACGTCTTCTGCTGCACGGCGCAATTCCCCAAGATCTTCACCCGACACGCGGAACTGGATCGGAAACCCGACCGGCGGGCCGTTTTCCAGGCGTAATACGCGCGTTCGGGTGTTAGCCAGCCCGGCATGCCAATCTGCATTTTCAACCGAGAAGTACGCTTCAAGCCGGTGTTTCAAATCCTCGCGCGCCTTGATGTCATTAGTGACCACGACAAACTGCGCAAAGTTGTCATTGAACAACTGCTGATTGAGTGGCAAATAAAATCGCGGGCTGCCATTGCCGATATAGCTGGCAAAGTGCTTTACCGATTTCTTCATCTCCGGTTCGTTGAGCAAGAGTTGCTCTATCCGCTGCGCCTGCGTCTCGGTTGCTTTAAGCGATGCACCTTGAGGCAGCCATAAATCAACCAGCAATTCAGGGCGCTCAGAAGCCGGAAAGAATTGTTTTTGCACACCCGCATTGAGCGCCACCAAAGACAGGGCAAAAGCGACCAGTGTCGTACCGATCACCAGCCAGCGCCGTCGTACGCACCAGTCGACACTCGCCCGAACGCCTCGGTAGAACCTGGTTTCGTAAATATCGTGACCGTGCTGCAACGCATGCGACTGTAATTTTTTAGCATCAAGAATCTTGTAGCCCAGATAGGGTGTGAACACCACCGCCACCACCCACGAAACGACCAGTGCAATACTCACCACGGCAAATATCGAAAAGGTGTACTCACCGGCGCCGGATTTGGCAAATCCAACCGGGGTAAAACCCGTCGCCGTAATCAGCGTCCCGGTCAACATCGGGAACGCCGTTGAGGTATAGGCAAAGGTCGCTGCCCGGAAGCGATCCCAGCCCTGCTCCATTTTTACCACCATCATCTCGACAGCGATGATCGCATCATCCACCAGCAAACCCAGCGCGATGATCAAGGCGCCGAGCGAAATGCGCTGCAAATCGATGCCAAAGACTTCCATCAGCAGGAACGTGATCGCCAGCACCAGCGGAATCGACAGGGCCACCACCGCCCCGGTGCGCAATCCGAGGCTCAGGAAGGACACCGCCAGCACAATGACGACCGCTTCGGTCAATGACGACATGAACAGACTGATCGAGTGGCGCACGATTTCCGGCTGATCGGCGACTACCTTTATATCAATTCCCGTTGGCAAATCCCGCTGCAAGCGCGCAACCTCACTGCGCAGACGGTCACCGAGCTTGATCACGTCCCCGCCCTTGTTCATGGCAATGGCGATCCCTACGGCCGGCTGCCCCTGCACACGCATGCGCGGCGCTGGCGGATCGACGTAACCGCGTTTAACTGTCGCGATATCGCCCAGACGCAAAAGCTTGCCGCCCGCCTGAACGCCAATGGCACGTACGCTTTCCACCGAGTCAAAATCACCCGTCACGCGTAGACGAACGCGATCAGACGCCGTTTCAAAAAATCCGGAGGACGCCATCGCATTCTGCTTTTGCAACGCGTCGAAAATCAGCAGCGGGTCGAGGCCTAGTGTGGCTAACTTGGCGTGCGATATTTCAACGAAAATCTTTTCGTCCTGCACGCCAATCAGTTCAATTTTCTTGACGTCTGGCACCTGACGCAATTCACGCGCCACGCGATCCGCCTCCTTTCGCAACCGGGCAATTTCAAAACCGTCACCGGTCAGCGCAAAGAGATTGATGAAGGTATCGCCGAATTCGTCGTTGATGAACGGCCCCTGCACACCGGCTGGAAATGTGTGCTTGATGTCACCGATCTTCTTGCGCACCTGATACCAGGCTTCAGGCACGTCCTTCTTCGGCGTGTAATCCTTGAGGACAATAAAAACCAATGACTCGCCGGCCTTTGAATTGGAGCGGATCACGTCAACCCACGGCACGTCCTGCAGCTTCTTTTCGATGCGCTCGGTCACCTGCAACTCGACCTCATGCGCTGTCGCGCCCGGCCACAGCGTACGCACAACCATGGCCTTGAAGGTAAAGTCAGGATCTTCGGCACGCCCCAGCTTGAAATAGGAAAACACGCCGCCCAGCATCAGCACGATGATCAGATAGGCCACCATCGAGCGGTGATTCAGCGCCCATTCAGAAAGGTTGACCGGCTTCATCGGGCTGACGTGGCGAGCGGTACTGGCGGTTGATCAACCGCCTTGATCTGTTCGCCGGCCGTCAGCTTGTGCACACCGGCAATCACAATCCGTTCGCCGGCTTTGACGCCGCTGCCCAGTACCACTAAGGTTTCGCCGTAGGCGGTGACCATGACCGGCCGCAGCGAGACCGTTTGATCCGCCCCGACAATCCACAGTGCCGGCTTCCCGTCCTGCTGGAAAATCGCACCCAACGGCACGCTTAACGGGGCTGCGGCGTGCACCTCTGCTGCGCCATGCAGGAACTTCACATTGGCCGTCATGCCAAGCAGCACCCGGGCGTCCGGATTGAGTATCGACACGCGTGCCGCGTAGGTACGCGTCAGCGGATCGGCTACGGTACTCAGTTCACGCAAAACGC
>JBBRDR010000198.1:0-4855 GCA_038203745.1 Burkholderiales bacterium | reverse complement strand
GAGCATACCCAGATGCGTGAATTGCTTGACGCGGCTCAAGAGGCACTGGCTAAGCGGGACGCTGAGGACTACTCGGGCTATGCCGAAACTCTGTTGATCATGATGCAACAGCACAATATGAAAGAAGAGAACGTGTTGTATCCGATGTGTGACCAGCATCTGGCGTATCAGCATGAAACGCTGATGCCGCAACTGAAAGACAAGATCAATCCTGTGGAGTAGATGTAATGACTCAATCGAAGGCTGACAAGGTAATCGATGGGCGCAACATGGAGCCGCCGGAGCCCTTTGTGCAGACCATGGAAGCACTGGATGCGATCGAGCCGGGTCAAAAGGTTCTGCTGGTGGTCGGGCGTGAACCCATTCCGCTTTATCGCGCACTTGAACTTAACGGGTATTCCTGGCAAACCGAGCGCTGCGCGGACGGTAGCGTTGAGATTCTAATGTGGCACAAACAGTCGTAGTCAGTTTTCCCTTTGCTCAGTGGCGAGGGGTTTAACTCCGCATGCAGGCACTTCTTTCGTATGACCAGTCGCCGCCCATCGCGGCGCCTTTTCGCTTTTTCCTGACCGCTCCCGTCTTTGGCATTCTGGCCGGCTTGCTTTTATTATGGAGCGGGCCGGATGCCTTTGTCTCGCGCTGGACACCCGCCGCGCTGGCGCTGACTCACCTGATTACGGCCGGATTCATGTTACAGGTCATGCTCGGTGCATTGGTGCAGATTCTGCCCGTTGTTGCCGGTGCCAATCTGGCCGGGCCAATGCGTCTTGCACGTTATGTCCATGCTGCAATAACCTTGGGCACCTTGTTTCTTGTCGGCGCGTTCCTGAGTTTTTCACCGCTACTCTTTAATATGGCCGCCCTCCTTTTTGGAGTGGGTGTGGCTTCATTTGTTGGTGCAGCAGCCTATGCGCTGCACGGCGTTCCATCCACCAGCCCTACCATCAGTGGGTTGAAATTTGCATTGCTTGGCCTGAGTGTGACGGTCGGGTTGGGGGTGTTGCTGTCCCTGTCCCTCGGCTGGTCACTAAATCTGCCCTTGATTGAACTGGCAGATATCCATCTGGGCTGGGGCTTTGTGGCCTGGGGTACGGTTTTGCTTGCGGCTGTTGGTTTTGTGGTTGTTCCCATGTTTCAATTGACACCGGCGTATCCCGAGTGGTTTGGTCGCCATTTCTCGGTTCTGGCGTTGGCAGTGGTCTCGATGTGGACGCTGGCTGAAATTAGCGGCGCAGGCCTTTTGTCGATGCTGCTTGGGGCGGCGGTGGTGCTTGTGGCGGCGCTCTTTGCCAGCGTAACATTGAACATTCAGCGGCAGAGCAAACGTGCCCGCTTCGATGCTACACAGCATTACTGGCGCATGGCCATGCTGAGCGCACTGGCTGCCAGTGCCGTGTGGCTGGCTGCCCGAACTGTCCCGATGTTAGGCGAATGGCAGGGTTGGCCGTTGCTGTGCGGCGTGCTTTTGCTTTTTGGTGGCTTCATGTCGGTCATTATTGGCATGCTCTACAAGATAGTTCCCTTTTTGATCTGGCTGCATTTGCAAAATCTGGGGCAACGGCGCGTGATGGCGCCCAATATGAAAAAGATCATTGCCGAGCGGGAAATGGATCGCCAGATGCGGGCACATTTTTTCGCTTTGTTGTTACTGCTGCTGACGGTATTCTGGCCAGCATGGTTTGTTTATCCAGCCGGGCTGGCGCTGGTACTGGCCAATGGATGGTTGCTGCGTAACCTGCTGGCGGCAATGACGGTCTATCGCGGGCATTTGTTGAAAATAAAGTCAGTGATGAGCGACCCGGTTTAACGATGTTGTATCTCACGCTCAAATATCTGCATGTCAGTTGTGTCATTGTCAGCGGCTCGGGATTCTTATTGCGCGGGCTGTGGATGCTGTTCGATTCACCCTGTTTGAATCAACGTTGGATCAAAATTGTTCCACATTGCGTTGATACGCTCCTGCTCGGCAGCGCTATCACCATGGCCGTGATCAGTGCCCAGTATCCATTTGAACAAAACTGGTTGACGGCAAAGTTGATCGGGCTACTGGCCTACATCCTGTTTGGCATGATGGCACTCAAGCGGGGCAAGACCAAAGCCGTGCGTGCAGGTTTCTTTGTGGCTGCGCTACTGTCCTTTGCCTACATTGTTTCGGTAGCCTTGACACGCAACGCGGCCGTGTTTACATGAACCACCGTTGCCTGGGGTAAACTGAGCGCATGACTTCCGTTACCGACCCCGTCGTCTTTGATCCGCAGATCATTCGCCGTTTTGATATCAATGGCCCGCGTTACACCTCGTATCCGACCGCCGACCGCTTCACTGATAGATTCAGTGCTGAATCATGCGGCCAGTGGCTGAGCAGGCGGAACACTGGGGCGAACCGGCAACAGCTTTCGCTGTATTTTCATATCCCGTTTTGCAACACCATCTGCTATTACTGCGCCTGTAACAAGATCATTACAAAGGATCACGGGCGATCGGCCAAGTATTTGAAGTATCTGGACAAAGAACTGGCGCTGCAGAGCAGTTGCCTCGCAGAGGGCGATAACGTCGTCGAGCAGTTGCACTGGGGCGGCGGGACACCGACTTTCCTGTCGCACGACGAGATGCGTCACTTGATGGCGGCTACGCGCAAGTATTTCCGTTTGGTCGAAAACGGGGAATACTCCATTGAAGTTGATCCGCGCAAGGTTGATCGCGCTACTGTCGAACTACTCGGCCAGCTTGGTTTTAATCGAATGAGCGTTGGTGTGCAGGATTTTGATGAAAACGTCCAGCAGGCGGTGAATCGTATTCAGAGCGAAAAAGAAACCTTTGCCGTAATCGACGCCGCGCGTGCCAACGGCTTCAAGTCGATCAGCATCGATTTGATTTACGGCCTCCCCAAACAGTCAGTAGAAGGATTCAACCGTACCCTTGATCGTGTAATTACGGCCAGTCCGGATCGTCTGTCGATCTACAACTATGCGCATTTGCCCAGCCTCTTCAAGCCGCAACGGCGCATTCTTGAATCCGATATGCCGTCGGCCGACAATCGTCTGCAGATTCTGTCCATGGCCATCCGCAAACTGACTGAGGCCGGTTACGTTTTCATCGGCATGGATCACTTTGCCAAGCCCGATGATGAGCTGGCCATCGCCCAGCGGGAAGGCCGGTTGCACCGTAATTTCCAGGGCTACTCGACGCACTCGGACTGTGACATGCTGTCCTTCGGCATCTCCTCGATCAGCAAGGTCGGGCCGAGCTACTATCAGAACGTGAAAACGCTCGACGAGTACTACGATGCCCTCGACAAAGGCGAAATGCCAGTTTTCCGCGGCATTGAGTTGAATGCTGACGACATTCTGCGACGTTCAATTATTCAATCGCTGATGTGCCATTTCGAACTTTCCTTTGAATCGGTTGAAGTTGCGTACGGGATTGAATTCAGGTCCTACTTTGCCGCTGAACTTGAGGTCTTGAGCGAGATGGTTGAGGGTCGCCTGTTGCGCATCGAGGATAAACGGATCGTCGTTCTGCCGCCGGGGCGCATGTTGGTGCGGGCGATTTCAATGGTTTTCGACAAGTTTCTGCGCGCGGATCGTGAGAGCAAGCGCTATTCCAAAGTGATTTAGCACGCGCCGAACCGGCACGGTCTTGGCGCGTGTGCTCCTCGATTTTCAGGCGGCTACAGGCAATGTCGGGTAGTCGGTATAGCCAGCAATGTCGCCGCCGTAAAACGTCGAGGGGTCCGGTGTGTTAAACGGCTTGCCTTGTTTGATCCGTTGTGGAAAATCGGGGTTGGCGATAAAGAGTTTTCCCCAGGCGACGGCATCGGCCTCACCTTTTGCCAGAGCGGTTTCTGCTGATTCGACGGTAAAACTCTCGTTAGCGATAAACACCCCACCAAATGCGGCCTTGATTTGCGGGCCAATGCTTCCCTCTCCGGCATGTTCACGAGCGCAGATGAATGCGACCTTTCTCTTGCCGAGTTCGCTGGCAAGGTAAGTAAAGGTGGCGAGCGGATTGGAGTCGCCCATCGAGTGAACGTCTCCGCGTGGTGTTAGATGGACGCCGACCCGCTCCGGCCCCCATACCGAAATGGCTGCATCGGTGGCTTCGAGCATCAGCCGCGCACGATTTTCGATTGATCCGCCATAGGCGTCATTGCGTTGATTGGTGCTGTCCTGCAAAAACTGATCAAGCAGGTAGCCGTTGGCGCCGTGCATTTCTACACCGTCGAATCCGGCTAGCTTGGCGTTTTCAGCACCTTTGCGGTAGGCCTCGACGATTGCCGGGATTTCCTCAAGACTCAGGGCGCGCGGTGTTACAAAGGCTTTTTGCGGGAGCATCCGGCTGACGTGGCCACTCGCGGCAATGGCGCTCGGCGCAACGGGTTGAGCACCGTCAAGATAGTGTGGGTCCGAGATGCGGCCGACGTGCCACAGTTGCAGAAAGATGCGCCCGCCTGCCGCGTGGACTGCGTTAGTTACTAATTTCCAACCGGTAACTTGTTCATCGGACCAGATTCCCGGAGTGTCTGAGTAACCGACGCCCATCGGCGTGACGGCCGTCGCCTCGCTCAGAATGAGTCCGGCGGAGGCTCGTTGTTCATAGTATTTAGCCATCAAAGGCGTCGGGACGCGTCCAGCAGCGGCCCGGCAACGTGTGAGCGGTGCCATAACGATGCGGTTGGGGAGTAGAAGGCTGCCGAGTTGGAGCGGTTCAAAAAGGCGTGACATTTTTCTTTCTCTTTCCATAAGCGAAGTGGGCGTTGCGAAAAACTCTGATTCTCATGATTGTAGGATAATCTGCTGCGGAAGCATTGTTTTGCACTGCAAACGGGTGTGTTTTCTGTCGCGGGCAGATGTCA
>JBBRDR010000197.1:0-4931 GCA_038203745.1 Burkholderiales bacterium | reverse complement strand
CCAAATGCACGCAATCCGTTGGTGTCCCATTAACGTGGTAATAGCCATTTGCAGCTCGCTTGAGGGAAAGCGGGCGATCGAGCGTGAGTGAGTTGCTGGCACCGCTGCGATCCCGCTCGGGCGCAACAACAGTGATATCGGCCACTGCAGACAAAACACGTGCCAGACACTCTATCCCCGGGGAAAAATAGCCGTCATCGTTGCTCAACAAAATTCGCATATCAACCCAGAAAAATTTGGTGCAAAAAAGCCGGCGAGCCGCCGGCTTCCAAACGTGTGATTATAACCGATGCAGACCTGTTCAAGCCCGATCAAACAACGCAATGGACTCGACGTGCGAAGTGTTCGGGAACATGTTGACCACCCCGGCTCCCTTCAAACGATAACCTTTTTGCGTAACCAGAATCGCCGCATCACGCGCCAGCGTTGAAGGGCTGCATGACACATAGACAATCCGCTTCGGACCGTGCTGCGAATCCTTTTCGCCAAGCGCATTCACCAGTTCCGCTGCACCATCGCGGGGCGGGTCGATCAGCATCTTGTCAAAATGTCCGAGAGTTGCCAACGTTTCCGGTGTGGTTTCAAACAGATTGGCCACACCATACTCCACCTGCGCTGCCAACCCATTGGCGGCGGCGTTTTCCCCCGCGCGGCGCACTAATTCGGCACTCCCCTCGATGCCCATCACGCGTGCACCTAAGCGCGCAATCGGCAGAGAAAAATTACCTAGACCGCAGAACATGTCAGCAATCCGTTCACCCGGCTGCGGATCAAGCAACGCCATTGCACGACGCACCAGCACACGGTTGATGTCGTTATTAACTTGAGTAAATTCGGTCGGCGAATAGAAATGCTCGATGTCATAATCCGGCAAGCGATAGGAAAGCTTCGGTCCATCCACAGGGTAAAACCGATAGGCCGTCGCCGGCCCCTTGGATTGCAGATAGAACACGACACCGTGCCGATCAGCAAACTCGCGCAACAAATCCTCGTCAGCGTTTGTCAGCGGTTCGAGAATGCGCAACACCAGCGCTGTGACGTATTCGCCAACAGCCAACTCGATTTGCGGCATGGCCTTGCTGATTGACAATCCTGAAACCAATTCGCGCAGAGGAAGCAGCAAGGCAGATACGTGTGGCGGCAGATTGGGGCACTGCTGCATGTCAGCTACGTAACTGCTTTTTTTCTCGTGGAAACCAATCAGCACGCCGCCTTTTTTTGGCACCAGACGTGCCGACAGCCGTGCTCGCAGACGATAGCCCCATGCCGGGCCATAGATCGGCGAATAAAGCTGCTCGGCCTTGATGCGGCCAAGATGCCAGAGGTTAGATTCAAGCACGCGCTGTTTGGCTGCAACCTGTGCCGCCGGATCCAGATGCTGCATGCTGCATCCACCACACACGCCAAAATGAGGGCACTTTGGCGTTACTCGACTGGGGGATTCCTGCACAACACGTTGCACCCGCGCCACCTCGAAGGTCGGCTTCTTATGAAAGCAAACATACTCGACATGCTCACCGGGCAAGGCGCCTTCGACAAAAATTGTCTTGCCATCGAGCCGCGTGATTCCACGTGCTTCGTGATCCAGTGATTCAATGATTCCGGTCGGCATGCAAAATTCCTGAGACAAAACGCGCCATTTTAGCCGTCAACAGCCCTCCTGAGAAATTAGTCAAGCCTTCACCTTACAAAATAACCAACAAGCATTTGCCTCTTACTGGGCAAAACATCGAACTCACCCTGCCCCCATGGTCAGAGCTACGCGATAGGCGATGAACGAAGCGACGTAGGCCAGTGCAAACAAATACCCGGCCATGATGGCGGGCATCGTCCAGCCGCCGGTTTCGCGCTTGACAGCAGCCAGCGTGGCCAAGCATTGTGGGACAAATACGTACCATGCGAGCAGGGACAATGCGGTGGCCAGACTCCACTGATCGGCAATTAGCGGAGCCAGCGCTTGTACCGCCGCATCACCTGTTGCTGAAAGTGCATACACCGTGCCGAGCGCACTCACTGCCACTTCGCGAGCAGCCAATCCTGGAACCAGGGCAATGCTAATCTGCCAGTTGAAGCCAATCGGCTCAAACACGAGAGCAAGCGCTTTACCCAACATGCCGGCAAAACTGTATTCGATGGCCGCGCCTGTTGCACCATCCGGCGCTCCGGGAAAACTGGCCAGGAACCAGAGCAGAATCGTTAGAAAAAGAATGATCCCGCCCACGCGCTTGATGAAAATCGAGATACGCTGCCAGATTCCGATGGCGATATTGCGCACTGTTGGCAAGTGATAGCTCGGCAGTTCCATCATCAGGGGACGGACTTCACGACCCGCGGATGTAAACCGCTTAAGCACCCAGGCCACGGCCATAGCACCAAAGATGCCGGCAAAGTACAAGCCCAGCAGTATCAGGCCCTGCAACTCCATCATCCCCCACAGTTCGCGTTGCGGAATAAAGGCACCGATCAGTAGGGCATAAACTGGCAATCGCGCCGAACACGTCATCATCGGCGCAATCATGATTGTTACCAGGCGGTCACGCCGATTAGCAATGGTGCGTGCCGCCATGATGCCGGGAATGGCGCAGGCAAAACTCGACAGCAAGGGGATAAACGAACGACCGCTCAGGCCAACGCTGCCCATCACCCGATCAAGAAGGAACGCCGCGCGTGGCAGGTAACCTGACTCTTCCAGAACGAGAATAAAAAAATACAGAATCACAATTTGCGGCAGAAAAACGAGAACACCGCCGGCACCGGCAATTACCCCATCAACGATCAGGCTCCTGAACCACATATCGGGCAACAAGGCGCTGACGGTGTCACTCAGGCTTGTGGTTACATCCTTGATCAGTGTCATCGGGGTCTCAGCCCACGCAAAAACCGCCTGGAAGACCAGAAACAGGACGAGCGCCAGGAGCACCGGTCCAACGACCGGGTGCAACACGACACGATCAATCCGGTCACTCGCCGTATGCGGAATCACATCGTCCAGATCAAGTCGTTGCAGGATATGACGAACGGCAACATGATCCGATTCGTTACTGTGCGAGGCAGAAACAGGCGTGCTAGCACGCCATACGGCCTGATCATCGAACAACTCAAGGAGAGATTCGACACCTGAACGTTTGATGGCAACGGTACTGACAACCGGCAGGCCAAGTTCGACGGCCAACGCCACAGGATCAATTTTGATGCCTCGGCTTTCGGCCAGATCGGCCATGTTGAGCGCCACCACGCACGGCAGCCCAAGTCGTTTGATGGCCAGAGCCAGGCGCAGGTTGCGCCGCAGATTGGTGGCATCAACCACGCAGACCACCAGATCAGGCCGCTTCTCGCCAATCGCACGACCAAAGAGCACATCGCAAGTCACGCGCTCATCCGGCGAACGCGGATACAAACTGTAGGCTCCCGGCAGATCGAGTACACGCAGGGACTTACCCGCTGGCGTGATGAACCGTCCCTCCTTGCGCTCAACGGTGACGCCAGCGTAGTTGGCCACCTTCTGCCGGCTACCGGTAAGCAGATTGAACAGCGCTGTTTTTCCGCAATTGGGATTACCAACCAGTGCCAGCAATGGCCCGCTCGGGTGAATATGGATAACGGCCTGATTCATACCGGCCCTCTTTCATCGTGCACAGGATTCGTCGATGCAATCCGCACACAAGCGGCTTCGGCACGACGCAAGGCAAAGGTCGATTGCCCGACGCGGACAACCAGCGGATCACCACCCGGCAAGCCGCGCGCCATCAACATCACCTGTTCACCGACGACAAAACCGATTTCTTCAAGCCAACGCGCCCACTCGGGGGCGGCATGGGGCGCCAGAACGTCGTGAACGATCAGCGCGTGACCAATCGATGCCAGATCAAGCGTCGCACCAAAATTTACGCTCAAGGTGTTTTCCACATTATTCACAAGATTCTCCTTGTTACTGGAATCGCCAGGTCACTCCGGCAGTAGCAGTATTTGTTGTTGTGTGCGGATTATCGTTGTCGGACAAATGAATGACACCCAGTGCAAAATCAAGATCCTTGTGTGGCGAATAGATGGCGCCAAGTTCGACGAAATTCGTACGTACCCGGCCTCCTCCGGCACGAGCAGATTCGGTGCCCATATCCAGCGCCAGTTTCCATAGATCGGCCACATCCCAGACCGGGGCAATTGAAGCGCGCGTTGTCGTTGCATCGGAGTTATTCGCGTTGTCGCGGAAGCGATCCCGACCAACGCCGAGATTCATGTGAACGGCACCAAACGGAAGTTCCTGTGTCAAAATGAGCGTCAGATTGCCGGAGGCTTTACCTGTGCCCAATCCTGAGTTTTCACGACCGGAACTGACCGGAAAAATAATTTCCGGTTTGAGAGCGAAACTGGTCTGGCTTTCTTCGTTTTCATAAAAACGCCATTTGGCACCTACTGAAGGATTAACTCCACCACTTGCATCGCCGCCCGGCATATTCGAACGAATTTTGGCGTAACCATAGCCGGCAAAGACATCGAGTGTTTCGATCAGGCCTCGCGTATAGACGGCAGGTAGAGTTTGAACTCGCACTGTTTCGCCCGTTGTTTTGACACGATCCTGATTAAACGAGAATTCCAGTTGATTTCCACCGCTGCCCTGAGTTCCGGTATCGTCAGTAATCAGTGGCTGAAAGGCGGAAACCGGAAACGAAAATCCGGCAAATACAATAAGAATGAGTTGAGGGAAGAAACGACTTGATGCGTATTTGAATGCGTTATACATGGTGAGTTTTCCGAGTTGATAAGACTTTTGTTGATAACTGTTATCATCCTACATGATAATTAATATCATCTACAAGATAATTATCCATGAGCAACAAAATCCGGGGGCTCAACAGCATAAAGGCGAAGACGGGTATACTCAGGGGCTTTGGCGCCTAGCGGCTGCTTCTCAACAAACGCCCAACAATGAC
>JBBRDR010000196.1:0-4932 GCA_038203745.1 Burkholderiales bacterium | reverse complement strand
GTGTCGACCAACCCGCAGGTGACGGAGCGTGGTCTGAAAAACATTTTCCGTATCATGGGGCGTGATGACCAACAAGGCTTGGTGGCGGGAAATTATCTTGCCGATAACTTCAAGGGCAAGAAAATTGCCGTGGTCGATGACAAGAGTGCTTACGGAAAAGGTTTAGCAGACGAAATTGCCAAGGCCATCGAAGCAAAGAAAGTCAAAGTTGTTCTGCGTGAGTCGATTACCGCTGGCGAAAAGGATTATTCCGCTCTCGTTAGCAAACTCAAATCAGCCGGTATCGAGGTCATGGCTTATGGTGGCTATCACACCGAAGTCGCTCTCATCCTGCGCCAGGCACAGCAAGCCGGACTGAAGCTGATCGTTATGGGCGGCGATACGATGACTAACTCAGAGTTGGTTACTGCCGCCGGTGCGAGCGCCGATAACGTGTTGTTCACATTCTCGCCTGATCCACGGAAGAACCCATCCGCCGCAGATATCGTGAAGCGTTTCCGTGATGCCAAGGTTGAGCCGGAAGGTTATGTGATGTACGCCTATGCGGCGATGCAATTGTTTGCTCAAGCCGCCGAACAGGCCAAGAGTACCAAGTATGCGGATTTGGAAAAAGCCATGCGAGGTGGCAGTTTTGATACTGTGATTGGCAAGCTGAGCTTTGATGCCAAGGGTGACAACAAGCTTCCCGGCTTCATGGTCTATCAATGGAAAAACGGGAAATACGACTACGTCAAATAATGATCTGTCGGCACCCCGGGGCAATTCATTGTCCCGGGGTGCCGGTTTTTTTTCTGTTTCCCGCAACGTTTCATCTTCCGGTTAGCGTAGTGCTAACGGCGTAGTTGGTATGCGTTGGCCAGAACAATAATCAGTACCGGAGGAGGGGCATGGCCCTGGCATTGCAGCAGTTAATCAACGGCCTGACCCTGGGGGCCGTCTATGGCTTGATCGCCATCGGGTACACCATGGTGTACGGCATCATTGGCATGATCAATTTTGCCCACGGTGACATCTACATGGTCAGTGCCTTTATCGCAGTGACAGCATTTACACTGCTGGCCTCGCTGGGTGTCAGCTCGGTACCGCTGGCGCTGGTATTGGTGTTGGTTATTTCGGTGTTGTTTACGTCGGTTTACGGCTGGGCGGTTGAACGAACCGCCTACCGTCCCTTACGTGGATCGACCCGTCTGGCGCCTCTGATTTCGGCTATCGGCATGTCAATTTTTTTGCAGAATATGGTGCAGTTGTCCCAAGGCGCACGCATCAAACCCATTCCACCGGTTCTGATCGGCGGGTTTGATCTGCTGACGGTCGATGGCTTTACGGTGCATCTGGCCTACTCGCAAGTATTGATCATGGTTGTAACGGTGGTTTTGATGTTCGCCTTGACCTACGCTCTCAGCCGAACCTCCTTTGGTCGCCAGCAGCGTGCTTGCGAACAGGATAGAACGATGACGGCGCTGCTTGGCATCAACGTTGATCGCACAATTTCTCTGACTTTCATGCTCGGCGCAATGCTGGCAGCGGTAGCAGGGGTGCTCGTTACGGTGTATTACGGCGTGGTGGATTTTTATATTGGTTTCGTGGTTGGCATAAAAGCCTTTACGGCGGCGGTGCTCGGTGGGATTGGCTCGTTTCCTGGCGCCATGCTAGGTGGCGTGCTGATCGGCCTGATCGAGGCCTTCTGGGCGGCCTATCTGTCACCAGAATACAAGGATGTGGCAACCTTCAGCATCCTCATTCTAGTTCTCATGTTTCGTCCCTCCGGCTTGCTCGGTCGACCTGAAGTGGAGAAGGTCTGATGTCTGTGGTTGTTATTGCGCATCAGGCACCGTCAGCGGCTGAACGGTTCAGAGATGCGACGGCCGTGGCTTTCGTCGCGCTTTTACTCGGCATTCCGATGATCGGGCTGACCACCGTCGATCAGGGCGGTGCCCTGCAAGTGGCTACGCGCTGGCCGGTCTTGTTCGCTTTTGTGGTTATTGTGTTTGTCGGGCGTTTGCTCGCCCGTTATGTGATCGACGCGATTAATGTGCGCCAGCGTGCCCGTCGTAAGGCGTCAGGGATTGTTGCCCGTAAGCATGGTGTGATTTCGGCTTGGATCGGATGGGGTTGTTTCGGACTGGCCATATTAATGCCGATGGTGTTCCCGGATAACCGTTACGTCATCGATACGGCAACGACTGTTCTTATCTACGTCATGCTTGGCTGGGGATTAAATGTGGTTGTCGGTTTGGCGGGCCTGCTGGATCTCGGCTACGTAGCATTTTATGCTGTGGGTGCGTATTCCTATGCCTTGTTATCGACGCAGTTCGGCTGGAGTTTTTGGCAGGCATTGCCGGTGGCAGGCGGGTTGGCAGCGAGTTTCGGTATCGTTCTTGGTTGGCCGACCTTGCGTTTGCGTGGAGACTATCTGGCTATTGTTACGCTGGGTTTTGGTGAAATTGTTCGCGTTATTCTGGTTAACTGGACGGCCTTGTCGGGCGGGCCGAACGGCATTGCTTCGATTCCGCGTCCGTCATTCTTCGGGCTGCCGTTTACGCCTCCTGGGGATGTGCCGACCTTCGCTTCATTCTTTGGTTTGGAGTTCTCGCCCTTGCACCGGATCATTTTTCTTTATTATCTGATTCTGACACTGGCGATGTTCACCAACCTGTTCGTGTCACGTCTGCGCAAGCTACCTATTGGCCGCGCCTGGGAGGCTATGCGCGAAGATGAGATTGCCTGCAAGGCGATGGGAATGAATGTGACAAACGTCAAGCTCTCGGCTTTCGCTATCGGCGCCATGCTGGGCGGTATTGCCGGCGTTTTCTTTGCGGCGCGCCAAGGCTTCATTTCACCCGAATCTTTTACGTTCAATGAATCGGCGATCATTTTGGCCATTGTTGTTCTCGGTGGGATGGGTAGCCAGTTGGGTGTTGTCCTGGCTTCCTTGGTTTTGGTGCTGTTGCCCGAGTTGGGTCGAGATTTTGCCGAGTACCGCATGCTGCTTTTCGGCACGGCGATGATTCTGATCATGATCTGGAAACCGGCAGGTATTCTTTCTCGCCGGGAACCAACACTGCGCTACAGTCAGCCTGAGGCGGGAAGTGCAGGGACGCGCTCATGAATCCGCCGGAGATGCTTCTACACGTTGAAAATCTGACTATGCGTTTTGGTGGACTGACAGCGATTGATGATTTGTCATTGGATGTTCCTGCCGGATGCATCACTGCTGTTATTGGTCCGAACGGTGCTGGTAAAACGACTTTCTTCAATTGCCTGACCGGGTTTTACAAACCGACCACTGGCCGTGTGTGCTTGAATCATCCGCGACGGGGTACTTTGCAACTCGAAACACTTGAAAGTTATCAGGTTGCGAGTCGGGCACAGGTCGTGAGGACATTTCAGAACGTTCGTCTTTTCGCGAAAATGACCGTGCTTGAAAATCTGATCGTTGCGCAACATATGCGCCTGCAAGCTGCATCATGTTTTTCGCTGGCGGGGCTGTTTGGCTTGCCGGGTTACCGGCGCGCCGAGAAGCAGGCCATTGAGATCGCGGTTGACCGCCTCAAGCGGCTGAATCTGATAGACCGCGCAGATGCGGTGGCCGGTGATCTGCCTTATGGCATGCAGCGCCGCATAGAAATTGCCCGAGCTTTGTGTGTCGATCCGGTTCTTCTGTGCCTGGATGAGCCGGCTGCCGGACTAAATCCGAGAGAGTCCGCCGAGTTGAATGAGCTTCTGCAATCTCTGGTGCGCGATGAGGGCTTGTCTATCTTGCTCATTGAACACGATATGAGCGTGGTAATGAATGTCTCTGACCATATCTGCGTCCTCAATTACGGGCGCAAAATCGCTGAGGGGAGCCCGGAGAAAATTCAGAACGATCCGCATGTGATTAAGGCTTATCTTGGCGAAGAGGGTGACGAAGCGCTTGATGAGATGATGTCTGCAGGGGTTGCACCATGATGCTTGAGCTCTCGGGAGTGCATGCCTATTACGGCCATATTCATGCTTTGCAGGGAGTGAATATTTCAGTTCAGGTGGGAGAGGTGGTTACCCTGATCGGTGCAAACGGTGCAGGCAAGTCGACCCTGATGATGAGCTTGTTTGGCCAGCCACGTGCTTCTGCCGGGCGCATTGTTTTTGATGGTGAAGATATTACCGGCTTGCCGGCCCACGAAATTTCGCGACGTGGTATTGCCTTGGTGCCTGAAGGCCGACGAATTTTCCCGCGCATGACGGTGATGGAAAACCTGCAAATGGGAGCGGTACTGTCTGATCCACTGAACTTCGAAGTCGATCTTAAGCGTATGTGCGCCTTATTCCCCATTCTTGAGGAGCGCAGAGCGCAACGTGCCGGGACGCTTTCGGGTGGCGAGCAGCAGATGTTGGCGATTGCCCGCGCATTAATGGCTCGTCCGAAATTATTGTTACTCGACGAGCCCTCGCTCGGACTTGCACCGCTCTACATAAAGAAGATATTTCAGACAATCCGGGACTTGAATCGGGATCACGGAATGACGATTCTGCTAGTCGAGCAAAATGCGCATCATGCCTTGCGCGTGGCCCATCGTGGCTATGTGTTGCAGCATGGTCATATCATTCTCGCCGGTACAGGCAGAGAATTGCTTGCCAGTTCCGAAGTGCGATCGGCGTATCTTGAAGGCGGAAAAGATTTAGACAATTAACCACGGAACACATCGAGCTCACGGAGACCTGCAAAAAAGTTAGAGAGGCCGTTTGTTTTCTCTGTGTGCTCCGTGCTCTCTGTGGTTTAAATGGGTTTTCAATAACATGCCAGAACGTTTGCGTCCCCGCTGGTTGCCTTTCGTGGTCTTGGGCATCGGACTCTCCGCCGTATCCTGCGGCGCGATTTTTGCCCGCTTTGCCCAGGGCTACGGCCTGCCGTCGCTGACCATTGCCGCGCTACGTTTGGGGCTGGCGGCG
>JBBRDR010000195.1:0-5000 GCA_038203745.1 Burkholderiales bacterium | reverse complement strand
TTTCTGGATGCGCAAAACCCCGATACCTACGCCCATCACCTGGATGCGCTCTACCCCCTGCTGTCGCCGCCGGTGATCGACGTGCAAACCGGCAATCGCTTGGTGCGGCTGGAGCGCCATCAGGGTGAATACTGGTTGTTCAGCCTGATGCTGGTGAGCTACAAAAAAATGTTTTCACAAGCCGTGCCGCAGCCGCACATCCATCGCAACCTGCGCGGCTTTTGTGCTGACCATCTGATGCGCAACGCCGAACGTCTGCCAGCCAGCGTGTTGGCGCCTGAGCGCACGCGCCGCGTCTACTTCAACGGTGTGCTGGCCCGTGCCGAAGTGCACAGCAACTACCAGCCCAGCCGCCAGCTCTGGCTGCGCACGCGCAACGGTTTTTACACCTTCAACCCCGACCTGCAGATGCGCGCGCACCACAGCGGCAACTGGCTGCCCTGGAAGCAATGGCTGAACCAGCCACTGGTGTTTACCGGGTGTCACATCAAAGCCAACGAGGCTTTGTCCAGGCCCGATGCGGCCAGCGAATAGCCTTGTTGAGAAAAGTTCTCAGCCTGGCGCTGGCAAGCCCTTCATCAGCGCAGCGCACAGCCGAAGTACCTCTTCCCTATGAGCCTGCCGCTTCCTGACCCCCGTGCTTCTCATGCCTTCCAGGTCGGGCGGGGCTTTGCGGCGACAACTTGGCAATCGCGCGCAGCGTGGCGTCGTGAAAAATCACACATGCCTGCGATTTCTTTTACGCGATTGGAGGACTGGCAATGGAGGATGCTGTGGGCGAAGCTATTGAACTGTTGAAAACAGAACTGACCATGCACTGCATAGACGGCTAAACTCACAGCTTCATGAAATTTCTCAGACCATGAAAGCGGTTTCTCTATTCTCAGGTTGTGGCGGGTCCGATGCTGGCGTCATTTCGGCGGGTTTTGACATCGTCATGGCCAACGACAAGCTAGCCTATGCACGCGACGTGTACTCAGCCAACCATCCCGCGACGGATTACGTACTAGGGGATGTCGCTCGTATTCAGACCTTTCCTGACGCGGAATTGTTGGTCGGTTGCTACCCATGCCAGGGTTTCAGCCAAGGCGGATTGCGCAATCCCGCAGCAGGCATTAACAAGCTTTATCTTGAATTTGCACGGGCTTTGCGGTTAATAAAACCACGCGCCTTCATTGTTGAAAACGTATCGGGCATGGTGCGCCGTAACTTCAGTCACCTTCTGGAAGATCAGTTCAAGGTATTCTCCGAGGCAGGTTACATGGTCAAGGCTGAAGTTCTAAATGCCGCAGACTACGGCGTAGCGCAAGAACGTCGGCGCATCTTCATCGTGGGCATTCGCGATGACTTCAATGCTGGCTACCACTTTCCACGGCCCACGCATGGTGAGGGCACCGAGCAACCTCGTACGAGTATTCGCCAGGCCATTGACGATCTGCCCTGTTGGCCTGAAGGGGAGTTCTACGCGCGTGAGTTTCATTGGTATTACCTCTCACGGAACCGCCGACAAGGTTGGGATGACGCATCCAAAACCATCGTTGCAAATCCGCGCCATATGCCGCTGCACCCGATGAGCCCACCGCTAAAGAAACGAGAGCATAACGTCTGGGAGTTTGAAACTGATGCTCCTGCGCGGCGCTTCAGCTATCGGGAGGCAGCACGCCTCCAGGGTTTTGCTAGAAACTTTGTTTTCCCGGATACCTCCGCTGGCAGTGTCGATATGCGTTACAAGGTGGTTGGCAACGCCGTGCCACCACCGCTGTTCGAGGCTGTAGCGCGGGCGCTACCCTCGGCGATTTGGAGTTGAATCAGGTCAAGCGCATTTGCATCGCTTCATCTATCGAGCCTCTTGCCAAAAGGTGGCTCCCAGCTAGTTCCTCTGAGTCTGCCAATCGAAGCATGCGAAGCCTGTCAATCACGATGGCCCCATTTACATCACGCCATTCCTGCCAATGCATTTGACCATCTCGCTCATCGGTCAAATCCAGCGGCATAAAGTAGTAAGTGGCCCAGTCGTGTCCGGTGATCAGTTTTTTTCCCAAGCTGGCGGGCGATGCTTCCAACATCTTTGTTGACCAATCTTCAGCAGTGCAACCGCATTGGGCAAATGCGATAGGGATGTGATCCCGTGTGTCTTTCAAGTTGTGCCAAGCCACCAAATCAAGCCCGCCATCGCCCGCATCATTTCTAGGAAAATCTTGCCGCGTAAGATTAAGTTTCCCCCGAATATCTGCGGTGAGCTTGGTCAGCCGCTCAAAAAGATGCCCTGTATAGCGCTGGCTATGTGCAGCGCCAAATGCGTGCACTTCTGCGCCTTTAGGCATCAATTTACGAAAAATAGATAACGATATCTCCTCAAATGAACCTGTGTATGTTTTGCTCCGTTTTCTGGGGCAATACTTCAGTAAAGAAGAAAGGAGTAGATGGAGATAAAAATAGTGCGGCGTCTCAAGCGTCGGTTTGATAGAAATTTCACGGGCATATTCGTCAATAACGAAAGGCCAGTCTTGACCAAATGTCGCCGATCTCCAACGAAGATGTTTGAAGCAAGTCGCGGAAAAAGATTCGTCCCTGTCATCTTGCTGGGCTTCCAGCTGGACAAATCCTTCGGATGTGTCGTGGTCCGTTATAAGAAGTTCATCAGGATCGACATCGGATTCATCCCCGCTGACTTCCTCTGATTCTTTCAGGGCCTCAGCCAAGGCGTCACGAGAGAAACGGTGGTCGATGTGTGTCAAGCACCGTAATTCAATGTAATCACACCAGCGATATTTTGCATACTTTGGAGCATCCGGGGCAACGGTAACATTATGGAGAACCGGATTATCATCAAAGTTGGGATTTTCGCTTGAAACTGAATGCTGGGCGCGAGTAGCCGCAACAGCTTTGAAGACTTTTGATTCCTCATTCTTTTCATCATTCATCCCCGGCACTCCGCTTGGACTTGATCGCATCGCGGATTTCCAGCGCACGCCTGCGAATGGTTTCTGCCAAGCCCTCGTCGCCCGTGATAGGAGTATCGACTTGTGGTAGCCACTCCCACGCGTCTTGAAGCTTGCGATCCACCGCCTTCAGTGCCAGACTCAGCGCTTGGGAAGGGCCTCGACTCATTTGATAGGCTGCGTCCAAATTGCCATTTTTTAACAGCACTGCTATAGCTGCTTTCGATTCGACCACAGCCGCCAATTGTTTTAGATTGCGTGAATCTCCAAGCACTGCTTTTTGATCACCGCGTGCGACAAACATCCAAGATAGCAAATTCTTGAGGTGTTCGTCAGTTACATTGGCTCCAACCATATCCTGTCGCCCTTCCAGACCAACATATGTGGCGATATTGTTATAACTGATAGCCGTACTGAGAACCGAGAACTCAATTTCTTGAGGATCAAGGCCTTTGACGTCATAAAAATTCTTATCCTCGGCCCGTTCATACAAATTTAGCGCTGTCAGCATTTGGCCTACGTAATCAGAACGACTACCAATCTCGCGCGCCAACGCGGTCATTTGTTCTTTTCCAGCTATATTTGTATAAAAACGTTCACGCATTTTCTTGATGTAGCGGGCCTTTTGCAACGAACCCCAAGATTTAATGCCGGTAATATGCCGAAAGCCCAAATAGCGCATTATTTTGTTCTCATGCGGGAAAACTAGGCACGGAACTTGTAATGGCCGGTGCATGGCCACCTCGCATATATCTTCGATGGAGGTGCGGCCTGGTGGTACCGGCAGTTCTCCTGTCAAGAGTTTCAAAGCGGCCAATCGCCGGTTTCCCTCGATAACGTGATAACGCCCCTGTCCGTCACCCACAACTAGCAAAGGTTCACCATCAAAATAACCCTGATCGGCAATGGATGCAATTATTTCAAGCAGACGCTCGTCACGTATAAAACGCTCTATTAACTCATTGACAGGGCCACTGTTGACCACGTCTGGAAAACGTGGGTTTTGCGGATCAAAGTCCAGCACTGCGACGGGCAAGTATTCCTGAGTCGGTTGTTCATTAGAGTCGATAGGGTTTGGCATGGGTTTCTTCTTCCGTGCAAGTTTTCAATAATGACAAGTTTCGGCGCTGATGAAGCAAGCGCGGCTAAGAATCGTACCAGTTCATGGGGCGAAGAATTGCGGCACTATGTAGCCGTGCCATTGTTAGAACGTATCTTCAATCGCCGAGCACGACATCGGGACAGACTAACGAAAATCTCAAAATCGCTATAAAAAAATAGCCTCTTGCGCCTGTCCATCATAGGCTAGAAGCCTATTGGATTGAAAAGCGGGCGACAGCCGGGTGTCATGACTTGTGCCCTGGGAGCTCGGGCGCCTCGGCCCGCCTCTTCGCGCCCGGCGAGCGTCGCTGAAGCCAACTCGGGTGCAGGCGGGCCGAGGCGCCCGCGCTCCCAGGGGGAGATGCCTATTTGGCTGGTATTTCTGGCTGCACCGGCAAGCTGGCGACCGCCTCACCGCGCCGGCCCGCCATGCGTTTGATGAAATGCTCGAGGTCGTCCAGGTAAGTGAACACCGCCGGCACTACCAGCAGGCTCAGCACCGTCGAAGTAGTTAGCTTGCCGATCACGGCAATCGACATCGGCGAGCGAAAGCTCGGGTCGGCCGCGCCAAAACCAAAAGCGATCAGCAGCAGCACGGATAGGCATTCCAACCGCATGTGCCCAAGTATCGCACCCCAAAACGTCCTGAAAAAACGGGGTTTCCCTGAATTGACCGTCTGAATCGACAAGAATCTGCGCCCCATGTTAGCGGCGCTCAAATTCCGTCTTGATCTGGCGTCAACTATTCAAAGCAAAGGCGTAAACGGCCAGGCGACGTCAAGCGGTAGAGAGGGTTTTCGTTGCTGAATGGCTGGTGTTCGCCCGGAGGGCGAACACCAGCCATTCAGCAACGGCGGCCGCGTGATTGGGATGCTGCTGAAGAAGGCGAGCGATCAAGCGCCGCACTGGCGCGGTCGCGGAGATTCGGATAGAAATCCGCTCCACCGATGGAGAAGC
>JBBRDR010000194.1:0-5006 GCA_038203745.1 Burkholderiales bacterium | reverse complement strand
GCAATGCCCATGATGCGGGCTTGAATCGACATGTCATCGCGCTTGAGGCCCTTCGGGTAGCCTTTGCCATCCATCCGTTCGTGGTGCCCACCAGCGTATTCGGGCACACGCTTGAGGTGTTTTGGCCAGGGCAGGGATTCGAGCATCTTGATGGTCGCAACGATGTGATAGTTGATTATTTCGCGTTCGGCCTGGGTCAACGTTCCAGCTCGGATAGTTAGATTTTCGGCTTCATCAGCGGTCAGAAAATCAACCTCAAGCCCGTCAACATTTATCCAGCGATAGGCCTGTGAAATACGATGTACGCGCTCCTGATCTTCAGGCTTCATGGATTCACCGCCGACATTGGCGCGGCGTATAAATTCGCGATCCTGATCGATGGCACGCAGCGTTTGCTGCAAACCCTGTTCAGACGCCAAACGATCAGCGCCATCGAGCACAGCACGCAACATGGTTAGCTCGGCATCCCGTTTGAGCACTTCAAAACGGGTATCAACCATCTGGATGCGATCAAAAATCGTTTGCAGCTTGGTGGCTTTGTCGACCACGTGCACCGGCGTTGTTACTTTGCCGCAATCGTGCAGCAGGCCGGCGATTTTCAGTTCGTAGCGATCCTTGTCACTCATCGAAAATCCGGCCAGAGGGCCTTCTGTCACCGCATCCGCCGCTTCGGCCAGCATCATGGTCAGCGAAGGCACACGCTGGCAATGGCCGCCGGTATAGGGGGATTTTTCGTCGATGGCCAAGTTGATCAGCGTAATGAAGGCTTCGAACAGCGCTTCCAACTGACTGACCAGAAGGCGGTTAGTCAGCGCGACTGCCGCTTGCGAGGCCAGCGACTCGGCCAGCCGCTGGTCGGCATCGGTAAACACCTGCAAGGCGCCGCTCACCGGATCAATGGCATTGATCAACTGCAGAACACCAATGATTTCGTTTTCGTGGTTCGTCATCGGCACGGTGAGAAAGGATTGCGAGCGATAGCCGGTCACCTGGTCGAATTTTTTCGTACCTGAAAAATCAAAACCCTTTTCCGTGTAGGCATCGGCAATATTCACGGTTTCCGCCTGAAGCGCCGAATACGCGGCGACCAGCGAATTGTTTGCTGTGCCATCCTCGCGATAAAGCGGGAGATCCTGAAACTTGGCCGAGATCGGTTCCCCGGTCGTCCCGCCAAAGGCAATCTTCAGCGAGTCGGTGCGTACAATTTCAAAGCGCAGTGATTTCTGGTCTTCGCTCACGCGATAGAGCGTTCCGCCATCCGCGTGGGTAATCGCTTTTACCGCAAGCAGGATATTCTCCAACAGGCGATCAATATTTCGCTCGTTGGAGAGTGAAGCGCCAATGGTATTGAGCTGCTCGAAGCGGGCAAACAGATCAGTCGTCAGGTTTACGTTGGAATCCACGTTAATGTCCAAGGCGCTGGCTCCTATTTGATACAGACAGACCGAACCTGTTTGATGTCGGTAATCCCGGACATCACCTTTTCGATACCATCCATCTTGAGCGTACGCATTCCTTGGTTGATGGCTGTGGCAAACAACTCGGCGACGCGGGCGTGCTCCTGAATCTGCTTCTTCAATTGGTCAGTCCCGATCAGCAACTCGTGAAGACCGACCCGTCCTTTGTAACCACTGCCCCCGCAGGCATCACAGCCTTTGGCCCGGTAGAGCGTGAACTTGCCATCCTTGGCATAGTGTTTCAGCCATTCCTGATACACGGCATCGGCAGCGGCCTTGGGGTCTTTCTTCCAGTTATCGGTATTGGCCAGATCTTCACAGTATTCCGAGATCATCTGTTTGATCTCGTCCGGTGCCGGTTGATACGCCACTTTGCACGATTTGCACAAGCGCTTGGCCAGACGCTGCGCCAGAATGCCGAGCAAGGCATCGGCAAAGTTGAAGGGGTCCATACCCATATCGAGCAGTCGATTGATCGACTCCGGCGCGCTGTTGGTGTGCAGTGTGGCGAACACCAGGTGCCCGGTCAAAGAGGCCTCGATACCGATGGAGACGGTTTCTTTGTCGCGCATTTCACCGACCATGATCACGTCCGGGTCGGCACGCAGGAAGGCACGCATCACCGTGGCGAAATCGAGACCGGCCTTCTTGTTAACCTGAACCTGACGCAGCCCCTTCTGGGTAATTTCCACCGGGTCTTCGGCCGTCCATATTTTGGTTTCCGGCTTGTTGATGTGGCTGAGAATTGAATGCAGCGTGGTGGTTTTGCCGGAACCCGTCGGGCCGCAAACAAAGAACAGGCCATAGGGTTTGCTAACCACATCTTTCAGGCGCTCAAGGTTGCCCGGGCTGACGCCCAGGCTATCGAGCGGAATCGGCTCACCGGCCGCAAGAATGCGCATCACCACATCCTCCATACCCCCCGCGGTGGGGATGGTCGCGACACGCAATTCGATGTCGACCGGACCGTATTTCTTGAACTTGATCTTGCCGTCCTGCGGCCGCCGCTTCTCGGAGATATCGAGATCACACATGATTTTGATGCGTGCAATCAAGGCGCTGCGATACGAGGCTGGAACTTCAATATACGCTCCGAGCGAGCCGTCCTTGCGAAAACGAACCAAGGTTTTATCCTTGCCCGGACGAGGCTCGATATGGATATCCGAAGCGCCCTGCTGATACGCCTCGACGATGATCTTGTTAACCAGGCGCACCAGCTCGTTATCCGCTGCCGCACTCAGCTCATCCGGGCCGCCGCTGGATTCACCGGATTCACCTTCATCAAGGCCGGATAGCATATCGCCGACCGAACCCATATCGGAAAGCGCGCCGTAGAACTGATCAACGCCCTGCTTGAATTCGAAGTTGGTCGTTACCCGATAAACGATTTTATTCTTCGGAAAAATGTTGTTAACGATCCGCGAGCCTCTAATGCGCTCCGGATCCATCGAGATCACGACAATGCCTTCCTGGCCTTCTTCAATCGGCAACCACTGATTGGCTTCAACGTAATCGCGCTTGAGGTTTCTGAGCAGATCCATCGGTTTCAGGCGATCCTGCCGGAATGCCTCATAGGGCACGCCAAAGAATTTGGACAAGGCATTTCCAATGGCCGACAATTTGACTTGGAACTCCTTGATCAGCACATCTTCGAGATCAGCGCTCTTACGCCGCGCTGAACGCTGTGCAAGATCCAGTTCATCCGCAGAAATAATGCCATCAGCAACCAGGCCATCGTACTTGGAACGTACCGCCTGGCGCGGTTTCTGGCGCTGGGCAAAAGCCACCGCCAGCGTCTGCGCAAGGCTCAGCACACCCTCGTCGGCGAGTGCGGGGAACGGGGTATCGAAACGATTGTTGATAAGCTGTACGACGCCGATCAACTCGTTGTTCTGTGCGTCAAGGATCGGCGCCACCAGCATTTGTTTGGAGCGATAGCCGGTCCGCTTGTCGACCTCCTTGAGAAACTGCATGCTCGGACTGTAGCTCTTGAGTTCAACCTCGTCATACACATCGTTGATATTGACCGCCTTGCGTGTCGCAGCCACATAACCGGCGACGCTCTGCTCGGCGATCGGCAGTTTGATGTCCTTGAACGAATTTAGCCCGGTCTTGACCTTGGAGATGATGCTCTGCTTGTCTTCCCCCAGCACGTAAATGGTCAGACGATCACTGTTAAACAGGTCGCAAATATCCTGCGACATCTCGAGCATGATCTCGTCGGTGTTATTGGTCGCATGAATCTTGTTGGTAACAATCTGAAGGTTCTTGAGGAACGTCAGTCGATTGTTAACATCACCCGTAGCAGTATTTTCCATATTAGACGCGCCCACCCTGTGAGATGCACTCATACTGCGCATTGGCCTTGAGGCCGTCTTCCAGCCAGCAGGCGTGATAGCCCCGCTGAGACAGCAGAAAAGCGGCCGCTGAACTGCGCCGCCCGCTTTGACAATAGACCACGTACTCGCGTTTGCTGTCGAGTACGCCGATGGCGTTACGAATTTCATTCAACGGCACATTCATGGCCCCCGGCAGCCGGTCATTCTGGTATTCGGATGGGTAGCGGACATCGAGCCACAGCGCACCGTCCGCCACATGCTGTTCGGCCTCCGCCCAGGATAGCCGCTTGAGCAGTGGCTCGCGTAACAATTCGACGAAATCGTTTTTCTTGAGGCGTAACAACACGCCGGAGGTTTTCATGCAGACCGTTGCATTGCGCGTGCTTTCAGCGACCAAGGCTTCTTCGCCGAAAGCATCGCCGGCTTTCAACTCGGCCAGCGCCATATCGACGCCTCCGACCTTGCGCGTTACCGCACAACGGCCACTCTCGATAATGTAATAATAATCACCATCATCGCCTTCATTCAGGATCACTTCCCCGGCCTTCGCCTTGATCCGTTCAAAGCGCTTGAAGAGTTCATCAATACTTGCAGCGGGCAAGCGTGACAAGGCGCCGTCGGTCAGGCTTTGCAGGCGGAATGCGCCCGACATCAGTCGCCAGTCAGTGGCTTCCGATTCTTTGGCCACTGCGTCCGTGGCCGCCGACAGTTGATCCCAGGTCATCATGATGTCGAGCATTTCATCATCAATACGAACCAGCTCGATGTCGGTAATGGCCTTGGCATCGCGAATAGTCTGAGAGCGTTGCGTCAGCGGCCAAAGCGAGGTCTCACTGCCCCCGACCAGAACACAGGACGAATTGTCATCAAACGCCAGCTTGAGTTCACCGGACAGCAGATAGACGGATTGCCCATGCATGTCCCGCAGGCGGAAAGGGTCACTCCCCCGACTCACTTCTTCGGTGGTGCACAAGCCGGCCAGTTCGCGCAAACGCATTCCGGATAGCGAACGGATGGGTTGCAGGCGTTGCAGAACGTCAGCACCCACTTTCGGATAAGGCATTTGTATTTGTGCTTCAGTCGTCATGGCTCAAAACTCGAAAACCTGATTGTTCTGCAACATTTTGGGCTTGAAGTCGCCGGCGCATTCCTCGATCTCGCCCATGATCAACTCGATCTGACCGGGCTTGAGGTGGGTAATATAAATTTT
>JBBRDR010000193.1:0-5042 GCA_038203745.1 Burkholderiales bacterium | reverse complement strand
TGTCAGAGCCAGTGACAATGTGACCTCCAGGAGTGGACGTTCCTTGGTGCGCGAGCCGGTTTCCGGCGCCGGCTTCGAGGCCTTGGTGGCAGCGCAGAGCCGCGCTCTCGTCAAGGTGAGTAACGACATTGCCATGGCTATTCGCTAAACATGCAAATTTCACCCTCCATTAGACGCAAGTTTTTTACTCTCAGCGCTGGGCTGCTGATTGGCCTGCTGCTGGCGACGGTGGGCGTCGCTCAGGTGCAGACGGACGACCCCCTGTCGGATATCAAGGCGGAGAACCTTGATCTGACGCACAAGATTGCCGAACGAGATCAATGGCTAAAGGATACGCTGACTGATTTCGCGAGTGTGCAACAACGTCAGAAGCAACTCAAAAAGCATATGCAGCGGATCGAAAATCGGGCCCAAATCAAGGTGATGGGTGACGCCTTCGTGCAATCGGCGATAGATGAATTGCGGCGCTTGCCCAAACCGATTTTTTTTGAACAGGCACACAAACGCAGAGAGTTCTTGCTGGCTACTGCGAGTGATGAGGGCTTGCGCTACGAACAGGTGTTGGATGAGTTGCGAGTTCTGGATACGGCCGTGGCCGGCTGTTTGTTGCCAACGATACCCGAAGCGCAACGTGCTCAAGTTAAATCCGACTGTAGTGCCGCACTTAAAGAGCAGCGCAACTTGTCTGGACAATTGCTTGCACTTGACCGCAGCCTGTTCGAAGCACTGCAAGAAACTGACGCCGTCGACCAGGCATTGATGCAAGAGAGCGAGGATGCACATTACAAACTGACACAGCTACTGGTTTGGGTGCCCGGACGAAACTTTGTCCAAACACTGGGAGGAATACTTCCAGCCGTGACTTGGACAGTCTCGTCGACTAATTGGCGTGAGGCATTTGAAGATCTGGTTGCAGAGTCAGCCAAGCGTTCTTCCGGGACAGTCTTCTGGAGTGTTGTTACCCTGCTGCTTTTGGCTGCGCGGTGGCGCTTGATTGACAGGCTGGTGAAACTGGCCCCGGCATCGGGTCATTATCGACCTTTCCACATTACGCATACGCTGGCCGCTCTGTGCATTATGTTGGCCTTGGCGCTTCCTTGGCCAATCGTCTTGTGGTGGGTTTCGTCGCTGCTGAATACGGCTATTGAAGCGCACGGTTTTACGCGTGCCGTGGCGGATGCCTTATTGTCTATGGCAAAAATTATTCTGGCACTTTCGGTCACGCGTTGGTTCATTCATCGGCACGGGGTAGCGGTAGCGCATTTCGGCTGGGATGCCCTTTCGCTGAATTACGTGGCGCGTGCTCTGCGCAATTTTTGCATGCTCTTTGTGCCTCTGATTCTCATAGCTGCACTTAACGGGATGAATTATTCTCCCTATGCTAACCGTGAAAGTCTGGGCAGTTTGGCCTTCGCCCTGGCTTTGCTGACACTGGTTGGTTTTCTCGTGCGCGTGTTCAGGGAGGCTGGTTTGCCCATGCAGCGTTTAGGCAGGAAGAAGCCACAGAGCAGGATACTTCAATTCCATAAGTTCTGGTTTATCACCCTTGTTTTGGTACCGCTGTGCTTTGCCGGGTTGGCGCTTGCCGGTTATTTCACAGCAGTCGCATATTTCTTTGCACTTCTACTTCGTTCCCTGTTTTTTGTCCTGGGTGCGGCGGTATTCTACGGCCTGATTGCCCTCTGGGTGCAGGTGGAACACGCCCGGTTGGAACGTTTGCAGCGTGATGTGGATGCACGAGCGGCCGCGGAGGCCAAAGAAGAAGCCGACAGCGAAGAGGATGGCGAAATCGCCATTGTTTTGCCAAGGCTTGATATCTCGGCGATTGGTGAGCAAACCCGCGCCATGCTCGATTTCTTCATTACGCTGTTCCTGGTGGCCGGGATATGGAGTGTCTGGAAAGATGCCTTGCCGGTTGTTTCGGTGATCAGCAATCATGCGCTGTGGGTGTCAAGTGAACTGGTTAACGATAAGACGGTTTCATTCACGCTGACCGTGGGCCATCTGTTCCAGGCGCTGGTTATCATCGCCATAACGGGTGTGGCAGTGAAAAATGTCGGTGCGTTGCTCGATATCTTCATGCTTAAGCGCCTTGATATGCGTGCCGATGCGACCTATGCGATCAAAGTGATCACCCGCTATGCACTGATGGCTCTCGGTTTGAGTCTGGCCTCGAGTGTGCTCAATATTGGCTGGAGCAAGGTGCAATGGCTGGCTGCTGCGCTCAGTGTCGGCTTGGGCTTTGGGCTGCAGGAAATTTTTGCCAATTTTGTTTCCGGCCTGATCGTGCTCACCGAACGCCCGATCCGCATCGGTGATGTGGTGACGGTGGGGGACGTCACCGGGACGGTGGCGCGTATTCGCGCCCGTGCCACGGCGGTAGTCGATTTCAACAACAAGGAAGTGATTATTCCGAATAAATCCTTCATTACCAACCAGGTGATCAACTGGACTTTGTCTTCAGGCACGACGCGGTTACTGCTCCAGGTCGGCGTGGCTTACGGTAGTGATACGGAGCTAGTTCAGCAGGTTCTGCTAGAGGCCGTACAAGCCAATGAAGACGTGCTCGAACAACCCTCACCGTCGGTGTATTTCGTCAATTTTGGCGAAAGTTCGCTGGATTTCGAGATTCGTGCCTTTGTCGATGACTTCGATAAACGATTGCGTGTCCAGCACGAACTGAATACGGCAATAGTTGGCGTGTTGCGTGCACACGGCATCGAAATCCCCTTTCCGCAGCGTGATCTGCATATTCGCTCAGGAACGGTTTGCCCCTCGTGAGAGAGAGGCGTCCTGCAAGTTAGGCCCCTTGTGGGACTCAGGGTTTGGGTGTTCGGCCGCCTGCGCTGAGCGCCGGGGGGGCGATGTGCATAATCCGTGCTCCCAGTTCCTGTTTTTCATGGTTTTGGCGCTTGCTCGAATGGCGGTTAGCGGCTACGCTTCCCCACAGATATTTATAAGGAGTATGCCATGAACTTTGCCATTCGAATTCACCAGACCGGTGGTCCTGATGTGATGTGTTGGGAGGAGCTTGCCGTTGGTGAACCCGCGCCCGGTGAAGCGCGCATTCGTCACGAGGCTGTGGGCCTCAACTACATCGACACCTACCATCGCAGCGGGCTCTATCCGATGCCGATGCCATCGGGCTTGGGTCTGGAAGGGGCCGGGGTGGTCGAGGCCGTGGGCGAGGGCGTCAGTGACCTCAAAGTCGGTGATCGCGTGGCCTACGCGGGCGGCCCGGTGGGTGCTTACTGTCAGGTGCGTTGCTTGCCGGCACATCGCTTGCTGAAGATGCCGGAGGGCATTGATTTCAAGACGGGTGCGGCGATGATGTTGCAGGGCTTGACCAGTGCTTATCTGTTGCGCAAAACGTACAAGGTGCAAGCCGGTGATGCTGTGTTGATTCATGCGGCAGCCGGCGGAGTTGGGCTGATCGCCTGCCAGTGGGCAAAGGCGCTGGGTGCGACCGTCATCGGCACGGTATCGAGCGAGGCCAAGGCGGCCTTGGCGATGGCTCACGGTTGTGATCACATCATTTATTACGCTCGGGAAGACGTGGCCAAGCGGGTGCGTGAATTGACCGCTGGCGAGGGCGTGGCCGTGGTCTATGACGGCGTTGGCAAAGATACGTTCATGGGCTCGATCGACAGTCTGCGCGTACGTGGCATGCTGGTTTCGTTCGGTAATGCCTCCGGGCCGGTGGCCCCGTTTGATCCGCTTTTGCTGTCGCAGAAGGGGTCGCTCTTCGTTACGCGGCCGATCCTGATGCACTACACCACCCGGCGGGATGAACTGGTTGCTCTCGGCAAAGAGCTTTTCGATGTGGTGAGTTCGGGCAAAGTGAAAATCGAGGTCAACCAGACCTATGCGCTGGCCGATGCGGCGAATGCGCATCGTGACCTCGAAGCACGCAAGACTACCGGATCAACAATTCTCCTGCCGTGAATTCGCTGCGCGCCAAATTTGTTTCGATCCGCGATCTGCTGGCAACCGCCTGGCCGATCGTCCTGATTTCGGGCATCGGGTTTGCGGTGGCCTATCAGTTTGTCGAACCGGCACCACCGCGCCACATGGTAATCAGTACCGGCAGTGAGACAGGGGCTTACTACGCGTATGCCAAACGCTATGCCGAACTGCTGGCTGTTAATGGCGTCACGCTTGAAATCAAGACCTCGGTCGGCTCCGTGGAAAATCTGGAGCGCGTTCAAAAAGGCGAAGCTGATATTGCCTTCGTGCAGGGCGGCATCAAGGAGGTCATTGGCAAAGACGAGGATAGCGATCTGCGTTCATTGGGTAGCGTGTCCTATGAGCCGGTCTGGGTGTTCTACCGCAGTGACTACCGGATCGACAAACTATTCCAGCTCAAGGGCCAGCGGATTGCGGTGGGTGAAGAAGGTAGTGGTATTCGCGGCCTTGCCTTACAACTGCTTGCAGCCAATGAGATTCCGGCAAACAGCAAGAATCTGGTGCCGGTGACCGGGCTGAGTGCAGCGGATGCTCTGCAACAGGGAAAAATTGATGCGGCTTTTGTCGTGGCGGCGCAGGAAGCCCCTGTGGTGCAGGCGATGTTGCGGGCGCCAGATGTGCGTGTGATGAGTTTCAGTCAAGCCGACGCCTATACGCGGCGCTTTCCATTTCTCTCCAAGATCATTTTGCCGCGCGGCGTTGTTAATCTGGTGCGCGATACCCCGCCACGGGATACCGTGCTGCTGGCGACAACCGCCAACGTTATAGTGCGCGATGGGCTGCATCCCGCGCTCACCAGCTTGTTGCTGCAGGCTATGAGCGAAGTTAACGGCCGGAGTGGATTCTTCCAGCGCGCTGGTGAATTCCCGGCTTACAAGGATCACAGCTTTGAACTTTCGGAAGATGCGCAGCGCTACTACAAATCGGGGCCACCGTTCCTGCAGCGCTATTTGCCCTTCTGGATTGCCGTTTTGGTCGAGCGGCTTTTCGTCCTCTTGCTGCCGGTCATTATTTTATTATTCCCTCTGCTCAAGACCGCACCATCCATCTACAGCTGGCGGGTGCGCTCCAAGATT
>JBBRDR010000192.1:0-5077 GCA_038203745.1 Burkholderiales bacterium | reverse complement strand
CGGGGGCCTGCCGCGCGTCGCAGAACTGTTTGAAGCGCGTACGCCCAAGGACGCTGGCATGCTCGCTGAGTTTACCGGCACCATGTCATTCGGCAAGGATACCAAGGGTAAACAGCGCTTGGTTATAACCGACCTTGAGGGTGTGACTCACGAGTACCTGATTCCAAAAGATAAGCATGTTCTGGTGCATGATGGTCAGGTCGTTAACAAAGGTGAGTCGATTGTCGATGGAGCACCTGATCCGCACGATATTCTGCGACTGCAGGGCGTCGAGGCTCTAGCCATCTATATCACTGATGAAGTGCAGGATGTTTACCGTCTGCAGGGCGTGAAGATCAATGACAAGCACATCGAAGTCATTGTTCGCCAGATGCTACGCCGCGTCAATGTAACGGACACCGGGGATACGAAGTTCATTCGTGGCGAGCAAGTCGAGCGCGCGCATTTGCTCGATGAGAACGACCGCATGATCGCCGAGGGTAAGCTTCCGGCAAACTATGAGCATGTATTGCTGGGTATCACCAAAGCGTCGCTGTCTACGGACTCGTTTATCTCGGCGGCGTCCTTCCAGGAAACCACACGCGTTCTGACCGAAGCCGCAATCATGGGCAAGCGTGATGAACTGCGTGGCCTCAAGGAAAACGTCATTGTCGGTCGGCTCATTCCGGCGGGTACAGGCTTGGCGTATCACCGGATGCGCAAGAGCAACTTGGCAGGAATCGATCTGGCTGCTGCGCCAAGTATTGTCGACGGCGCAACATCGGTCGGAGAGAATACGCAGGATGCTCCAGTCGCTTGACTTGGAGCTTGATAGACCCTAGAATCTCGGGTCTTTGTCGGCTAGGGCTAACCATTGCCCCTGCCTGTTATAAAAAAATCGCTGAGGCGGTCCTTGGTCCGCCTTGGTTTTTTTGCAGACGCCGTGCCCTTGAAAGGCTAGCACTGCAGGGAATTTAGGGATAGAAATATGCCAACCATTAACCAGCTTGTGCGTAAACCTCGCGAAGCCGTTCGTAGCAAGAGCAAAGTGCCGGCGCTGGAGAATTGCCCGCAGAAGCGCGGCGTCTGTACTCGCGTCTACACCACTACGCCGAAAAAGCCTAACTCCGCTCTACGCAAAGTTTGCAAAGTTCGTCTGACGAACGGCTTTGAAGTTATTTCGTATATCGGCGGCGAAGGCCACAACCTCCAGGAGCACTCTGTGGTCCTGATTCGCGGTGGTCGTGTGAAAGACTTGCCAGGTGTGCGTTATCACACCGTTCGTGGTTCGCTGGATACGCAGGGTGTCAAGGATCGTAAGCAGAGCCGTTCTAAGTACGGCACGAAGCGTCCGAAAGCGGCCTGATCGCCGTTTAAGTAAGTGGCCGTCCAGATGGGCGGCCGCGAGGGATGGCGCATGTCGTGCCGTCCTTCAACTGAATTGTAATTTTGAGAGGTTGTTATGCCACGTCGCCGTGAAGTACCAAAGCGCGATATTCTTCCGGATCCAAAGTTCGGCAATATCGAAGTCTCCAAGTTTGTTAATACCTTGATGATGAGCGGCAAGAAGTCAGTTGCTGAGCGTATCGTCTATGGTGCCTTTGATCTTATCGTCGCCAAGGGCGGCAAGGATCCGATTGAAGTTTTCGGTTTGGCTATGAATAACATCAAGCCGCTGGTTGAGGTCAAGAGCCGTCGCGTTGGTGGTGCTAACTATCAGGTGCCGGTTGAGGTTCGTCCGAGCCGTCGTATGGCGCTGGCTATGCGCTGGCTGCGTGAAGCTGCTCGTAAGCGTTCCGAGAAATCAATGGGTCAGCGCTTGGCTGCAGAAATGCTTGAGGCTGCAGAAAATCGTGGCGGCGCTGTCAAGAAGCGTGACGAAGTGCACCGTATGGCTGATGCCAACAAGGCGTTTGCACACTTCCGATTCTAATTGCGCGTTTTTATCCGTCGCAGGCTGTCTGCTGACGATCGTTATTTATTAGTGAAGGTTTATTACTGTGGCACGCAAAACCCCTATCGACCGCTACCGCAATATTGGTATTAGCGCACACATTGACGCCGGCAAGACGACGGTGACTGAGCGCATTCTGTTCTACACCGGCGTAAATCACAAGATTGGCGAAGTGCATGACGGCGCTGCAACCATGGACTGGATGGAGCAGGAGCAGGAGCGTGGTATTACCATCACGTCGGCTGCAACGACCTGTTTCTGGAAGGGCATGGGTGCTCAGTATTCGGATCATCGCATCAATATCATTGACACTCCGGGTCACGTTGACTTCACGATCGAAGTCGAGCGCTCGATGCGTGTGCTGGATGGTGCGTGCATGGTCTATTGTGCTGTGGGTGGGGTGCAGCCTCAATCCGAAACGGTTTGGCGTCAGGCCAACAAATACAAGGTTCCGCGTCTTGCGTTTGTGAATAAGATGGACCGCCAAGGTGCCGACTTTTTCAAAGTTGTCGATCAAATGGGTACCCGTCTCAAGGCTAATCCGGTGCCGATCGTAATTCCGATTGGCAAGGAAGACTACTTTCAGGGTGTCGTTGACCTGATCAAGATGAAGGCGATCTACTGGGATGAGGCGTCTCAGGGCATGAAGTTTGACTATCGCGACATCCCTGCTGAGCTACAGGCGCAAGCCGACGAGTGGCGCGGAAAAATGGTCGAGGTGGCTGCCGAGTCCTCCGAAGAACTGATGAATCAGTATCTCGAGTCCGGTGATTTGACTGAGGCGCAAATCATCAAGGGCTTGCGTGATCGTACGATTGCCTGCGAAATTCAGCCGATGCTGTGCGGAACGGCCTTCAAGAACAAGGGCGTGCAGCGCATGCTCGACGCCGTTATCGATCTGCTACCTTCACCGGTGGATATCCCGCCTGTGACCGGTGAAGACGAAAGAGGTCTGCCAGTAACGCGTGATGCCGATGATGGCGCCAAGTTCTCGGCATTGGCGTTCAAGCTGATGACCGATCCGTACGTAGGTCAGCTGACGTTTATCCGCGTGTACTCTGGGGTGCTGAAGTCCGGTGATACCATCTACAACCCGATCAAGGGACGTAAGGAGCGTATCGGTCGCGTGCTGCAGATGCACGCCAACAACCGTGAAGAAATCAAGGAAGTCCTGGCCGGTGATATCGCAGCTTGTGTCGGCTTGAAGGAAGTGACTACCGGTGAAACACTATGTGATCCGGCCGCTGTCATTACCCTTGAGCGCATGGTTTTTCCAGAGCCGGTTATTCACATCGCTGTCGAGCCAAAAACCAAGGCTGACCAGGAAAAGATGGGTATTGCCCTGAGCCGTCTGGCCAATGAAGATCCGTCATTCCGCGTGCGCACCGACGAGGAAACCACGCAGACCATTATTTCGGGCATGGGTGAGCTCCACCTTGAAATCATAGTAGACCGCATGCGGCGCGAGTTCGGTGTTGAGGCCAATGTCGGTGCTCCGCAAGTTGCTTATCGCGAGTGCATCAAAAAATCAGTCGAGCAGGAAGGCAAGTTCGTCAAGCAGTCCGGTGGTCGTGGGCAGTTTGGTCACGTGTGGATCAAGATTGAGCCAAACGAAGCTGGCAAGGGCTACGAGTTTGTCGACGCCATCAAGGGCGGCACTGTGCCGCGCGAGTACATCCCTGCGGTGGACAAGGGCTTGCAAGAATCGATCAAGAGTGGCGTTCTGGCCGGATTCCCGGTTGTGGATGTCAAGTTCACGCTGTTTGATGGCTCCTACCACGATGTCGACTCGAACGAAAACGCTTTCCGTATGGCCGCTTCCATGGCGTTCAAGGAGGGTATGCGCAAGGCTCAGCCGACGTTACTTGAGCCGATGATGTCGGTTGAGGTCGAGACGCCGGAAGAGTACATGGGCAACATCATGGGCGATCTGTCGGGACGTCGCGGTGTTGTACAGGGGATGGAAGATATTCCTGGCGGTATCAAGGCGATCAAGGCAGAAGTGCCGCTGGCCGAGATGTTTGGTTACTCGACTACCGTGCGCTCGTTGTCGCAAGGTCGCGCAACCTACTCGATGGAATTCAAGCACTATGCAGAGGCGCCAAAGAACGTCGCCGAAGCTGTGATCAACAAGAAATGATTTTTTGGCTTTTGAGGATACTTTAAATGGCTAAGGCAAAATTCGAGCGTACGAAGCCGCACGTAAACGTCGGCACGATTGGTCACGTTGACCATGGCAAGACCACACTGACGGCGGCGATCACGACGATCCTGTCGAAGAAATTTGGTGGCGAGGCCAAGGCCTACGACCAGATTGACGCAGCGCCGGAAGAAAAGGCACGCGGCATCACCATCAACACCGCGCACGTTGAATACGAGACGGCCAACCGTCACTACGCGCACGTTGACTGCCCGGGCCACGCCGACTACATCAAGAACATGATTACCGGTGCCGCCCAGATGGACGGTGCCGTACTCGTCGTTTCAGCCGCTGACGGCCCGATGCCGCAGACCCGTGAGCATATCCTGCTCGCCCGTCAGGTGGGTGTTCCGTACATCATCGTTTACATGAACAAATGTGACATGGTGGACGACGAAGAGCTGCTCGAACTCGTTGAAATGGAAGTTCGCGAACTTCTTTCCAAGTACGAATTCCCCGGCGACGACATCCCGATCATCAAAGGCTCCGCACTCAAGGCCCTCGCTGGCGAAGCTGGCGCACTCGGCGAAGACTCCATTCTGGCCTTGGCCGCGGCTCTCGACAGCTACATTCCGAATCCAGAGCGCACCATTGACAAGCCCTTCCTGCTTCCGATCGAAGACGTCTTCTCCATCTCCGGACGCGGGACCGTCGTGACCGGTCGTATCGAACGCGGCATCGTCAAGGTTGGCGAAGAAATTGAAATCGTCGGCATCAAGCCCACCGTCAAGACCATCTGTACGGGCGTTGAAATGTTCCGCAAGCTGCTTGACCAAGGTCAGGCGGGTGACAACGTTGGCGTCCTGCTGCGCGGCACCAAGCGTGAAGAAGTCGAGCGTGGCCAAGTTCTGGCCAAGCCCGGTTCGATCAAGCCGCACACCCACTTCACCGGCGAAGTGTACGTCCTGTCGAAAGACGAAGGCGGCCGTCACACCCCGTTCTTC
>JBBRDR010000191.1:0-5118 GCA_038203745.1 Burkholderiales bacterium | reverse complement strand
GAAAATGACGCCCATGCATCGTCGTCTGCTTGCGCTGCTGTTGCTTGTTGCGGTGTTGGCATTGATCGTCGCTGCAATCTATTTCCCTTTGCAGCGCGCGCATCAGCACTACGATGACGCCATCGCCGAGTCCCAGGATCGAACCGCGCGTTTTCTGCGTGTCGCAGCGCTAAAGCCGCAGATCGAGCAAAATATTGCCGAGTTGCAGCGGAGAAATGCTGGCCGTTTCTATCTCAAGGCGAGCGCACCGGCGCTGGCAGCAGCAGAGTTACAGCAGATGGCGCAAGCCGTGCTGGATATCCATGCGCTGAAAGTTGACAGTACACAGATTGTTCCTCACAAAGACGATTTGCCTCGTCGCAAGATCACGGTCAATTTCCGCTTGCGGGGTCAGCTCGAACCCATACAGCAGGCGCTGTACGAACTCGAAACGGCAATGCCGCACCTGTTTCTCGACAATGTGACTATCCGCTCGACGACCATCCGTAATTTCCAGCCAACACCCGGCGTCGAACCGGAAGTGTTGTTGCAGTTCGACCTGTATGGCTACACCCTGGTCAACAAGCCGACTGCGCAACCGGCAGCCGCCAAGGAGCGGAAATCATGATTCCTTGGCTCAATAGCCACACCTTGGCGTATCTTGCCTGGGGTTTGGTAAACACCGGCTTGGTCGTGCAATTGGGACAGCAGACGCAATGGGGCGCACAACCGGCATTGCCGGTTCCTGTCGTTGCCGAGCAGGCACCAGGCAAGTTGGAAATCGAAACAATGCCGGATTACCGCCTGCCTGCATTGAAAAAGACTTTCAAGGAAACGCTGACTCGCCCCCTGTTCGTGCCGTCACGGCGCGAAGCCCCGCCGATTCCGCCACCACCGCCGCCACCACCGCCGCCCAAGCCAACCATGCAAAAGGGCCAATTTCAACTAATGGGTACGACTATTACCGATGAAATCAAAACTGCCATCCTTAAAGAAATTGCCAGTGGCAAGGAGCGCCAAGTTCATCAGGGGTACACCATCAACGGCATCGTCCTGGATTTGGTAGAGCCGGATCGAGTTGTCTTTTCTCAATATGATGATCGTGAAGAGTTGAGTCTCAAGATTCAGCGAAGTGCAAAGAATGCAGTTGCTACTCAGGGGGCAAAAGTTGGAAACGTCCCGGCAGTGTCATCTATACCTAGAAAAGCGCGGCCAGTTGTCGAAAGATCGCCAGTCAGAGCGTCATCATCTTCCTTAATGGAACCGCTCGCTCCAATTGTTATACCGCCTCAAACAGTTGAAGACCGTGCGAAAGATCCGCTGCTTAAAGACTTTTACATTAAGTAAAAGTCCGCCAAATAATGTTTTTGCATGCCTCAGCCGAGTAAACAGTGGAATTCTTGATCATGAAAACCCATAAACCTTCGATAAAACATGTAAGTAAAAATGCTGCGCTTTTCATGTTTGCCACTCTTGTTGGAGGATGTGCGGTTGCTCATCGACCTGCTTCGTCCGAAGTCGGTAGCGCAACAGCCTTGTCTTCCTTGATTAGCAAATCGGCTGACGAGAACCAGATTAACCCCGAGGTTGAAAAAGCCGAGGATCGTTATAAATTGTTTTTTGGCACTGGCGTGGTGGTCAAGGCAGCAGAAACGGCGCCCATCGTTGCTGATGCAACCGGCAATCTGACTTTGAATTTTGAAGGCGCCGATCTGCGTGAGGTGCTGAGAACAATTCTGGGCGACATACTCAAGGAAAATTACATTGTTGATCCTCGTGTCGCAGGCAGCATAACCTTGCGTACCGCCAAGCCCATTCCCAGAAGTGCAGCTATGCACACATTGGAAGAGGTGTTGCGTATGAACGGAGCCGCCATGATCCGTGAGGCAGATGGCGTATTTCGTATTGTTCCCTCCGCTGCGGCAGGCAAAGGAAATGCCACCCCGCAACTGGTTGGTGCTAACAAAACGTTGCCTGGTGGCTACAGCGTTCAGATCGTCCCGCTCAGATATATTGGTGTAGCCGATATGGCGAAAATACTAGAGCCTCTTGCTGGGGAGGCTTCCAGCGTACGTATTGACCCTTTACGCAATCTGCTGACGCTCTCTGGCACCCAGTTACAACTCAAACATATGCTCGAAACCATCGACATGTTTGACGTAGATTGGATTTCCGGAATGTCAGTAGGTCTGTTTACGCTGCAAAGCGCGGACGTAAAAACAGTCTATAGCGAGCTGGAAAAGCTCTTTGGCGACCCGGCTCTGGGTCCGCTTGCAGGTGCAGTCAGAGTCGTGCCAATTGAGCGCCTCAATGCCATGCTGGTTGTCAGTCCGCAAGCGAAATATTTGGAACAGGCCCGCACTTGGGTCGAGCGCCTTGATCATCAGGGCGCAGGTGGAGGTGATGGTCAGCGTCTTTACGTGTATCAGGTTCAGTTCGGTAAGGCCGAACAATTGGCTGCCCTGCTGAACGATGCATTTTCAAAAAAAGGTACGCAGAGTAAAGCAACACCCAATGCCAGTATTACGCCCGGTGTCAAACCTGCCGAAATCAAATCTTCCGATCCGAACCGCTCAGCCGACAAGGAAGTACGACAGGTTGCGGCAACGCCAAGCGTAATGGGCACGGGTGGAGGCGCAGGTCTGCCCCAAGACGTGCGCATCATCGCAGACAAGGACAATAACGCGCTGTTGATTCTTGCCAGCCCCGCTGACTACGAACACATAGATGCCGCCATACGTAAGCTCGACATCGTGGTACGCCAAGTTCTGGTCGAAGTTACCATCGCCGAAATCGCACTTAAAGATGAACTCAAGTACGGACTGGAATGGTATTTCAACAACGGCACACGAATCAAAGGTCAGCTAGACGCAGGTAAAACGGGTATTGCGCCTCTCGTACCTGGCTTTTCCTATTCGTGGACAAGTAAAGCAGCCGATATTGGTGCGGTCCTTAATGCCCTTGCCACTGATTCCAAGCTCAAGATTGTTTCTTCACCTCATATCACCGTGGCTGACAATCAGACTGCAAAAATACAGGTTGGCGACCGTGTGCCCACCATCAGTCAGACACAGACCGTAGCCAGCACCACGGCAGCAACCGGCATCATCAGCAGTATCCAATACACTGAAACTGGCGTGATGCTCTCGGTGAAGCCACGGGTCAATGCGGGTGGGCAGGTCACCATGGAAATCAATCAGGAAGTTAGCAACGCCACAGCAACAACCACCTCGGGCATTGATTCACCGACTATTCAAAAACGTACCGCAGAAAGCACTGTCACTGTCAAATCCGGTGAAACCATCATCCTCGCCGGCCTGATAAAGGAAGAAAAAAACAATTCGAACGAAGGCTTGCCGCTGCTCTCGAAAATCCCACTCATTGGCGGTTTGTTCGGCACCCAGAGCACAAGTAACAATCGCACCGAGCTCATAATTCTCATCACCCCGCGTGTACTGACCGACGCCTCGGATTCCGCCTCCATCACCCAGGAATACCGCAGCCGCATCAAAGGTCTTGAACGCCTCCTCAAATCGGTTGAATTGCCGCTGCAAAAATCAGAGGGGTTGCCGCTGATCAAGTCGAGCGAGCTGTCGCCCACGGTCACGCTCACGCCAGTAAAACTGCCACCCAAACCCAGCGCAAAGAAGACTAAATGAACTTCAATTCGGCTGGTCTGTCAGTCGTTTAATCCCACGACAAATTTGTTCTATCCGAAAACTCGTCATTCCGGCGCAAGCCGGAATCCAGATTTCACCATCTAATCAGGCTGTTAACATTGATTAGACGATTGAACTGGATTCCGTCTTACCCCGTGCCGGAATGACGGTAAATCAGAAGTTACAACCAGAACAAATTTGCCGTGTGTTTAATCCCCCGTCTGTTTACAGTCTGGTAAAGCCGTGTCGCAAATTCTCTCCATCATCCTGTTTGTTATGGTTACCCAAGTGCATGCTGATGTCTTTGTCTTCACCGATCTGGAAAAGGTGGAGCATTACACCAACACGCCTACGCATGACCAATTCCAGCGGTTGTCCGCCTTGATGGAAGTGGCGGCGGCGGCGAGTAAAAACCGTGCGGGTTCTCCGGTGGTGAAAGGCAATGCTGCTGTATACGCCCCGGAAATAGAATTGGCAGCCGATGAGGTTGGCATTAATGCGGCCTTGGTTCATGCTGTCATCAATGCTGAATCTGGCTATAACCCGGCTGCGATATCAAAAGCTGGGGCGCAGGGTTTGATGCAACTCATGCCTGGCACGGCCAAGCGCTATGCAGTCAAGGACGCATTCGATCCCGCGCAGAATATTCGTGGTGGCACTCGCTATCTACGTGACCTGCTGGTGATGTTCGACAACAATCTCGAGCTTGCGATTGCCGCCTACAATGCCGGTGAAAATGCCGTGATCCGGCATGGCAGAAAGATACCGCCCTATCGTGAAACGCAGGCTTATGTGCCGAAGGTCTTGCGTCTGTATGAGAAATACCGCAATATTTTGTAATCAGGCGCCTTATTCGTCAGTTATTTGGGCGTTTGATTTATCGAACTACTGACAGTAGCCAAGAGGAAAAAACCACGAACCATGGAACAAATGTCCATATTGATGAAATCCGTTGCTGCGACACTGTTTGCGGCCGCTCTGGCCGGTTGCGTAACCACGGCTGCCGCGTCTAAAACCCCGGAGCAACAAGTTGCCGACCGCGCACTGGACTATTGGCGGGCGGTCATTGCCAACGACTACAAGGCCACCTATGCGCTGATGACGCCCGGCTATCGCGTGCGCTACACCTATGAAAAGCACATCCTGCGCAGCCAGCCTATCGCCACCTTCCTGACCGCCGAGGTCAAGTCAGTCGCCTGTCCGGCGGAAGAAAACTGCGAGGCCCGGGTGGCCGTCACCTTCACCAACCTGCAAGGGGTAAGGATGCCGGCAGGGACGGTGGACGACACGGTATTTACGGATAATTGGGTGCAAATTGATAGTCACTGGTGGCGTGTTCTGCCACAATGATCGCGGTACCTAAAATGTTCTTACAGGCTCAATGCATTGTTTGTTTTTTTTGTTGTACCAAAACAACAACCCGCTCTCTGGGGGGGAAGTTGTTGCACAAGGCTTGACTGAACAAAATAGTCTTATGCAT
>JBBRDR010000190.1:0-5147 GCA_038203745.1 Burkholderiales bacterium | reverse complement strand
CCGCCGTTTTCGGAGAAGACGGTGAGCGTCAATACCTTTGCAAGCGCCACCCGACCTTGCTGATCATGTTTCTACGCAGCTTCTCGCCGTCATGTTTTAAATCGTGGCTGAGTGTTGTCTTTGATAAATTCGAGATGCGTGATTGCGACTATGAAAAACCGATTCATCCGCTGGAGTATCCGACCGGTTGTTTCATGTTCTTTCGCACCGAACCGCTCCTGAAAATAGGAGGCTTCGACCCGGACTACTTCCTGCATTTCGAGGATGCGGATATCGGCCGCCGAATGCTCAAGGTTGCCCGCGTAGTTTATGTTCCCGCTGTTCGCGTTGTGAACCAGTGGGCGCGCGACACGCACCATTCATTGCAATCTATGCTGGTCACGGTCAGGTCAGGGTGGCTCTACTGGCGCAAATGGGGCGGAGTCTTCTGCAGCAAACCAGCCGCCGAACTGCCATCTATAACACCCTGCCCCAGGGATACAACAAAGTCGGATTCATCTATTGGCCTAGGTCGACGGGTGCTCGTTACGGGGGCCAACGGATTCGTTGGTCAGGCGGTTTGCGCCGATTTGCCATCCTGGGGTTGCCACGTACTGGGTGTGGTTCGCAAGGATTCCGAGATTGTACAGTCCGATGTTCTTCGCTATATGGCGATGGGGACGCTCGACGAACACACCGATTGGGCTGCAGCATTTTCTGGGGTCGACAGCGTGGTGCATCTAGCGGCGCGCGTACACCAAATTTACGAGACCGCAGTCGACCCTCTGGCAGAGTTTCGCCGCTTAAATGTGGCGCTTACCCTTAACCTGGCTCGACAGGCTGCTTTGGCTGGCGTGCGGCGTTTTATTTTTGTCAGTTCGGTCAAGGTCAACGGGGAGAGCACACCCTTCGGCCAGCCGTTTACGGCCGATGATGAGCCACGACCGGTTGATGCGTACGGAATATCGAAGTTCGAGGCTGAGCAGGCTTTGATGCAACTTGCAGCGCAAACCGATCTGGAGGTCGTTATCATCCGGCCTCCTCTTATTTACGGGCCCGGCGTCAAAGCGAACTTCCAAACGATGATAAATTGGTTGCTGAAGGGCGTGCCGTTACCACTTGGTGCAATGGATAGTCAGCGCAGCTTTGTGGCTTTGGATAACCTTGTCGACCTCATCGTAACGTGCCTGCACCATCCAGCGGCAGTCAACCAGACTTTCCTTGTGAGCGATGGCGAAGATTTGACGGTCGTGCGCTTGTTGCAGCGTACGGCGGCGGCTTTGCATGTTCCATTAAGATTGCTGCCAGTGCCAATGTTCGTGTTGAGGTTGGCGGGGCATATGATCGGCAAGGAGGATATGGTTCAACGCCTTTGCGATACGCTGCAGGTCGATATTGAAAAAACACGGCGCCTTCTTGACTGGGAACCTCGGATTTCAGTCGACGCCGAATTAGAGAAAATCGCACAGCGACGGATGGTTGAATAACTTATGTGGGCAAGTCAACATGGTGGAGTCTTTGTCACGGGCGCAACGAGCAGTATCGGTTCATTGTTGGTTCCGGCGCTGTATGAACATGGGGTCCCGGTTAGGACGCTAGGCCGGAATCCGGCCCCATGCAAAGACTGTGCATCTTGGGATTTTCTCAATCTGGCTGATAAAAACCTTGAGCTGCCGGACATCGAAGCCGGCGTACTGGTTCATACGGCTAGCCTTTGGCTGCTTCCGGGCTGGCTCGGTAAATTCCACGCCCGTGGCGTGCGGCGCGTTATTGCGTTCAGTTCGACAAGCCGTTTTACCAAGCAGGCATCGGCAAGCACGTATGAGCTTGAAGTCGTTAGAAAGCTTGTAGCCGCGGAGAATCTCGTCGTCGCAGAATGCGAGCGACTGGGTATCGTATGGACAATTTTCCGGCCTACGCTTATTTACGGCGGGGCTGGTGGCGATCGCAATGTGGCGGATATTGCGCGCCTGATTAGAAAGCTCGGCTTTTTTCCATTGCTAGGTTCAGCCGGCGGACGCCGGCAACCGGTCAATGCGCTCGACCTTGCCACGGCCTGTATTCAATGTCTGGCTAACCCCGCAAGTTACAACAAGGCATACAATTTAAGTGGGGGCGAAACCTTGGCTTATGTCGACATGGTGCGTCGCATTTTCGAAACGTTGGGGCGGCGCCCGGTTTTTATCAGCATACCGATAGCCTTATTCAGGATTGCCGTGCATCTCGCCCGGCTGCATCCGCGGTTTGCTCATATGACATCCGACATGGCGTTACGAATGCAGGTCGACCTGGTCTTTGACCACGGTGACGCAACCCTCGATTTTGGGTATCGTCCGGGAAAGTTCGACCCGGCTTATCTTTTGATCCAGCCTGTTTAATTCTGAAGTCAATCCTGAGCTAGCAGAAGGATGAACGAGCCTAGACAGGCTCAACCCAAACGGGGCTATTCTTTCTCGGACCGGATCAATAGAAATATTGTACTGACCGGTCGGGTGCCCGCGCTACGGAGAACCCCCGCGTGATTGTTGGCCCAGGCGTCATGCTCATTGAAGTCCGCCAATCCATGCTCAGATCATTGTCTGTTTTGGCGTAAAATGACGCCACTTTCATCGCTTCCAACGTCTTGCCAGGTAATGATATTTTCTTTGATTGATTCCTCCCTGATCTCTCGCCGTCTGGTCGCGTTTACGCACGACCTGCTTGCTCTAGCTTTGTGTTGGTTCGGTGCCTACTGGCTGCGCTTCAACCTCGATCTCCCTGAACTCTACCTGTTCAGCGCGGGTCAGGCGCTGTTGCTCGTTCTGTGCATTCATGGGCCCGTGTATTGGCTATTCGGTCTGTATCGCGGCATTTGGCGCTATGCCAGTTTAATGGACCTTCGCCGCATCATTCTTGCTGTAGCCCTATCGTCGGTGCTGGTAGCGGTAGCGGTATTCATGCTCTCTATTTCGTTTGTGCCACGCTCTGTGTTGGTGCTACACCCGATACTTCTGATTCTGGCCATGGGCGGTAGCCGCTTTGCCTATCGCGCCTGGCGTGATCGTTCGCTATACGGGCGGATGATGATTACGGGAGAGCCGGTGCTTGTTCTGGGTGCCGGAGATGCGAGCGAACGCTTGCTTCGGGAATTGGCGAATTCGCCCGCCTGGTGCGTCGTTGGTTTGCTGAGTGAAAATTCGTCACGACTCGGGCATGAATTGAGAGGCGTCAAAATTCTCGGCTTGATCGACGAGCTGCCCAAATGGGCAGGCAAACTTTCGGTTACGAAGGCAATTGTCGCTATGCCTGAAGCGCCTCTTGTTGAGAGGCGGCGCGCCATGGGAGTGGCTGTTCAGGCCGGGTTGTCGGTGCTGACCGTGCCAAGCCTGGAGGATATGTTGGCAGGCAAGGTGGCGATTTCACAGATCCGCCAAGTCCAGCTGGAGGATCTCCTCGGGCGTGAGCCGGTTGTCCTTGATGGTGAAGGGCTGAGTGCATGGCTCTGCGCCAAGGTTGTCCTGGTAACGGGGGCCGGCGGGTCGATCGGCTCTGAATTGGTGCGCCAGATTGCGCAGTTCAATCCACGTCGGCTGGTGTTATTCGATATTTCAGAATTCGCGCTTTACCAGATCGATCAGGAATTCCAGCAGAAGTTTTCATCCATTTCGATTGCCTGCATTGTGGGTGACGTTAAGGATACGGCGCTTCTTGATCAGACCTTTTCAATGTATCGTCCTTCGGTTGTGTTTCATGCTGCCGCGTACAAGCATGTTCCCCTGATGGAGGGTGAGAACGCCTGGCAGGCCGTAAGAAATAATGTGATTGGATCAAAATGTGTCGCTGAGGCTTCTCAGCGTCACGGTGTCGAAGAGCTTGTGCAGATATCGACCGACAAGGCCGTCAATCCGACCAATGTCATGGGCGCAACCAAGCGCCTTGCCGAACGCGTTCTGTGCGGGTTGCAGAAAGAAGGAACGCGCTTTGTTACGGTTCGTTTTGGCAATGTATTGGGGAGTAATGGTTCGGTCATCCCGAAGTTTCGAGAACAGATTGAGCGTGGCGGGCCGGTGACGGTGACCCATCCCGATATTATTCGTTATTTCATGCTGATACCCGAAGCAGCGCAGTTAGTATTGCAAGCAGGGTTGATGGGTCAAGGCGGCGAGATCTTCGTTCTTGAAATGGGCGAGCCGATCCGGATTGCTGATCTGGCGCGCGACATGATTCGGCTATCCGGTTTTTCGGAAGACGAAATCAAGATTGAGTTTACGGGATTACGCCCAGGCGAGAAGCTCTACGAAGAATTACTGACAGATAGCGAGCATACACTTCCAACTCCCCACCCGAAGCTGCGTGTGGCACAAGCCGAGTCGGCGCCGGATATCGAATGGACGAACAATCTGGATATCTGGCTGAATAATCAAGCCCCTTCGACTTCGAACGAACTCAAGTTGAAGCTGCAAACGTTTGTGCCAGAGTATTCTCCACAATTGCAATGATTCGGGTGATTTTAAAATGCACATTCTCGTAACTGGCGGTACCGGCTATATTGGCTCGCACACGGGTGTTGCGCTCATGGCGGCAGGGCATGAGGTTACCGTGATCGACAATCTTTCCAACAGCCGGCGAGAAGTCCTTGATCGCGTAGAGCAGATCGCCGGCAAACGTCCCGCGTTTTTCGAGGGCGATGTGCGTGACCGCGAATTGTTGCGCGCTGTATTTTCGCGTCATCCAATTGATGCCGTGATTCACTTTGCCGGGCTGAAAGCGGTTGGCGAGTCTGTGGCGCAACCATTGCAGTACTACGATTGCAATATCGGAAGTACTCTGGCGCTGTGTGACGTCATGGTCGGAGCTGGCGTCAAAACGTTGATCTTCAGCTCGTCGGCCACGGTTTATGGCGATCCGGCCTCGGTACCCATCACTGAAGATTTCCCCTGCTCGGCAACCAACCCCTACGGTGCCAGCAAGTTGATGATCGAGGTCATGCTGGACGATCTGGCAAAGTCCGATCCGGATTGGCGAATTGCCCGCTTGCGCTATTTCAATCCGGTGGGCGCGCACGAAAGTGGCCTGATCGGCGAATTGCCTTCGGGCATTCCCAGCAACTTGATGCCCTATGTGGCGCAGGTGGCCTGCGGGCAGCGCGAAAGCCTAAGTGTATTCGGAGGTGATTATCCAACGGCTGA
>JBBRDR010000189.1:0-5213 GCA_038203745.1 Burkholderiales bacterium | reverse complement strand
ACTCAGGAACGAAGAAACGGTCATGCAGGATAATTCGTGGGGAACCACCGGGGAATCTCTCCGCGTAGCGGCTTCGTTCAACCCATCATTCCACCGGACGCTGCGCGATAAAGCCACGCATCGCCGGTGAATTCTAACGTTGGGCATCTTGATCTTGATCTTGCTCACACGCCAGCCTTGACCTGTAACTACACTGTAGTTACAGTACGGGAATGAGCACTCTTCACTTTGAATGGGATGAGGCGAAGGCAAAAGCCAACGTTGAGAAGCACGGCCTGAGCTTCGAAGAAGCAAAATCCGTCTTTTTGGATGATCGTGCCAAGTTAATTCCAGACCCCGACCACTCCATTGGAGAAGAGCGATTCGTTCTATTGGGCTATAGCTCAAATTTGAAGCTTCTTGTCGTCTGTCATTGCTATCGTGCAGAAGGACGCATCATTCGCCTCATTTCCGCACGAAAGGCAACACACAAAGAAGTACTAATTTACGAGAGGTGAATGCCATGCGCTCCGAATACGACTTTTCAAAAGCAGTCAAAAATCCTTACGCCGCACAACTCAAAAAGCAAATTACGATTCGTCTGGATGAAGAAAGTATCCGCTATTTCAAATCCATTTCTGAAGGTGTGGGCATTCCATATCAAAGCCTCATCAATCTGTATCTCAGAGATTGTGCCACATCGAATCGGAAGCTCGATCTCAAGTGGAAGTGACGCCCAACCTATCGTTCGAACGGGTCAGCCAAAATGCTGCGCATTTTGTTTCCCTCCGCTACGCTCCGGTTGCCCCTCAACTTAGACGTTGAGGCTGTAGAAAAACCCTTTTTTGACAGGATGCTGAACAAAGAAATGGCGCGGATTTTCGCGCCATTTTTCTTTTGCTTTGTTCCCGATTTAATCTTGTCAGAATTGATCTAATGCCACCAGAGAAGGCGTTGCGGCCTTTCCCTTATTCTTCGTCCTTACCCCGTGACCGACTACCCGTGATGCGCTAGGGTCATCCCCCCATATTCAGCAGCCGTCTTCTTTCTTGTCCGGCGTTTTTTCTTCGTTCTTAAAAACTATTTTATTCAATAGCGACAGGCCCGAAAACGATTGGGGGTTGAATGGTGTAACCGGGATCGGCGGACGACCACAGGTCAGGCAGTGGCCGGTGTCCTGATCTTGAATGCAGTAGTTGAGGCAGAGGTATAGCGGTTCTTCAGCGTCCATCATATTTTCTTCACTTCAATATCCAGGGTCAGGATGCGATAGGCAATCTGCCGTGGCGTCATGCCGAGCAATCGTGCTGCGCGCGCTTGCACCCACCCGGCCTGCTCCAGAGCGCTGATGACGCGGGAGCGTTCATCCACGCCGTGATCGAAGGCACCAACAGGCAGGTCGTCTTCCGGCACAGCCGTCGATGTACTCAATGGCAACGGCGAACGGGAGAATGAAGGCGGCACGGCCGCTTCACGCTGGCGATTAATCAGTATCAGATCCGCCTCAATACTGCCCGATTCGGACATAACTGCTGCGCGCTCCAGGCAGTTCTCCAATTCACGCACATTGCCCGGCCAGGCGTACTGGGTGAGGCGCCGGACGGCCGCCTCAGTCAGCGTGACCCGCCGTCCCTGCACCTTACCGATGCGATCAGCCAGAAAGCGGGCAATTTCCGGCACATCCTCGGGCCGCTCACGTAGCGGCGGCAGCAGAATGGGCATGACGTTGAGGCGATAGTAAAGATCTTCGCGAAACTCGCCGGAATCGACAGCTTTTTCAAGATCACGGTGAGTCGCGGCGATCACGCGGACATCGACCTTGATGGTGTGGCTGCCGCCGACACGCTCCAATTCACCTTCCTGCAATACACGCAATAGTTTGGCCTGGAAAGCAGGCGAAATTTCGCCGATTTCATCCAGAAACAGTGTGCCGCCGTTAGCCGTCTCAAAGCGGCCCCGACGCGCTGCAACCGCACCCGTAAACGCGCCTTTCTCATGCCCGAAAAGTTCTGACTCGAGCAAATTTTCCGGCAGTGAGGCGCAGTTCAGACGCACATAGGCGCCGCTTGAACGTGGCGAATGGTAATGAATGGCATTGGCAATCAATTCTTTGCCCGTGCCGGTTTCGCCACGCAGCAATACCGTGGTGTTCCAGCGAGACACCATGCGCACCTGGTCGAAAACCCGACGCATAACCGTCGAGTGACCAATGATGTTATCAAAGCCGTATTGGTGACGTACGGTACGGCGCAAACTATCGCGCTCTTCCGCCAGGCATTGCTTTTCTTTCTCGATATCGAGTGACAGACGTACGCTCTGGCCGATCAGATTGGCGACCATCTCGACAAAACGCGTTCTTTCCTCAAGGAGGCCATCATCCGGCGTATTGGGCTGTACGGCCAGAACACCCTGCAGTGCACCACCAAGGCTGATTGGTGCCGCAATAAAAGGCAGGCGCCGATCATAAATTCCGAGCCGGTTGAGAAAGCGGGGATCATCGCTAGTTCGCGCCAGTGCAATGGTGCGCTTTTCGTCAAGGATAAGACCGAGCAGCCCTTCGCCGGATTGGTAGCGCACGGAGGCCTGCCCGGGCTTTACTGTTTCATCCTCGACACTGACGGCATTGACAACGAGATCGCCGCTTTCAGGATCGAGTACGGTCACCATGCTGCGGCTCATGCCGGCCAGCTCGTCGAGTGCCGCCAGAACCTCACGCAAGGTGTGCCGAAAATCAAGCGAGCGCGACAGAATCTCACCCACACGATAGAGTGTCTCAAGCTCGATGCGGCGCAGTGTGCTCAGGCCAGGTAAAGCCGTTTCATTAACCATACTCAAGCCCTGCCCTGTGCCGGCAGCACGACGCGGACGCGACAACCGCCGGACTCTGCCACTTCAATCTCGATCACCCCATCATGGTCAGCCGCGACTTGCTGTGCCGATGACAGCCCGGTACCAAGATGTCGACCGTCGGCCTTGCGTGTCGAAAAGAAGGGTTCGAATACCTCCAGCCGCAATTCTGCCGGAATGCCGTGACCGGAATCTTCAATCAGCACTTCGACACCACCGTTACCGGCGCGTGTTGTCACCTGCAGTTCGCGTTCACGCCAGCCTTTGACGTTCATGGCATCGATCGCATTATCGATCAGCGCCTTGAACATTGACCGCATCCGGTTCGGGTAGGCATTGACCGCCGGCATCACGGCCTGAGGCCGCCACAGCACACTAACGCCAGCGGCCAGCATGCGCGTTGTGGTGAGATCAAGCACATCGCGCATCACCTCGTTGAGATTCACGGAAGTTCGTGACTCCGGTCGATGCTCGGGGATCACGCTGCGCAGGGACTCAAGCGCTTCCTTGCCTGCATTTAGCGCCTCGATCAACGCCGATCCGGCAGGATTATTGCCGCGCCTCTCGATGGTGCCCATCACCGAGGCCATAACATTGAGTGGCCCCTCAATTTTGAACACGGCCGCGGAAAGGGTCTCGCGCAAACCGTCGATGTGAGTTTCTTCAGCCATCATGGCCTGAAGCAACGCCATACGCGTTTTTTCCTGTTCGGCGCGCAATCGAGTCGTTTCCTTCGCCACCAGCAAGAGATGAAGGTCGTTACGGCGGTTAAAAAATGCGTCGGCCGTGGCGTCCTTGCGCTGCACCCAGGTCCCGGAACACGAAAACCAGCGGGGTGAGCCGGAGGAATCGATACGGATCTCACGCTCTCTGAAGGCCTGGCGCCCTTCCTGCGGCGAACCCAAGCCGCGCCCCATGTCGGCACGAACCGCATTGAGAATCAGAGCGGCCGGTTCGACCATGCGTAAATCGCCCATGAGTTTCTTGTACTCATGGTTGTCGAGCACGACGCTCTCCTCGCTGTCCAGCAGGGCGATGACTACCGGCGCCGAGTCGACAGCCGATTCAATCAGCGCCTTCTGGTCGCCGACTTCGCACTCAAGACGATGCACATGCGTAACGTCACGGTGAATGCCCAGATAATTGGTGATGCCTCCTGTCGCATCAAGTACCGGGGTAATCAGCAGATCTGCCAAGTATTTTCCACCATCCTTGCGACGATTGATCAAACGGCCGCTCCAGGGCAGCCCTCTGGAAATCACCGCCCATAATTCATCGTACACCTCGCCCGGCGTTGATTTGTTTGAGAGCAGTGAATGATTAACGCCAAGCACGTCCTCTGGCGCGTAACCCGTCACCCGCGTAAAGGCAGGATTAACGTACAGAATGTTGGCGTCCGTATCGGCGATTGAAATTGCGATATCGGCCTGCTCCACGGCTTGCTGAAAGATGCCATCTGCAATATCGGGCGCGGCGGCTTTTCCGGTTTTTCGGTTGGTAATGGTCACGAGATTCCCCTTCGATAGGGATGGATATGCAGTTTTCGTGCCATTGCGAACGACAGCATCGAAAAACGACTCCGGCCGTGTTGCATTCCCCGCAAAGTGTAGGACTTGCGACATTACAAAGCGCCGGTCGATACTGCCTTGAGAATGAGGCTGAAAGCCATAAAACCCCTTTTAGGTGCAGGGTTTGGCATTGGCGCACAGTAACGGCGCCTGATATGGATTCCGGGGTGGCACGAATCGTGATACGGAGGAAGCATAGCCCTCCCGGAAAGAAACATGAGTGATTACCTTGCCCTGCTGATTTCAACCGCACTGGTCAACAACGTCGTGCTCGTCAAGTTCCTTGGCTTATGTCCGTTCATGGGGGTCTCAAGGCGCATCGACAGCGCACTCGGAATGGGATTGGCGACAACTTTCGTGATCATTCTGGCTGCCTCGGTTTGCTGGATCATTGAACACTGGATACTGGCACCGCTCGGGCTGGGCTTTCTACGCTTGATTTCTTTCATCATCGTCATTGCCGCTGTCGTGCAGTTCACAGAGCTGGTCATCCACAAGATGGCACCCCACTTGTACCAGACCCTTGGAATTTACCTCCCGCTGATCGCAACAAACTGCGCCGTGCTTGGCCTGTCGCTGATCAACATTCAGGAACAACACAGCTTCGTAAAAACCGTTGTTTTTGACTTTGGTTCTTCACTGGGCTTCGTTCTGGCGATGATCATCTTCGCCGGGCTGCGCGAGCGACTCGCGCTGGCAAGTGTTCCTGAAGCCTTCCAAGGCACCCCGATCGCCCTTGTCGTTGCCAGCTTGATGTCGATGGCTTTCATGGGGTTCTCCGGTCTTAATTTGACATAAGAGTCTTCGATGCTTATCGCC
>JBBRDR010000188.1:0-5217 GCA_038203745.1 Burkholderiales bacterium | reverse complement strand
TGATCCGGTAAAGAATGGCATCGATCAGCGTTTGCTTCTCAGTAGCGAACGCTCGATGGGAAGCGTCATCAAGCTACTCACCCCGTCGAGTGACTATTCCGACGGATACAACACCTGGCTGCAGGCCATACCGCAACACATCAAGGAACTCGTTTTCGTCATCAAGCGCTTTCATCGTCCGGAATGGGGCGATGACTGGCGGAAGCATTATTCGGTTGATGTCATCAATGGGCGTCAGGGTTATTCGCTCAAGCTTGACGGCAGCAAACTGATTGTCAATACCCTGCGTATGGGGTTCGAAAGGGACGGCTCATGGCGCGTATTCGGTCTGCGCCATGATTATCATCCTGCGATCAAGGTTCAGACAGAAGATGACATCACGGCGAGCGTCGTCGTTCCGGCCGGAGTGGTTACCGGGAGCCCCGGGGAGCATTCACAGAAGTATGTCAAGAACTGTGAGCGCCATCTCTTCCAAAGGCCAGACGACGCAATACACCGAGGTTATGACGGCCAAGCCGAAGCAGACATCGCGTTACCCAATGCCTTCATGTCCAACTTTGAACCGTTGGTCGCAAGCGACGCCCGGGAACTGGTCGATGATGCCATCGGTTTCAGCGCCTATACCGAACCCATGCAGCGACTGATCCAAGGGGCGGCCGATGCAGCAGAAGGTTCCTCGCCCGGGTATTTCGTATCCTCTGCACACCCCCGTTTGGTTGATGGAAAGCCGACGAAAAATCCACGCTATCTTCAATTGAGAACTGATCTTTCAAAGCCGGACGAAACGGCTTCCGCTGAACTGGCGATGCGCCTGTTCCGCAAGCAGGGAAGTAATGAACCGCTGATTACCCCCGTCCATATTGTGGCGACCGGTCGACGCAACAACCCCGCCGACGAAGGTATCCGCCCACTTTGCCCATATAACCCGTTGCATTACATGGAGTTGCCGGAGCTCTTTATCGAGTACATCAGTTCGATGACCGGAAAATCGCCTTCGACAACCGGTGCTGGCTCTGAAGGCGCGTTGACCAAGGGGCCGTTCAACATGCTTCCGGCAATCATTGACTTGAATGCCGCGTTCGTATCGTTTGCGCTTACCGGACACGACGGCTGGATTTCGGCGGCAGGGCATGTCGGGCCAAACGTTCGCGTCGATCACGATGTCAGTTTGCTGGTGCCGGAAATATTCGCGCGCATGCGCCCGAGCGAACGCGATGCGCAGAACCTGATTGCCAACGGTGCGATGGAGCGCATGACGGACTTTGAGCACCGTGGCCAGCCTGTTCTGGCCAGTCGTCTTGGGTGCCGGTTGACCGCCAAGTTTGCGAGTCTCTATTTTGGTCGCATATTTCTGCATCCGCATTCGGTATTTACGGATGAAATCCTGCGTCCTGAGCTGCAGGATATGGATGTATTCGCCGAGGGTGTTGCCAACATCATTGCAACACATCAACGTGTTGCAAAGAGCTACTTCACTGACGGTACGGTTTCGCTTGCCTGTCCGCCGCTCAAAGCTTTGCTCGAAATCATGGCCTACGGTCGCACCAAGAGTGGGTATGGCCTGGAGGCACCCGAGGTGCGTTCGATCTTCACCCGTGAGAGCGTCCTGGCCAGCGACTGGTATAGCGCGCGCCTCGATGCCAAACAACGCAGCGACGAGGCACGGCTGACGCGTGCCATGGCGTCGCTCGACGAGTTCCTCGGTCGTCCTGACAATGCCGAAACAGTGGCACGGCTGAAGCTTGCCGAGCGGCGTGCCAAGGTGATGGCCGAATGGGTTCGTGTCGGATCAGCAGACTATCGTGCTGCGTTGGTCGGAACCATTGGCCTGCAACCGCTTGAAGACGTGCGCTGAACATTGAGAATGGGCGGGCGCTCAAGGCGCCCGCGTTTAGCGCAAATTGCGATTAGGCTTAATTCTCCATTTGATGATCGATTCGCCATTGCTTGACCAGCGCGTAGATCGCCGGAATTACCGCCAGCGTCAGCACCGTCGATGAAATCATGCCGCCGACCATCGGCGCGGCAATACGGCTCATGACTTCCGAACCCGTGCCGCTACCCCACAAGATCGGCAGCAGGCCGGCCATAATGGCGACGACGGTCATCATTTTTGGTCGCACGCGTTCGACAGCGCCTTCCATCACCGCCCCGTACAGATCGGCAACACCCGGTTCCCGCCCTGCGGCACGGCAGTGTCCCTTGACGTCTTTCCAGGCCTGATCGAGGTAGATCAGCATGATGACGCCGGTTTCTGCGGCGACACCGGCCAGCGCGATAAAGCCCACCGCGACAGCGACTGATAGGTTGTAATTAAGAAGCCACATAAGCCAAACACCACCGACCAAGGCAAACGGCACCGAGAGCATGACGATCAGCGTTTCAGTGATGCGCCGGAAATTAAGATAGAGCAACAGAAAGATTGACAGCAAGGTCACCGGGATGACCACTTTCATCTTCTCGATCGCGCGTTGCATGTACTCGAACTGGCCGCTCCAGGTCACGTAATAACCGGGCTTGAAGCTCACCTGTTCAGCGACGGCGCGCTTGGCCTCGGCCACGTAACTGCCGATATCGCGATCGCGGATGTCGACGTAAATGTAGGCCGAGAGCAGCGCGTTTTCGGTCCGGATGCCCGGTGCCCCTTTGGCGATCACCACCTTGGCCAGTTGCCCGAGCGGGATCATGGCGCCGCCCATCGTGGGGATCAGGACTTCGCGGGCAATCTGCTGCGGGTCGGAGCGCAGTTCACGCGGATAACGCACCGTCACGCCGTAACGTTCACGGCCTTCGACGGTGGTAGTGACCATTTCACCCCCCAGCGCGGTGCCGATCACGTCCTGCAAATCACCGACGGCCAGGCCGTAACGTGCCAGTTGCTCACGGTCCGGCTCGATATTGAGATAAAAACCGCCGGTGATGCGTTCGGCAAAGGCGCTCGACGTGCCCGGCACTTTTTTGACTACGGCCTCGATTTGTTTGGCCAGCACTTCCATCTCGGCGAGGTTCTTGCCGAAGACCTTGATTCCGATCGGTGTGCGGATACCGGTCGAAAGCATGTCGATGCGCGCCTTGATCGGCATCGTCCATGAGTTCGCCACGCCCGGAAATTGCAGTGCGTGGTCGAGTTCGGCGATCAGCTTGTCGGTGGTCATGCCCGCCCGCCATTCCTCTTGCGGCTTGAGATTGATCACGGTTTCAAACATCTCGGTCGGCGCCGGATCGGTGGCCGTGTTGGCCCGTCCGGCCTTGCCCCAGACCGAGGCCACTTCGGGGAAACTCTTGATGATCTTGTTCTGCGTTTGCATCAGTTCGGCGGCCTTGGTGATCGACATGCCGGGCAGCGAAGCCGGCATATAGAGCAAGGAACCTTCGTTGAGCGTTGGCATGAATTCGGAGCCCAGTTTGGATGCAGGATAGATCGTTGCGCCTAGAGCGAGCAGGGCAATGAGGATCGTCACGACCTTCCAGCGCATGACCCAACTGATGATTGGCCGATAAGCCCAGATCAGGAAACGATTCACCGGGTTTTTGGCTTCCGGCATGATCTTTCCGCGAATGAAATAGAGCATCAGCACCGGAACCAGCGTAATTGAGAGCAGCGCGGCGCCGGCCATTGAGAAGGTTTTGGTATAGGCCAAAGGCGAGAAGAGACGGCCTTCCTGGCCTTCCAGACTGAACACCGGCAGGAATGAAACGGTGATGATCAGCAGCGAAAAGAACAGCGCCGGACCCACCTCTTTGCATGCCGTCAGCATGGCATTGGCACGGTCATTGTGGGTATGCTCTGCCGGCAGTCGTTCCAGATGCTTGTGCGCGTTCTCGATCATCACGATTGCCGCGTCGATCATCGCGCCAATGGCAATGGCGATGCCGCCCAGACTCATCAGATTGGAGTTCATGCCGAGCAGGCGCATGGCGATGAAGGATATCAGAATGCCGACCGGTAGCATCAGGATGGCGACCAGCGCACTGCGCACATGCAGCAGGAAGACAATACAGACCAGCGCGACGATGATCGACTCTTCCAGCAAGGTGTGCTTCAACGTTTCGATGGCGCGGTGAATCAGTTCGGAGCGGTCATAGACGGTGTCGACCGTGACGCCCTCGGGCAGGCCGGGTCCGATTTCGGCGATCTTGTCCTTGACGTTCTGGATGACTTCCAGAGCATTCTGGCCGTAGCGCGCCATCACGATGCCGGAGACAACTTCGCCTTCGCCGTTGAGCTCAGTGAGGCCGCGCCGCTCATCCGGCACCAGTTCGACACGGGCGATGTCGCGGATCAGGACCGGTGTCCCCCTGTCGCTCTTGACGACCAACAGTTCGATGTCAGCAATCCCGCGCAGATAACCCTTGCCGCGCACCATGTATTCGGTTTCAGCCATTTCCACCGCACGGCCGCCGACGTCCCGGTTCGAGTCGCGAATGACCTGGCCCACCTTCATCAGCGGAATGCCGTAGGAACGGAGCTTCACCGGGTCGACGGTGACCTGATAGGTTTGTACAAAGCCACCGACCGAGGCGACTTCAGCCACACCATGGGCCTTGGTCAGTTGATAGCGTACAAACCAGTCCTGGATCGAGCGCAGTTCGGCCAACGTCTTGTCCTTGGCCAGTAGCGCGTACTGATAGACCCAGCCGACGCCGGTAGCATCCGGGCCGATTTGCGGTGTGACACCCTTGGGCATGCGGCTTGAAGCAAAATTGAGGTATTCCAGAACGCGCGAACGCGCCCAGTAGATATCGGTCCCGTCTTCAAAGATGACGTACACGAACGAGACGCCGAAGAATGAAAAGCCTCTAACGACCTTTGACTTCGGAACCGTCAGCATCGAGGTGGTGAGTGGATAGGTCACCTGGTCCTCGACCACCTGTGGTGCCTGGCCGGGAAACTCCGTGTAGACGATGACCTGAACGTCAGACAGGTCGGGTAGCGCATCGATCGGGGTCCTGAGCACGGCAAACGTGCCCCAGAGGACGATGAACAAGGTGGCGAGCAAAACCAGAAAACGGTTCCTGCCCGACCAGTCGATAATTTGGGCCAGCATGCTCAGCAACTCCCTTGATGTCTTTTAATGACCTGCGTGTGGATTGGTGGAGGGTGCCGGGGGAGCCGGTTGGGTTAGCGTTTTACCCTTCGGCAGCGGCTTGATGCTGGTGATCACCCATTCGCCCGGCTGGCGCTCGACGAACTCAAAGACGACCGGGGTGCCTGGT
>JBBRDR010000187.1:0-5236 GCA_038203745.1 Burkholderiales bacterium | reverse complement strand
ATGTCCTTGGCGGTGAGCGCCGGGGCTGATAAGCCACCCCCCTGCCGGTTGATGCCCTTGTTGTTCGAGAGATCGCCGCCATGCCGAACGGTGGTGTGTATTTCATGGCCGGTGACACGCTCGACTACAAGTACTATTCGTCCGTCATCGAGCAACAGCACATTGCCCGAGCTGACGTCCTTAGGTAGATCCTTGTAGTCAAGGCCAACACGTTCCTGTGTGCCCATTTCGCATTTGGCATCAAGGATAAAATGGTCACCGGTTTCAAGGTTGATCTTGCCGGATTCAAATTTGCCGATGCGAATTTTCGGGCCCTGCAGGTCGGCAAGAATGCCGACCGGGCGACCGACTTTGGCCGAAATAGTACGGACGCTGGCAGCAAGTGCGATGTGGTCTTCAGCTTTGCCGTGCGAAAAATTAAGCCGTACGACGTCAACGCCGGCACGGATAAGTGTTTCGAGGACGATTGGGTCGCGCGATGCGGGCCCTAGGGTGGCAACAATCTTGGTATGGCGGGTCATGTACTTCCTTGTATTTGCTGGCCGGTTAATCCGGTTGCGTGGTCGATCTTTCTGCTTGAGCCCTGAATTTTAACGTAAACTTACGTATTTTGCTTGGCTGGAAAAAGTCTGAAAACACAAACGCCGCCCTAAGGGCGGCGTTTTGAAAGCTATTTCGGCTTGGATAGTGCTTAAATGTTGGCCGAGCGCCACCATTGGTTGTATTCATCCCGCAGCTTCTGGTGCGACAACATGGGATAAAACGCCAGATCAGCCCCATTGCCGACATAGAAACCATTTTTGACCATGCGGTAGGGGAATTCCAGTGAGTGCACCCGGTTAACCATCTTGCTGTCTTTTGTATTCAGCTTGTCATCGGCTCTTGGTTTAAGAACCATCAATGCCTCGCGCAGGTGATGTATGAACGGGTAGGGCAGGTCGTTGGCCTGGCCGTTTTCCGGGTCTTTTGCCAGTTCATCGAGTTCGAGTTCAACAAAGAAAAGTCCGGGGAAACGGATAAATTTGGTCGGGCGTGAGGTAACGCTTTCATAGAATGCGACCGGATCCAGATTGCTGACAACCAGACTGTTGACCGGTGCCAGATCCTGATATAAATGCAGGCAGTTTTCCGTGTCCGCAAGCATCTCGCCACGCTCCAGGCCTAAAGTGTGGCCATAGGACGTGGTCAGGTATAGTTTGCCCAGAGCGCTGACCGGGAGGTTTTCCAGAACCCGATACACTGAAACATAGACTGAATGTTTTGGGGTGCCGTCAGCCGTAGGAACACAGCGCTCAATGGCTGTTTCGATATCGAAATATTCGCTGCGAAAACTTAGGTCAACTTCAAAGAACAGGCACTGTCCCTTGGACTTGTAGCTGCTACCCGTTGCGTAATATTGCCCGAACTTCTCTGGTGGAAGGTTGGAAGCAATCAGCGCCTCGGGGATGAGAGAAAAATATAAATGAACAGACATGATTACTTACCCTCCCCACGATCAAATTTTTAACATCTAAGCTTACAAAGCAAATCAAAGCACAAAGAATATAGCTTAATCCAGTTTACAGATGTGAACTACTGAAACGATTACAGCCTGCTGTTGTTGCGATGCCATCGGACAGAATAAAACAAGAAAAGATTCCAGTGAAACTAAAAATATAAATGTTAGAAATCGATAACGTTAGCGCAACATGGCAATAAAAACACCGGCGATGATGGCCGAAGTAATTACCCCGCTGATACTGGCGCCTAAAGCCTGCGGCAGGATGATTGCTGATGGGTTGGCTTGCATTGCGATCTTCTGAACGACCTTGGCCGTTGTCGGAACGCAACTGACGCCGGCGATGCCGATTATCGGGTTGAACTTGCCGCCGGTTGCGAAATACATGATGTAGCCACCGGCAATTCCACCGAGAGCTGAAATCAGCAGCGCCAGGATACCGAGTAGCAGCAGCTTGAGTACCGTCGGGTCAAGCAAAGTGCTGGCTTCGCACAGAACGCCCAGAGTCAAGGCAAGGAAAAAGGTTGCGCCGTACAAGAACGTCTCGCCGAGCAAATTGGTGAAATTTTCCAGCCCACTTTCGCGTATGGCGACACCAACAAAAAGGGAAAAGAACAGCGGCGCGGCAACCGGGAAAAGCAGACAGAGCAACGTACAGGCGACCACGGCAAAGAGGAGTTTTTGTGATCGGCTGATCGTAGGGCTCGGATCCGCCGACATGTCGATTCCCTGGAGTTTTTTCGGAATTAACCACTTGATCAGATAAGGATAGGCTCCGTAAGTCAGCCCTAGATACAGGTAGCCGACAACCGTGATCGGGACGAAGAGGTGCTTGGCCAGAACCAGTGATGTGAATAAGACCATCGGACCGTCGGCGCCACCGATTGTTGCAACGGCTGCGGCTTCCTGCTCGGTAAGGCCGAGGGCGACGGCGATCGGGAAAACAGCGATGGTTCCCAGTTCGGCAAAAAGGGCAATGAACATGCTCTGGAATGGCCGAGCCATGACGAAACCTACGTCAAGCAGAACGCCGATGCCCATGAAAACAAGGCATGCAATCAGGCCGTTGCTGAAGGTCAGGGTGTAGATCGGTTGCAGCCAGTTGACCTGCATGATGTTGACAATGTCCGTCGCTTCTGACATCAGCGGGTCGACAAACAGTGTCCCCATCTTTCCACCTTCCAGAAACATCACGCCGGCATTGATCGATGACATGCCAAGCCCCATCGGGATCATCAGCAGGGGTTCAAGAACGTTGCGCGAACCGAGATAAATAAGTAGAAAACCAAGCAGCATCAAGAAGATGCGCCCGATCATTATTTTTGGCTCGGAAGCAATCAGGGTGGCGATGCCCTGAAAAAGGTCGAGAAAATTAAGGGTTTCCATACGGTTCAGGCCAAATGGCAGGCGTTGTGATTCGCCTGATTTTGTTGTTTATTGGAAAGTGAAGGCAAAGAATCGCTTCATTCGAGGGTTAGCAATACTTGTCCTCTTTCAACGCCATCACCTACATTGACGATAATATTTGTGACGTTTCCAGCGCAAGTGGCTATGACCGGAATCTTCATCTTCATGGCTTCCAGTTCCAGGATGCGATCCCCTGCATTTACGCGCTGACCTTGTTTGACCAGGATGCTGGCCACAACGCCACTCATCTGGGCGCACTGATCGCCGGATCCGGCAGGTGCAGGTTCTGCCGCAGCCACTGGTACGGGTACAGGTGCAGCGACAGGTGCAGCGACAGGTGCAGCGACAGGTGATGCGACAGGTGATGCGATGGAGGCCGGCACCGGTGCGGTCGGGGTGTATTTGGGCATTATTTCTGCGGTGACGTCGTTGATTTCGAGAACAGCGACATCGTAATTCGTTCCATTTACATTGATTTTGAAAAGCCTTTGCATGTTGAATGCTCCTTGATTAGTGTCTGGGCTGATGGGAATGTTGAGCGGCGCGACCTTCATTCGTCCAAGATCGATTGCTTTCAGAGATATGCAGGATGCGGTGCGGACGACCCGTTACGACGGCGATTGCAGAAGAAATCGCTGCGATGACTTCTTCGGGAATGCCCTCAACAATCGATGGTGCAGGTTTTTTCGGGGGTTCTATCACTTTGGCAACCGGTTTGACGCGGCCTGTAACTGCAACCAGCACTTTGATCAAAACAGCAACAAGCATCGAGATGACGATGGAAATGCCGTAAATTTGAAGGGCTTTAATAGTGGCTAGACTAAGCATGGTTGTTGGCTTTCTTTGATTTACATCGGCATGTTGCCGTGCTTTTTGCTAGGGCGCAGTTCTCGTTTGCCCAATGTCTTACGCAGCGCGAGAGAAACTGTTGCACGGGTATTGCAGGGTTCGATTACGTCAGTAATGTAGAAATTGGCAGCGGCCTCGTAAGGTGAGGCAAATTCATCGCGGTATTCTTGTGCCAATTTGGCGGTACGCGCCGGACGGTCTTCGGCCTTTTCGAGATCTTTGCGATAGAGCATCTTTACAGCCGCATCGGCCCCCATTACGGCAATCTCCGCAGTTGGCCAGGCGAATACCATATCGGCGCCCAGTTCCTGACTGCACATGGCAAGATAGGATCCGCCATACGCTTTGCGCAGAATGACTGTGATCTTTGGTGTGGTACAGGAGGCGAAGGCAAAAAGCATCTTGGCGCCGTGACGGATGATTCCGCCCCGCTCTTCTTCAACGCCTGGCAGGAAGCCTGGAACGTCGACGAGTGTGACCAAGGGGATGTTGAACACATTGCAGGTGCGAACGAAGCGAGCCACCTTGTCGGCGGCATCGAGGTCAAGTGCGCCGGCCATCACCATTGGCTGATTGGCGACGATGCCGACAATGACCCCGGAAAACCGGGCAAACCCGACAATGATGTTGCGTGCAAAGTTGGCGTGCACTTCGAGTAGTTCGCCATTGTCAACCAGGCGTCGGATGATCGCTTGCATATCCAAAGGTTCAGATGGGTCTGCCGGGATAAGATCGTTAATCCCTTGATCAGCTGCTTCGTCGATGGGAGCTGAAAGGTCGTGCGGGGGATCTTCGGTGTTATTGGACGGCATGTAGGACAGAAGGTGCTTGACCAATGCAATGGCGTGCTGGTCGTCTTCAGCAATGAATTGGGCATTGCCACTGACCGAAGCATGCATCTCCGCACTGCCGATTTCTTCAATGGTTGTCTTGCGGCCGGTGACGGATTTTATAACTTCGGGTCCTGTCAGACACATGTAGGAATTTTTGCGTGTCATGATGACAAAATCCATCAATGCAGGTGAGTAGGCCGCGCCGCCGGCGCAGGGGCCACAAATGACGGCGATCTGAGGAACGACACCCGAGAGCAGAACATTGCAATAGAACACGTCGCCATAGCCGGAGAGGGCATCGACGCCTTCCTGAATGCGCGCCCCGCCAGAATCCTTAAAAGCCACGACGGGAATCCCAACCTTCAGGGCATAGCGCATGGTCCGAGTGATTTTACGTGCCTGCATCTTGCCAAGGGTGCCGGCCATTACACTGAAGTCCTGGCAAAATGCAGCAATCTGCTTGTTTCCCAGGTATCCGGAACCGGTGATTACCCCGTCAGCCGGCAGTTCACGATCTTCCATGCCGAAGTGAACGGCGTTGTGCTTGGCGTGCATGCCAATTTCCTGGAAGGTGCCAACGTCAAACAATTCGCGGATTCGTTCGCGCGCCGAGAGCATGCCTTTAGCGTGCATGGCCTTCAGTTTTTCT
>JBBRDR010000186.1:0-5261 GCA_038203745.1 Burkholderiales bacterium | reverse complement strand
GCGCTGATTGACCTCGTCATCCCCGGCCAGCCCACCGAATACTGGATCGGCTTCGACAACTTCTATGTGATTACACGCTATAACCGGTCGAGCTTCTATGCCATGTCAGTATTTCAACTCGCCGAGGCGCTACGCGAGGCACAGGTAAAAACGACCAACTGATGACAGCCCTGCAGGCCGCATGGAATGGCGGTCTGCAAAACCATGCCGCAGGAATGACTATCCATGCGCCCTGAGCGATGCCCTGCATAGTGAAGATTGCCCTTGGGGCGCGGTTTCCACGGCACGCCCGGTTGGAAACTTTCTCTTAAGCCGGCGCCCTCGCATCTTCCAGCTTCAACAACTTGTACTCAATCGAGTCCACCAGGGCAATCCAGCTGGCTTCGATGACGTCGGTTGAAACGCCCACCGTCGTCCAAACGGTATTACCATCCGTCGATTGCAGCAGTACGCGAACTTTCGCAGCGGTTGCATCCTTGCCATTGATAACCCGTACCTTGAAGTCCGTCAGATGCACATTGGAGAGCTCAGGGTAGAAGGAGTCCAGAACCTTACGCAAGGCACGATCCAACGCGTGCACCGGGCCATCACCTTCTGCTGCTGTAATCTCATCTTTGCCATCGACCTTGATCTTGATGATGGCGGAAGAACTGTATTCTCCGCTCGTCGGGTGCTCTCCGATGATTTTGAAGTGCTCAAGTTCAAAAAAGGGCCGGTACTTGCCGAGCTGTTTTCGGATAACCAGTTCGAACGTGCTTTCAGCCCCTTCGAACTGATACCCCTCGTGCTCCAGCTCTTTCAGGCGCTTCATGATGCTGTCCGTAGCGGCATCGTCCTTGGTGATCGTCGGATCAACTGCCCAGATTTTTTCAAGCATCATGCGCCGGCCTGAAACTTCACTCATCAGGAAGCGTCGCTGATTACCCACCAGTTCAGGATTAATGTGTTCAAAGGAATGCGACGCTTTGTTCACGCCGTCGATATGCATACCACCCTTGTGGGCAAAGGCGCAGTTACCAACAAACGGATCGCGTTCATTGAGGGTGATGTTCGAAATCTCGGCAATATGGCGCGACATGTGGGTAATGTTCGTGTACTGGTCAGCCGGCAGGCAGTCATAACCCCGCTTGACACCCAGATTGGCAATGATGGTCGACAGATTGGCGTTGCCACAGCGCTCACCGAAACCGATATAGGTACCCTGAACGTGCCGCGCACCGCTCTCGACAGCGATCACACTGTTGGCTACCGCCATGCCACAATCGTTATGGGCATGAATACCGATGGGCAGAGAGAAGTGCGCCACCATCTTCTTTACGGCTTCGGCCACCTCAGAGGTGAACGTACCACCGTTGGTGTCACACAAAACCAAGGAATCTGCACCGCCATCAACAGCCGCCTGCATTGTCTGGACGGCATACTCCGGGTTGTTCTTGTAGCCATCAAAAAAATGCTCGGCGTCGTACACGACCTCTTTACCCTTGGCTTTGAAGAAAGCTACAGTATCGCGGATCATGGCCAGGTTTTCTTCCAGCGTGGTACGGATGATGTCCGTTACGTGGAAATCCCAGCTTTTGCCGAAGAGGACAATAACCGGCGTATCGGCCAACAACATGGATTGAACGTTGCTGTCATCCTCTACCTTGATGTCACGGCGGCGCGTACTGCCAAAAGCAGCGAGCCTGGCATGTTTCAGCGTAATGGTTTTAACGCGGGCGAAGAACTCCAGATCCTTGGGGTTCGAACCGGGATTGCCGGCCTCGATGTAATCCACTCCGTGCGCATCGAGCAGTTCCAATATCTTCAACTTGTCTTCCACCGAGAACGAAATCCCCTCGGCTTGCGCCCCGTCCCGTAAAGTCGAATCGAATATCGCTACTTTATTGCCCATTTCAAACTTCCTTAAATCATGAAACGACGATTCGAACCACGGAGAAAAGCAAAATAACAAAAAGCATTTCCATCAAATACATTTGATTGGCATTCCATATCAAATCAAGTTCTTGTTTCTCTCCGTGATCTCCGTGGTTAATAGCATTCAATCTCATCAGAGCAAGTTGTCACGCGTCACTCCACCACGTTTGATGACACGGCGAAGTTGATCAAGGGCCTCAATCTGAATTTGGCGGACGCGCTCACGGGTCAGGTCAAGATCTGCCGCAATATCTTCCAGGGTACTGATTTCTTCACCGCCTAAACCATAACGACGAGCAAGCACGCGCTGTTGCTTCTCCGGCAATTGATTAACCCAGAGTTTCACCAGATCACCAACCTCATTCGACTGCAACAGGGCTTCCGGATCGATTGCATTGTCATCGGCAATGGCATCGGCAATAGTGTGATTGGGGTCAATTTCCAGCGGCGCATCAAGCGAAGCAATATGCTCATTGAGCGCCAGCGCACGACGCACGTCTTCAATTGGCCGGTCGATCAGATGGGCGATTTGCTCAAGGCTGGTTTCTCTGCCATTGGCGGACTCCAGATGCCGCACCGCGCGCAAAATGAGATTGATTTCCTTGACCACATGCACCGGCAGGCGGATGGTGCGCGACTGGTTCATGATCGCCCGCTCAATGCTCTGCCGGATCCACCAGGTGGCATAGGTCGAAAAACGGAACCCGCGCCCCGGGTCAAACTTTTCAATCGAATGAATGAGGCCGAGATTGCCTTCCTCGATCAGATCAAGCAGCGGAATACCGCGATTGAGGTAGTGCTTGGCAATGTTCACTACGAGCCGCAGATTGTGCTCAACCATCCGTTGCCGAGCCTCAAACTCGCCGTTCCGTGCACGACACGCCCAATCAAACTCTTCTTTCGGGGTGAATAAAGGTTTAGCACCTATCTCGTTAAGATAATGCTGGGTAACATCGTTGAGCAGTTCGACTTCCGGTGTTGCCGCAGCAGCATCACCCGACTCGTCTTCAGGTTCAGCCAGAAGTTCTTCGATGGACGCCACATCGGCTGGCATCTCATCTTCAGCGAAACCAGAGTCGCTGGACATGGTCAGTGCTGCGGCAGATACTTAAGCGGATCGACCGGCTTGCCCTGACGCCTGACTTCAAAGTGCAGCTTAACCTGATCGGTATCCGTATTGCCCATATCGGCAATCTTCTGACCCTTGGTCACGATCTGACCTTCTTTAACTAAAATGGTCTGATTGTGCGCATAGGCCGACAGGTAGGTATTGTTGTGCTTGATGATCACCAATTTGCCCAAGCCGCGTAAACCTGTCCCTGCATAAACCACTTTGCCATCTCCCGCAGCGACCACCGGATCACCGGCTTTGCCGGCAATATCAACACCCTTGTTGCCGCCTTCACTAAAGGCACCTATCATCTTGCCGTTGGCCGGCCAGATCCAGGCGATTTCGTCACCACTTAAAGGCGTCTCTGCGGGTTTGACTTCAGGCTTGAACTCGGTCTTGACTACGGGTGGCACCGAATCTGTGGTCTTGGGCTGACTCTGACTTTGTGCCTGTGCCAGCGCCTGATCCGAGTAAGGCTCCTTACCTGCCTTGGGCTCACGCTTCAGGGTTTCTACGTTGGAACCCAGCGGTCGTTTTTCCACGACCTGATCTGTAGAAATCGGTCGGGAAACCACCACATCGGAAGTTATCGGGGAAGCTGTCACTGCCGGAGGTCTGACCTTCAGAACTCTTCCTGGCGTTATACGATTCGGGCTATCGATGCCGTTCATCCCAATCAGCTCTCGGTAGTCCATGCCGTGTTCACGCGCAATACTGTAGAGAGTATCGCCACTCTTGACGGTGTAGGTGTTGGGATCCAAGACAGTCTGCTGGCCGCCGCGATCAGATACCGGGGCGGGAGACTTGCTGGCGCAACCGGCCAGTACAAACACGATGGCAAGGCCGGCAATCAGACCCGGCTTGGCAAAAAAACGATTATTCTTCATTCGACCCCTGAGAGTAACGGAACGAAACGAACGCTATCGAGGCGGGTTTCAACATACCCCTCGGCTCGGCGCTCAACCAGTAGAAGATACTGCGCACTCGAACCTATCGGTAACAGCATTTTGCCACCAAGCGCAAGTTGCTGCAAAAGCGCAGGTGGGACGTGCGACGCAGCAGCGGCAACAATGATCGTATCAAAGGGCGCCGCTTCGGGCAAACCGAACTGCCCGTCGGCATATTTCAGGCGCACCTTGAATTGCTGGATCGCCCGCAAATTGAGCTTGGCTTTGGCCAGCAGCGGCTCGATCCGCTCCACGGCATAAACCTCGTCTGTCAGTTGTGCCAACACGGCGGCCTGATAACCGGAGCCCGCCCCAATTTCCAGTGTCTTGCCCAACTCACGACCTTCGCGCAGGACCTCAATCATTCTGGCCACGATGAACGGTTGTGAAATGGTTTGCGAAAAACCCAGTGGCAGCGCCGAATCTTCGTAAGCACGGGAGGCCAGAGCCTCTTCAACAAACACATGGCGCGGCACAGCAGCAATGGCGGCCAAAGCCCGCTCGTCACGAATACCCTCCTCGCGTAAACGCTCGATCATGCGCGTGCGCGTGCGCTGAGAAGTCATGCCAATTCCGGAAACACCTCGATTCATTGCGCCAGCCAGTTACGAATAAGCGGGAGTTGTGCGTTGTGCGTGAGATCGATCTGTAGCGGTGTAATGGAAACCTGATTATTGCTAACCGCATGGAAATCAGTGCCTTCCCCGGCATCCTGCGCTCCACCAGCGGCTCCGACCCAAAATACCGTCTCATTACGCGGTGTCAGGGTGCGCACCACAGCCTCAGCCTTGTGACGCTTACCCAATCGCGTAACGACCTTGCCACGCAGTTCTTCGTAAGGCACATCCGGGACATTGACATTAAGCAGCAGCGGCTCACGCATATTCTGACGTTGAATCATCTGCACCAACTCAAGAGTGACGCGCGCCGCCGTCTCGAAATGCTCCCCCACCTTGCTACACAATGAAACGGCAAGTGACGGCACACCCAACAGGAAGCCTTCGGTAGCCGCAGCTACCGTGCCGGAATAGATTGTGTCATCGCCCATATTGGCGCCGTGGTTGATGCCGGAAACAACCATATCGGGCAACTCATCGAGCATCCCGGTCACAGCCAAATGCACGCAATCCGTTGGAGTCCCATTAACGTGGTAATAACCATTTGCAGCTCGCTTCAAGGAAAGCGGGCGATCGAGCGTAAGTGAATTGCTGGCACCGCTGCGATCCCGCTCGGGTGCAACAACAGTGATATCGGCCACTGCAGACAAAACACGTGCCAGACACTCTATC
>JBBRDR010000185.1:0-5417 GCA_038203745.1 Burkholderiales bacterium | reverse complement strand
CCGGTTGTGTTTCTCGAATCCTTTTGTTGCCGCCAGCGTCATTTGCTTCATCGTCGCAACCCTTGTGATCAGAACTCTTCATCAGACCATATGACAAAAGAATCGTTCACTCCTTTTGACACTTATTCGGTGTTTCCCTAGAACAGCGCGAACGGGATCTCCCCTGGAGATAACGATCAAAGCACCGAGGAATGCAATGACGACCCCAAGCCATCTGATTGCGCCAAGGCGCTCGCGAAAGATAGCTCTAGCAGCCAATGCAGTGACAATTGGAGTCAGGCTGACGAACAGGGCCGTGCGCCCGGCAGGAATGCGAGAAAGTGCGCCCAAAAAACAGACGTTGTACATAAAGATGCCGGTAAACCCCATAGCGGCCGTCGTCATGAGCTGTGATCGGTTTAGACGCGGTAATCCTCCTTCTGCGCGGCTTACGATGATGAGCAGCAATAGTACGGCGATAAAGAATCGGCCAAACCCGGCTATATAGAAAGGTAAGGTGTTCGCTAACACCTTGCCCGCAATGAACGTTCCTCCCCAAAAGAAAGCCATCGTGACCAATTTGGCATGCAGCATCGAGCATGTGGGTATGCCCACTGCTGAAGTTGCGATATCCAATCGAGCCGTCCCGTTTGAGCTGCCTGCATCCATAAACCCCTGCTCCTCTACAAATCTCGGGACCTATTCCCTTTGACTGATAGCAAGACTAACGCTCATTCAATATCATGAGAAAATGAGCAATCACTCATGACTTTAGGTGCTATCGATGACTATCACTCAATTGGAGATCTTCGCTTTGGTCGCGGAGTTGCGGGGATTTACTGCGGCGGCAGCGTGCCTCGGCATCAGCCAATCCGCCGTATCACACGCACTAAAGTCACTTGAGAATGAATGGGGGGTTGTCTTAATCGCGCGAGGAAAATCCGATATTGAAGTAACGGAAATTGGAAAGCGCCTTCTTCTTCACACAAAAGGAATGCTTGGCGAGAACGAAGCAATCAAACAGGAACTTACGGCAACTCGCGGGCTGAGTCGCGGAACACTCAGAGTGGGATCGTTCGGACCAACCTCATCGTTGAGATTGTTGCCTGTAATTCTTGAAGAGTTCAGGCGAAACCACCCCGGCATCGATATTTTTATCGACGAGGGAGAAGACAATAAGGTAGCCAACTGGATTCTCGATCGACAAGTCGATGTCGGCTTCGTCGTACTTCCGGACGAGCGATTTGACACTGTTCCACTGGTTGAAGATGAACTCATCGCGCTGATTCCGGCTGGCCACGTTTTAGCACATAACAAGACGGTGAGCCTTGTTGATCTCAGTGCTTCACCTTTCATTATGACCACAGCGGGTAGTTCCACTTTGGTGGAAAAACTGTTTGTAGACGCCGGAGCTATTCCCCAGATTCGGCATCGCTTCTCTCAGATCATAACAATAGTAAAAATGGTAGAAAACGGCGAGGGAGTCTCTATCGTTGCCAAACTTGCATTGCCAAGTGAGTTTTCTTCTCAATATAGAGGCGTCGTTCAACGCTCTCTGAGTCCAATGGCAAAAAGAACGGTAGGCTTGGCTGTAAGAAACAGGGAGCAAGTCAGTCCAGCCACAGAGGCTTTTTTGATGACTGCAAAATCAGTGTTGAAAAAACAGCCCAGATCCAAAGCATGACCCTGAGCTATGGATTGCATCCATTAGTAGAATCAACGACCGATTTGGAGAAAATTCGTCATTGACTGGTTATGGCCGAAAGTGTCGTTCCGTGAGGATGCCGAAAAGCGGACAATAGAAGAAACCATAATGCATAAATAGGATGCAACTTATGCTCTGGATAGGGGCCTGAAAAGCTAAAAGCGTGTGGCGTAGCTAAAACGTGCTGCTCACGAAATAAACGCAGCGAGGCATTGAGCCCGCAGAAATTAAGTTGGCCGTGTCCTACCGGTGACGATCGAGGATCAGGCTACGTATCGGGCTGCAACGTCGGCGTTAGTTCAATCCGGGGGGCGCTTGTCTTGCCTTACGTCAATGTTACGAACTCGACGCAAATCGGATCGAGTCCGGTAGGGTGGTTTTGCCGGGCGGTCAGGCGGCCGGTAGCCGTGTCGATGGCATAAACGGTCAGGCGGTTGGATAATTCGCCGGCCGCAATCAGCCATTGTCCCGAGGCGTCAATGCCCATGCCACGCGGTTGCGTTTCAGTCGGGATATGATCAATCAGTGTCAGCAGGCCGTTTTGCACATCAACTGCAAACGCAGCTATGGTGCTTGCCCTGCGCTCGGTGGCATACAGGAAGCGCCCGTCAGGCGTGGCTCGCAGCTCGGCGGCCCATGGCTTGCCAGCAAAATCGGGCGGTAAAATGCTCACCGATTGTTTCAGTGTCAGCGTGCCGGCGGTGGCATCAAAATCAAACGCATCAATACTGCTATCGACTTCGTTCAGGCAATACACATGTCGCTGGTCAGGTGAAAAAACCAGATGGCGCGGGCCGCTGCCCGATCGTACGGTGGTCATTGCCGGATCATTTGGCGTGATACGCCCGCTGTCTTCCAGCCGGTAAACCCGAATCTGGTCCGCACCGAGAATCGGCGCTAGCAGCCAGCGATTGCTCGCATCCGTCAGTGCCGCATGAGCGTGCGGCAAGTCCTTTTCAATCTGGCTGGCGGCCTGAGGTGCACCTTTGCCATCAAGAGGAAAAACTTCAAGCAGGTCGTCGCCATAGGAGGCAGAGAAAGCTACGTTCATTCTGTTGTCACAGGTAACATAGGCCGGCCGGCCGGCCGCCGGAATGCCACCCAGTGCGATAAGCTCGCCGCTGTTCTGGTCGATACCGAAGGCCTCAAGGCCATTCTCCGAACGCATTCCCGCATAAAGAACGTGCTGATCCGGGCTTACCTTGAGTGGCAAAGGTGAGCCTGTCGTACTCAAGCGTTGGCGCAAGTGGATTTCACCGGAAGTGCTATCAAGTAAGAAAACGTGGATTTCCCGGCTTTCTGCGCAGGAAACGTAAGCAAAGGTTTTAGTCATCATCATGCCTTTTAAATGAGATGCAAAGCGGAACGGTGACGTGACGGCCGGATGTCTGGCAAGCCGTGGGCAGCCGCGATGAAGTAGATAATCTTAAACCATGCGTGATTGTCGCAACAGGTTTTTTGGCGCCCATGGCATCGTTAGGGATGCCGTCGGCAGTGCGTGCCGCCCGGTGATAATATTCTGCTATTGGGCAAAATAACCGGCGTTCAGCGCCGGGGTGGCCTGAAACTTTTTTGCAGTATCAACTCCACTCTGGGGAGAAATACGAATGAGCATGGCTGACGAAATCGAGAAACTTAACCAGTTACGGCAGAACGGGGCGATTACCGAGGAGGAGTATCTGGCGGCCAAGACCCGGTTGCTCAACCAGACTGGGGGCAGCAGCGAGAAATCCAATCCGTATCCGACAGCCCCTGCTGCGCCGATCGACGAAAAAACCTGGTCGTTGATGCTGCACTTGTCGCAGCTTTGCGGGTTCCTCATTCCCTTTGCCGGCCTCGTCGTGCCAATCATTCTCTGGCAAATCAAGAAGGATGAATCGGCCGTCATCGACCGGCACGGGCGCATCGTTGCCAATTGGATGATTACCGCTTTCATCGCGGGTATCGTGTTTTTCTGCCTGAGTTTTATCCTGATCGGCATTCCACTGCTGGTCATCCTCGGCCTGCTGTGCGTTGTTTTCCCCATCATCGGTGGTGTCAAGGCCAGTAATGGCGAGTACTGGCTCTACCCGATGTCGTATCGCTTCCTGCCGGTCGATTGATTTGGCAATGCGGGCCGGATTCTTAAAGGACTAGCGATGCTCGATGAAGCGTGCCGGGTAGCGGGCGGTTAGCCAGGCCAAAGAGACGTATTTCACCGTCTTGCCAATTCCAACCGCCAACAGCACGCCAGTGGTTGACGGGTCGGCAAGCGAGTAGAAGAGCAACGCCGGGGTTTGCGGCATCGGCGAAACGGCGACGACGGCTAGCGCCACCAGACCGTAGCTTTCCAGCCACGCACTCGCCTGCAGCCAGTTTTCGCTGTTGATCAACTCCGGGTAGCGTTCAACGATCAGTTCCTTGCCCAGAAAATTAAAGGCTTCAACCAGTACGGCGGCACCCATCCCGCTGGCCATGCCGCACATCAAGCCAAGTACCAGCCAGCGCCGTTGTGCAATAAGCACAGCAGGGATCAACACCATGGCAAAAGGGAAAGTGAAGGTTGCCGTTGAAATAAAAGCGATCAGTGCGACGACCAGCGGATAGTAGCGATGCCCGGCGCTCAGATCGAGCATACGGCGTAGCCAGGCGGGGAGGTGTGTTTTGTTCATTGGGCCCATTGAATCCTCAGGTGGCACGCAATGGCGGTATGATGAAAGACCGGTCTGCAACGGCGGCTGCGGGATAAATTAATATTTTGCTCGGAACACGTGCTTCACTGAAGGAGGGCTTTATGAACATTGATTCAAACGCTTTCAAGGCATTCGGTATTTTGTGGATTGTATGCGCTTTGCTCTTCACCACGCAGGTGTCAGCCGCTGGCGTAGATAATCTTTCCAGCAAGGATACAGCGTCCGGGCTCAAAGAGGCGCTGACCAAAGGGGCTGATATGGCTGTCGGCCAGCTCGGCAAACCCAATGGCTTTCTGGGGGACAAGCGGGTGAGAATTCCCTTGCCGGATTCGGCGCGTACCGCAGAAAAAATGATGCGTATGATGGGAATGAAGAAACAGGCGGATGAACTGATCGATACAATGAATCATGCCGCAGAAAAGGCTGTGGTCGAAGCCAAACCCATTTTGACCAACGCCATAAAGAACATGAGCTTCGACGATGCGCGCGGAATCCTGACCGGTGGTGATGATGCGGCAACGCAATACTTCAAGCGCACCACCTCGGAGGCTATCGCCGTGAAGTTTCTCCCTATCGTCAAGCAGGCGACGGCCAAGGTGAATCTGGCCGGACAGTACAATCAGTATGCTGGACAAGCGGCCAAACTTGGCCTGCTCGACAAGGAAGATGCCGACCTCGACACCTACGTGACAAACAAGGCCATGGATGGGCTTTTCCTGATGATTGCCGAGCAGGAAAAGGCGATTCGCAAAGACCCGATCGGAACCGGCTCCAGCATGTTGCAAAAAGTATTTGGTGCGGTTGGGAAGTAGGGGGGCGTAACGTGAACCGTGGCCGGAACGTTGCATGGATATGCTAGAAAGCCTCGGGCTTCTGTTGCTGTTGGGTGGCGCCTGGCTATGGATCGACAGCTTGAAGGCGCGGGAGGCGGCAGTTTCTGCGGCCAAAGCCGCCTGTGCTTCGGAAGAGCTTTTACTGCTCGATGACACGGTTGCCATCCGGCGTGTCAGTTTCGACCGCAATGACGAGGGTGGGCTGCGACTCCGCCGCGTTTATGGCTT
>JBBRDR010000184.1:0-5468 GCA_038203745.1 Burkholderiales bacterium | reverse complement strand
CCCAATTCGTGCGCTAGCACGGCCTCAACTTCCACCGGTTGCAGTCGGCCGAGTAGCGTGTCGAAAAAGACGATACGCTTGGTTTTGCCAAAGCCCGTGAAGTAGGCGTTGCCGTGGCTCGAACGCTTTGAACCGTCCATCACGAACAGCCCCGAGGTGGCAAAGCCGCAGCGTTCCAGTAAGGCTTGAATTCGCGCTTTGAGCGGTGCGTCCTCGAGTGGTGAAAACTTGTTGAAGAGCGGCGCAATCCAGGTCGGGTAAATAAACAGGATAAGCAGATTGAAAGTACACCAGAATAGCCAGACGTAGAGCCACCAAAGATTACCCATTCGGGCCATCAACCAGAGCACGGCGAGCAGAACCGGTGTGCCGATAAGGATGCCCAGCGCAGTTTGCTTGAGCAAATCAACAATGAACAGTCTCAGTGTCATGCGGTTAAATCCAAACTTCTCCTCGATGACGAATTGCGCGTACAAGGATAACGGTAGGTCAATAGCGCCAGAGATGAGCATGACACTGAAAATAAGCGCCACGCCATAACTTAAGCCATCCAGCCGGACACTCCAAAAGTCGTGCAGTGCCTGCAAACCACCGCCAAAAGTGAAGGACAGCAATACGGCGACTTCGATGGTCAGCGCTAATCGTCCAAATCGGGTCTTGGTGACCGTGTAGTCAGCCGCTTTTTGATGCGCTTGCAATTCAATGTGTCCTGTGAATTGATCAGGGACTGCATCGCGATGAGCCTGAACGTGTGCAATCTGGCGTTGTGCCAGCCACAAGCGAAGCGTGATCATTAGAACAAGCGCAAGAAGAAAGGCAAGAGAGAAAGTATTGGTCATTCAGCTGTGAGAAAATAGATTTTTAGGAAATTTGGATAGATTATATGGCACAGGACGCAAATCATCTTGTTTGGCTGGATATGGAAATGACCGGCCTCGACCCGGAACGCGAGCGCATTATTGAATTGGCGATGATTGTGACCGACAGCAATCTGGTAAGCATTGCCGAATCGCCGGTATGGGTTGTTCATCAGTCTGACGCCCAGCTTGATGCCATGGATGCGTGGAACAAAGCAACGCATGGCAAGTCTGGCCTGATCGGCAAGGTCAAGGCGTCAATGCTGGATGAGGCGGCGGTTGAGGCGGCGGCTTTAGCGTTCATTCAGGACTACGTGCCCAAGGGGGAAAGCCCGATGTGCGGCAATTCGATCGGTCAGGATCGCCGTTTTATGGTGCGTTACATGCCGAAACTGGAAGACTGGTTTCATTATCGCAACCTTGATGTGAGCACCCTCAAGGAGCTTTGCCGGCGCTGGAAACCTGATCTGGCCAAGGGGTTTGTGAAAAAATCCGAACACACGGCACTGGCGGATATTCGCGAGTCGATCGAAGAATTGAAGTACTACCGCGAGCATTTCATCCGGCTTTGATGCAAAGGCCGATCAAGGGTGTGAAACACCGTCAGTCGGCCGTTCAACAGGAAGGTCAGGCAGTACATCGGTAGTTCTCGATTTTTCTGCGCGTCTGTAGAGTCGGAATTTATCGCTGTCGCGACGATCGCCGGGCCGTTTGCCTTCCCATGCCTTGCGCCACCCTGCGGCCGAAATGGCTGCCGTGTCGCGAGGTTCGCCGTGAACTAAAAGCCAATTGCAGCGTTTCCCGTCGGAACTCTTCAGCGGAAGGGTGCGTATTCCGTTGAAGTAATCCAGCGAAGCCAGGATGGAGTCGGGTAGGTTGGCATTGGCGATACAGTTGGTATTGGCCGGTAGCGCATTGGCCAGCGAGGCGGAAAGCGGCCGGTAGGTTTTCCCGTAATCGATCCACGGCATCCATAGCGCCACGATGAGCAGCCAGAAGAGAGTCAGCCCCGCCATCCAGTGCATGATGCCGCGCATTGGCGAGCGCGGGCTGGTCACAATCAGCCAGAACCAGACAAGTGTGGCCAAGGCTGAGAGGGTGAATGCGAGAATGCTGAAGTGGCCGAGGAATCCAGGTTCCAGTCGCACGGTTTGGCGTGCCAGCCGTTCAGGCCAGCCAAAGACCATGGCACTCCAGACGATCCAAACGATGACTGTAAAGATGCTGAAGGTCATCATGCCGAACCAGTCAAAGGCGTTGGCCGCGCCGCGCCGCAGAGTGCTGACGCCAGGAACGGCCAGCAGCACGAGTGGCGGCAGAAGAAGCAATGCCGGTGCACTTCGCAGTTCTACAGAGAGTCCCAAAATGAGCAGTACAAACAGGAATGACAAAAATGGAAGGGCTATTTGTCGGGTACGTAAAAAACGACGTTTAGACCATAACGCCCAAGCAGCAAGCGGAAGAGCGGGCCACGCGTACCAGAGCAGGAGATTCAAGTAGCGCAGGATATTGTTAAAAGGTTGCACCGAGCGGATCAGTGGGTCCAGTTCGCCGCCCACGAGTGCAGCAAAGTATTGCGGAGACGTCATGTACAGGGGCAATAACCACAATGCACAAATAAAAGTGGCCAGTGCGAGGGAAAATGCTAGAACCCCTGAACTCTTTTTTCTGTCCTCGGACAGCCAAAGGGCAAGAGCCGTAACGGGCACCAGCGTCAGTACCGGAAGTAACCCATTGGCCAGAAGACCAATGGCAACAGCCGTGCCATAGACCGCTGACGCAAAATATGGCCGTCGTGGCAGCAGGGCAAGTGCCCAGTAGGCAGCAGAAATTGCTGTCAGTGCGGCCAGCATGGGTTGAGCTTCGTGCGCATGGAACAGGAAGCCAATACTGCCGGCAAGGATCAGGGGTGCCGCTGCCGCATGGGTTTTTCCATGTAGTTCGCGCGCCGCCAGCATAATGAACTCAAGTGCCAGCAGTGTAAATAGACCGCTGGCCAGACGTGCTGCTTCATGTTCAGGCAGTAACCAGGAAAAGAGTTTGGCAAATCCGGTAGCCGCCCAGTAATACAGCGGAGCGTCAGGATAGGGGTGACCGGCGAGGTGAGGAATCAGCCAGTTCCCGCTTGACAGCATGTCGTGAACAATCCCGATCGAAATAGCATCGTCGGTTTTCCACGGATCGTGACCAAGCAGACCGGTGAAGATGTAGAGCGTGAGCAAAATGGCCAGCGCCCAGCCACTGGGCGGCAGGGTAATTCCCTTGAAGCGCGGATGTTCCGGGAGAAAGGGCATGGCCGTGTTGAGTAGTTTAAATGGCTGTTGGTAAAATAAAAAAGGCAGCCCTGCGGCTGCCTTTTTGCTGAGTCCGCGTGAACTCGTTGCCCGGTTTAAGCCGGTTTGTGCATTGAACCGTATTTCCGGTTGAATTTCTCAACGCGGCCGGCGGTGTCGATGATCTTCTGCTTGCCTGTGTAGAACGGATGGCAGGCAGAGCACACTTCAATGTGAAGGGCTTTCTTCATCGTCGACATGGTCTTGAATACGCTGCCACAGGAGCAGGTAACTTCGATTTCGTTGTAATCGGGGTGGATTGCGGATTTCATCTTGGAAATTCCTGTAAGTCAAATCTAGCCGGCTCGATGTAAATGAGGATTACGTCGGTGTCCGGCTCCGGAAAGCGGTCAATTATCCTTGATTTTTTTGCAATTTGCAATCAGGACTTGGGGAGAGCAGCTAAGCTAACCACGAAGAGCACGGAGAAAATCAGAGAAAAAATTTAAATATACGAAAATTGAGTCTGGTTCTTTAGGTTTTCTCTGTAGCCTCTGCGTTAAAAGAAGTTTCGTGCTTAGCGACGCATCGAATCAAAGAATTCCCCGTTGTTCTTGGTGGCCTTGATTTTGTCTAAGAGGAATTCCATGGCTTCGAGATCGTCCATGTTGTACAACAACTTGCGCAGAACCCACATTTTTTGCAGAACATCGGGCATGAGTAGTAGTTCTTCGCGGCGTGTGCCCGAGCGATTGACGTTGATCGCCGGATAGACGCGTTTCTCGGCCATGCGCCGGTCGAGGTGGATTTCGAGGTTGCCGGTGCCCTTGAACTCTTCGTAGATCACGTCATCCATGCGGCTGCCGGTGTCAATCAGGGCCGTGGCAATAATCGTCAGTGAGCCGCCTTCTTCGACGTTGCGCGCCGCGCCGAAGAAGCGTTTCGGCGTCTGCAACGCATTGGCGTCGACACCGCCGGTCAGCACTTTGCCGGAAGCCGGCTGCACCGTGTTATAGGCGCGTGCGAGGCGGGTGATCGAATCGAGCAGGATGACCACGTCCTTCTTGTGTTCGACCAGGCGCTTGGCTTTCTCGATGACCATTTCGGCGACCTGCACGTGGCGGGTGGCCGGTTCGTCGAAAGTAGAGGCAACTACTTCGCCACGCACCGAGCGCGTCATTTCAGTGACTTCTTCCGGGCGCTCGTCAATCAGCAGGACGATCAGCGTCACGTCGGGATGGTTACTCGTGATGGCATGCGCGATGTGCTGCATCATCACCGTCTTGCCGCTCTTCGGGCTGGACACCAGCAAGCCGCGCTGGCCCTTGCCAATCGGCGCAATGATGTCGACGATGCGGCTGGTGGTGTTTTCCTCGCCGCGAATCTCGCGTTCGAGTTTCATGTGCTCGGTTGGATGCAGCGGCGTCAGGTTCTCGAAGAGAATCTTGTTCTTAGAGGCTTCAGGAGCCTCGCCATTGAGCTTGTCGACTTTGACCAGGGCAAAATAGCGCTCACCTTCCTTTGGCGTGCGAATCTCGCCTTCGACCGTGTCGCCGGTATGCAGGTTGAAGCGTCGGATCTGGCTCGGGCTGACGTAGATGTCGTCGGTGCTGGCGAGATACGAGGTGTCGGGCGAACGCAGGAAGCCGAAGCCGTCGGGCAGCGTCTCCATCGTGCCGTCACCAAAAATGGTCTCACCCAATTTTGCCTGATTCTTGAGCAGGGCGAAGATCAGTTCATGTTTGCGCAGCCGATTGGCGCCCTCGATGTTGTTGGTGACGGCCATATCGAGTAGCTGGCTGACATGTAGAGCTTTGAGTTCGGATAGGTGCATGAGTGGATAGCAGTGAATTGGAATGAATTGGGCGGCGCTTGCGGCGCTGGGCGTTGTCGCGAGAATGTGAAACGCGTACGGAGAGGGAGTTTGGGGCGATGCCTGAATAATGCTGGGGTTGTTACGAGCGCTGCGAATGTTGCGCGTTGCTTAGGACTTTGGAGTTCGTCTGAAAGTTCGGCGCGGGCTTCTTTTTTTTCTCTTCGAGATGCCGCACTGCTTGAACCTTCAGACGGAGCGTATCGACTTTACAGATGGCTGTCAATGAATGAACTGAGTTGCGATTTCGACAGGGCACCGACCTTGGTGGCCTCGATCGCGCCGTTCTTGAACAGCATCAGCGTCGGGATGCCGCGCACGCCGTAGCTCGCTGGCGTGGTCTGATTGTCGTCGATATTCAGCTTGGCGATCTTGAGGCGACCGGCATACTCGGTGGCGATCTCGTCAAGAATCGGCGCGATCATCTTGCATGGACCGCACCATTCAGCCCAGTAATCGACCAGC
>JBBRDR010000183.1:0-5537 GCA_038203745.1 Burkholderiales bacterium | reverse complement strand
TTCAGGCATCGACTGATGCCGATACAGCGCCAATGCAATGACCAGCCATACGACCTGTTCAGCCGGCAGTCGTCGCCGCCGGATGCTTGCCGTGCCGGTGACGGCAAGGGCTTCTTCAATCCACGCCAACGGCAAGTGCGCGGCCAGCCGGTCAAGACCGGCCAGTGGCAGAACATCCGTTGTCGCGTGAAGTTGGCTCGATAGCATCGAGCCAGAAGTTAACAGCTATTTATAATGTTTACAATAGCTTGCCGAAAAATAAAATGCCGTTCAGGCTTAACTGAACGGCATTACGGCCTTTGCCGGCTTTTTTTTGGCTTGTGATTCGTGTATTGACAAACAAATCGAGATTGACAATAATAGATATGTAAACGTTTCCTTCTATTTTTTATCTCCATGGGGAAACGTTTCCACACAGGGGCTCATTGCGCATGACCAGCACGTACAAGACTCGAAGGTCCGTGACAATCAAGGACGTGGCAAAGAAGGCCGAGACTTCCATTGCCACGGTGTCCTACGTCTTCAGCAATGCAGAACGCTATATACGCCCCGAGCTTCGTGAGCGGGTTCTGCAGGTGGCGGCAGAAATCGGTTATGTTAAAAATGCCGCGGCCAGCAGCATGAAAGGCAAACGCCGGGGCATCCTGGCGATCGTCGTCGCCCAGTTCGGCAATAGCTTCTTTACCCGCATGTGCGTAGAGATTGTTTCCATCGCCCGCCAGCAAGGGTATGTCGTTACGCTGTGCAACAGCGACGAAGATCACCAACAGGAGCAAATCATTCTTGAACGCCTGGTGGCGCAACGCATTGATGGATGCATTCTGTGTCCTGCCCTGTCCAGTGAAGACAATACCGCTCTGTTGCAGCGACACCGGATTCCCTATGTCATTCTGGAGCGCTCATTTCCTGAGAGCTTCGCACCACATAATTTCGTCGGACAAGACAATTTCCATTCCGGTTATCTGGCAACGACCCATTTGCTTGAAGCGGGACATCGTCGCATTGCTTTCTCGGGCTGGGATTCCCCCATTCCGAATGTTCGGGAACGGGTTGATGGTTACCGTGCCGCTTTACGTAAATACGGCATCAGCGCAGAGCAGGAACTCGTTCTGACAGACGAACTATCTGAAGCCGCTGGACGCAGAATGGCAGAAAAACTGATTGCTGCAGGAATGACTGCGGCCGTACTCGGGCAACACGACACGGCAAAAGGCGCTCTACAGCATTTTCAGGACAACAACATTCGCTGGCCGCAAGACATTTCAATAGTGGTGATCGGCACGCCGGAATGGACCGGCATTCTGCGTCCCCGCCTCACCTGCATTCAGCGTCCGGAACACGAGATGGCTGTCACCGCAGCGAACATGCTCCTAGACAACATAAAAAATCCAGAAATGAATCTGGTTAAGCAGTTGTACCCCTGTACCGTAGCAGAAGGTGAGTCAGTACTTACAAAGTAGGCCGTATCGTTTCAATCACAAGCGTGTAATTTTTACCTGGAGGTGTTGAAAATGAGCAAAAAGATGATTTGGAGTATCCCTGCAGCCAGCGTCCTCGGCCTTGCATTCCTATGGCCGCAACTGAGCATTGCGCAAGCGCCGGCAAAATGGCCTGTGCAGGACATTTCGATTGTTGTGCCGTACCCGCCCGGTGGTGGCACCGACCTGACCACCCGTGCGCTTGCCGAAGAAATGGGCAAAGCACTCAAAACCAACGTTTCTGTGCTCAACCAGCCGGGCGCCAGTGGTTCAATCGGCACCATCGCTGTGTGGAACAAGCCTCATAACGGCTACACCATTGCGGCGAACGGTCTTCTTGCATTTACGTCCTATCCTGTTCGGGGCTTTACCGAAGGCTTGTATAAAGACCAGAAAGATTGGCACTTCTGGATTGCTACGTATTCCCCCAATGCTATCGTGACCAAGGGTGGTTCCGACGCTAAATACAAGACCATGGCTGATCTACTTACCGCTCTGAAAGCCAAGCCCGGTGAAATCACTTTCGGCACAGCAGGCGTCGGCAGCGGTGGTTACATGGGTTCAGAAGTCCTGAAACTGGGAACCAAGCTGGATTACAAACACATTTCGTACCAGGGTGGCGCACCGGCGATCGTGGGCGGCCTGTCCGGTGAAGTCGACATCGTTCCGCAACTGCTGATGGAAATGGTCGATCACATTCGCGCCGGCAAAATGAACGCACTGGCTGTCATGATGGACAAACCGTTCAAGCTGTCGGATACGATTACTATTCCGGCGATTACTGACTCGGTTCCTGCGGTCAAACCCTACCTGCCGATGGGTGAGTCCTTTGGCATCATGGTTCCGAAAGACACTCCCGCCAATGTCGTCAAAGCGATTGATGATGCCTTCAAAATTGCAGTTCAGAGCGAAACCATCAAGAAATTTGCTGCAGAGAAGGGTTCGATCATTGTGGGACTCAGTGGCAACGAAGCTCAGGCCTATGTAGCCAAACTCGCGTCCATCGTTTCGTGGACGTTGTTTGATGCCGGTTCAGCCAAAATCAATCCCGAGACACTGGGCATATCCAGATTGAAGTAATACTGATTGCAGTCTGAAAAGATAGCCGCCGGCAAGCGATAGAAAACATTTTCGTTTGTCGGCGGTTTTATTGAACACTCAGGAGTTGGGCGTGGAAAAACAAACCCATTTTGATTTTATTACCAGCATTGCTCTCATGCTTCTGTCGCTGGTCATGATTGTAGATTGTTACCACATATGGCGCGACGTTGGCGGAGACTTATATGCTTCTCCCGGCATGCTGCCCATGTTGCTGGCCATACTGCTTCTATTTACAAGCGCCTTGCTGCTCAAACGCAGCATTCGACTCAACGGGATTCGCGCAAATTGCAGCGATTTCTTATCCTGGTTTCACGGCTTCAGGAAATCAAAAATCGCCCGGGAAATGCTGCTCGGCGGGGTGATTTTGGGCATATACACCTTCGGTCTGGCCCCCAGATTACCGTTCTGGATATCCACCTCAGTTTTCATGATATTTCTCATGGGCATTCTGAAAGCAACATCCATCACAAAGAACATAGTCATTACTGCTCTCGTGGTTGGAAGCATCTACGGCATTTTCCAGATGATTTTCCACGTTCCGCTGCCATAGGAGATTGATGCTATGGATTGGCAATATTTTGTAGGGGTCCTGCATTTTGTTGTGCAGCCGATGAGCTTGTTCACGATGGTGTTATCGGTGTTTTTTGGTTTGATCGTCGGCATGCTTCCCGGGCTAACGGCGACCATGGCCGTCGCGTTGCTCACCGGACTGACGTACAAGCTTTCGAGCGAAGTGGCGATTCTTTCCCTGGTTGCGGTTTACGTTGGCGCTATATCGGGCGGCTGTCAGTCCGCAATTTTGATGAACATTCCCGGCACACCCGCCTCAGCGGCCACAGCAGTGGATGGATTCCCAATCGGACAGCGGGGAGAGGGCGGGTTGGGGATTTTTGTCGCCACCACATCATCCTGCATCGGCACCCTGACAGGAACCCTGTGCATACTGCTGCTTACCCCGCCACTGGCCTTGCTGGCCTTGAAATTTGGGGCGTTTGAATTTTTTCTGCTTGCTCTCTTTGGCGTCATGATCTGCGGGCAACTGACCTCTGGCACCGATCCTCTGAAGGGCTGGATATCGGGGATTCTCGGACTGATCGTCTCGCAGATCGGCATGGACGGAATGAATGCCTATCCACGCTTTACCTTTGGTGCAATTAACCTGATGTCGGGCATTCCGCTAATTCCGGTGATGATCGGCTTGTTTGGATTCCCGGAAATTATTTACGGCCTGGTATCAAGCACTGCACGCGCACGTATAAAAACATCATCCCTTGAATTCAAAAAAGGATTCGGCATTCTGCTGAGGAACAAGCTGAACATAATTCGCTCCTCGGCGATCGGCGTTGCTGTCGGTATCATTCCCGGCGTCGGCGAAGATGTCGCCGGCTGGTTGTCGTATTGGGCGGAGAAGAAATCCAGCAAGACGCCCGAGACTTTTGGCAAAGGGGCTTACGAAGGTGTCGTTGCTGCGGAAGCCGGTAATAATGCCTGCATTGGCGGGGCGCTTATCCCGGTGCTCTCGCTGGCCGTGCCCGGCAGTGCGCCCGCGGCTGTTCTGCTGGCAGCACTCTGGCTGCACGGCTTGCGCCCCGGCCCGCTGTTGATGAGCGAATCACCGGGCTTTGTAATCGATATCAGTGTTTATATGGCCGTCAGCGCCATTGTCATGGTCTTTCTCGCGCTGATGGTTTCTAAAGCCACAGTCAAGATTCTGGCGGTGAAAAGTACGATCCTGATGCCTATCGTTTATGTGTTGTGCACGGTTGGTGCATTTGTTATCAGCAACAGCATTTTCGACATCTATCTGGTCTTCATTTTTGGGCTGGTTGGTTTGTTGTTGCGTGAAATGTCCTATCCAGCGGCACCGTTCCTGCTCGGCATCATTCTCGGCCCGATGGCGGACAACAGTCTGCGCCGGGCACTGATCCTCTCCTCGGGTGACCCGTCGCCATTTTTCACCCGCCCGATCAGCCTGATTTTTGCCACCGCCATCATCCTGATGGCGCTTTCGCAACTGAACGCATTCGGTTGGCTGAGAAAGCTGCTGTCGCACTCCGAACTCAAGGAATAAGGATATAACAGTATGGATTGGCAATATCTTCTAGGTGTCCTGCATTTCATTGTGCAGCCGATGAGTTTGTTCACAATGGTGGTATCGGTATTTTTTGGTTTGGTCGTCGGCATGCTCCCCGGTCTGACGGCAACCATGGCCGTTGCGTTGCTCACCGGACTGACTTATAAGCTTTCGAACGAAGTGGCGATTCTTTCGCTGATTGCAGTCTACATTGGCGCTATTTCCGGCGGCTGCCAATCCGCTATTTTAATGAACATTCCCGGCACACCAGCCTCTGCGGCCACCGCGGTTGAGGGATTTCCCATTGGTCAGCGGGGCGAGGGCGGTTTGGGAATTTTTGTCGCCACTGCATCATCCTGCATGGGCACCCTGACCGGTACATTATGCGTAATGCTGCTAACTCCCCTTCTGGCCTTGCTGGCCTTGAAGTTTGGCGCGTTTGAATTTTTTCTGCTCGCCCTCTTTGGCGTCATGATCTGCGGGCAACTGACCTCTGGCACCGACCCGCTTAAAGGCTGGATCTCCGGAATACTCGGATTGATCGTCTCGCAGATCGGCATGGACGGAATGAATGCCTATCCACGCTTTACCTTTGATTCAATTAACCTGATGTCGGGCGTACCACTAATTCCGGTGATGATCGGCTTGTTTGGATTCCCGGAAATTATTTACGGCCTGGTATCAAGCAGAGCACGAACGCAGATCAATACATCATCGCTGGAGGTCAAAAAGGGCCTAGGCATTTTGTTTAAAAACAAATTTAACATCATCCGTTCATCGATGATCGGTGTCTCTGTTGGAATCATTCCCGGTGTCGGCGAAGACATCGCCGGCTGGTTGTCGTATTGGGCCGTAAAGAAAGCCAGCAAGACCCCGGAGAAATT
>JBBRDR010000182.1:0-5606 GCA_038203745.1 Burkholderiales bacterium | reverse complement strand
TGTCCGGCAGGTCTCAGACTTGGATTCAGCCCCGCCGTAAAATATGTTTTAGAAATTAATCCATATTTTTGTTCACGAGCGTCAGCTTATTCGCGTGGTGCTGAATGCTTCACAAATACCTCGAACGCATCCAGCGCAACGGGACGACTGAAGAAATAGCCCTGATAGGCATGGCAGCCCTGCTGCGCCAGAGAATCCCGCTGCGCCGCCGTCTCCACGCCCTCGGCGATCACCGTCAGCCCCATACTTCCTGCCAGAACAACGATCATTTTGGCAATCGCCGCATCATTGGAGTCCGTCAAAATGTCCCTGACAAAGCTTTGGTCAATTTTCAACTGATCGAGCGGCAAACGCTTCAGATACGCGAGTGAGGAATAGCCGGTACCAAAGTCATCCAGTGAAAACCCCACCCCCTTCGCTTTCAAGGTGGTCATCTTGCCGATGATGTCCTCGACGTTGTTCACCAGCAAACTTTCGGTCAATTCCAGCTTGAGACGCCGGGGGTTGGCCCCGCTGCGATCAAGCACCATTAAAACCTGTTCGACAAAATTAGCATGGTTGATCTGGCGGGCGCTGATATTCACCGCCACCGTGAGATGCGACATGTCGGGTTGCGTGGCCCAGTCGGCCAGTTGTTTGCAGGCGCTCTCCAGCACCCATTGACCGATCGGTAGAATAAGACCGGTTTCTTCAATCACCGGAATGAACTCGCCGGGGAACACCAGGCCGCGCACAGGGTGTTGCCGGCGCAGCAGGGCCTCAGCGCCGATGACTTGACCGCCGCTCACCTGCGCTTGGTAATGGAGTACGAACTGCTTGTTCTGGCGGGCTTCACGCAGGTCATTATCCAGCGCAGCGCGTTTCAACACATTAAAAGCCATGTCCGGATCAAAGAATCGCAGGGTGTTGCGCCCCGCCTCCTTGGCCTTGTACATGGCCAGATCGGCCTGTTTCAGGAGCGTGTCAATGTTGGTCTGCTGGCCCAGAAAAACACTGGCACCGATACTTGAGGTGATGTTGTACGTGAGCGCCTTGAGTGCGAAGGGCTGGTTGAGTGCCGCGATAATTTTTTCACCGATCAATTCGATCAGGGCCGCGGCCTCACCTTGATTTTCGCTCAGGTTCACCAGCATCACGACAAACTCATCGCCCCCCTGGCGGGCGACCGTATCCTCTTCGCGCACACAGTCGGTCAGGCGCTGGGCAACCTGCTTCAACAGGATATCCCCCATGTCGTGGCCGAGGGTGTCGTTGAGGTTTTTGAAGTAATCAAGATCGATCAGCAGCAACGCGCCAAAACAACCGCTGCGCAGGCTGCCGGCCATGGCTTGCTTGAGGCGGTCTTGCAGGAGGGTTCGGTTGGGCAGCTCGGTCAGTTGGTCAAAGAAGGCTAAATGATTAATCTTCTCTTCAGCCTGCTTGCGCTCGGTGATGTTCCGTCTAACCGACATCACGCAGGGAGTGCCATCGAGTTCGATTACGGCGGCAGACACGAGTCCCCAGATCACTTCGCCGCTTTTGGTTCTGAATCTGGCCTCGATATTCGAGCATTTTGAGTCCCGGTGAAGCAACTCTGTATAACGGTTTCGTTCTTCCGGATCAACCCAAATATTAAGCTCTGCTGAAGTGTGCCCTAATGTCTCCTCGCGCGAGTAACCTTGAGTATCGACGAAGGCTTGATTGACATCAATAAATAATCCGTCGGACAGTTGGTTGAGGGAAATGACATCCGTGCTTGTCTGGAATATGACTCGGTAGCGTTCTTCGCTAAGCCGCAGTATTTCGTCAGCCCGTTTTTGATCGGTGATGTCCATCGCGGCAGTGCGAACGCCCGTGATATTGCCGGCATCATCACGAAGGATTCTGTCTTTGATGAGAACCGGTATGGGTATGCCGTTTTTCTTCAAGTAGTTCCGTTCGTAATTCGACGTCGGTACCGAAATTCCAGCGAGTTTGTCCAGAACGGAATGCCTTGAAAGTTCGCTTTTTTCAACGAATTCCCAAACGTAGTGTCCCAGCATCTCGTCTTTGGAATAGCCCAGGTTGGTCAGCTCAGTTTGGTTAACACGGGTAATGCGGCCTTCGGAATCGTACTCATGGTAGCTAATAGGGGCATCGTCAAAAATTTCTCTGAACTGGTTTTCGCTTTTTCGAACTGCATCGCTAACTAGTTTTCGATCGGTGATGTCCATTGCGGTAGAGCGAATGCCCGTGATTTTTCCTTTGTTGTCACGAAGGATTTTATCCTTGATGAGAAGCTGCACGGGGGTGCCGTCTTTCTTGAGGTAGTTCCGTTCGAAATCGGTCGTCTGTACCGAATTCGAATGTCCGGCGAGTTTGCTCAGAACGGACTTCCGGCAAAATTCGATATCCTCAAGGAATTCCCAAACGTAGCGCCCCAGCATCTCTTCCCTAGTGTAGCCCAGGATCTCAAGTTCAGCACGGTTGACACTGACAATTCGCCCTTCAGAATCGAACTCGTAGTAGCCAATTGGCGCTTCATCAAAGATATCCCTGAAATGGTTTTCGCTCTCCTTCAGCAATTCTTCTCGCTCACTCAGAACTTTCAGAAGTCGATTGAAGCCCTCAATGAGCATTCCGATTTCATCATTCCGAGTGACCGGCAAGGGTTGCGGCGGCAGGTTCTCATCTAACGGTGTTGACAGCGCATTCGTAGCAGTTAGCAGAGGAGAGAGTTGACGCCTCAGCCACCACCAACTCAGGCCGCCAGTTATCAGCGTCAGCAAGAGCGTGGCTAGAAGAATGCGCTGCTGCATGGCACGGAGAGGCTCAAAAGCCTCCGTGGTGGGCAGTGCAGACGACACGAACCAACCCGCCAGTGGAATGTCTTTAGCAGAACCTAATACCTCCACTCCCTTTGGGTTTACGAAAATAGCGGAGTCGAAAAATCCTTGACTCCACCTGTCGAGAGTCGGATTTATGCCGGGAGCCGGGAGCGGTTCCATAATGCGGGTTTTGTCGGTGGCGGTAATAATCAGTTGGTGTTGTGGCGAATTGATAAAATACCCCCCCGTCTTGCCGTATCGACTGTCCGTGACGTGGTCAAGGAAATTGGGCTTGCTCAGATTGGTTACCCCGATCAAGGCGCCAATAACCTGGCCTTGAATGTCACGAACAGGAACAGACATGACGATAATTGGCGAAGTTGTGGCCTTGCCCATGACCGGTCTGCCGATGGTGGGCCTTCCCTCCTTGAGTGGGCCAATCAGGTAATCTCTATCCATCAGGTTGAGACCAATCCTTCCCGGCTCAAGTGGATCTGATGCGATGACAACTCCGTCAGGCCCAGCAACCCTGACGCCTTCATTAAAGAGGTTCTGGAGGAACTGGTGTTGCTCAATGAGTGTTTGTAAAGAGGATGGGGAGTACATCATGGCAGGATGAATTCCTTTGGCCAGGTCCTCCAAGGCGGACAAGCGGTCAGCTAATTCCTGATTTAACTGGCTGGCAAGCAACGAAGCCGTCGAAAACTGTTGCTCTCCCAGCAGGTGTTCCATGTCCTTCTGCAAAAGCCGGCTGGCGTAATACGATAGCCCCCAGATGCTGATGACGAAAATAGTCAGCGTAAAAAAACGACCCGGTTTTTTAGCGAGTGCCATGGAGAGATGGTCAGTGTCATGCTGGTTTCCAACTGATCTATTGGGGCGGCAACTCTTGATCGTTTTAATGGAGACTAAAAAGATTCATTATTATGACCTCTGCTCCAGAAAACCGGGGGCGCTGATTTTGTAAATAGCAGGCTGATTTCTGAAAGCGACCGTTCAAATGCAGCAGAGCTCAGTACTCTCTGAGACTGCACTTGGAAGATTTTACACGTTTGAGTTTTCCGAAGCAGACTATCCCGCCTGGCCTTCTGTCAAAGCTGTGAACTGTCCTCGTTATTTCAGGCGGCGCTACGCAGGCTCCGACGACCGACCGATTTCCCCAGAACGCCGCGCACCTCCTGGCCGATCTGTTCAATAGCATGAATCTGGCTGACCAGATCGGTTTCGACGTGCACCAATTCATTGATGCGATCTTCAAGCGTGTCAGTGGCCTGATGAATGCGTTTGATGCTTTCCAGACGTCGCTTGAGCTGAATCTGGTGTTCGCGTACCTGCGTTTCCATGGGGGCCATAACCGCTTTTAACCAGGACTCGGCATCCTTGTTGGCGCGTTCAAATGCGCGCCGGACCTGCAGTGCGACTTCTTCGAAGAATTTATGGGTGACTTTGTTCTTCTCGTTTGTCATGAGTTGGAACATGGTGTTCAGGTGGGTGTCACACCAGTGCTCCAGGCGGTCAATTTCCTTCTGGTAGCGGATCAGCGAGAAAACGGTCGGCGTGCCCAGCTTGAGGCCGTGTTCAACCGAAAACTTTTTATAGATGGCTTCCATCATGGTGAGGATCTCTCTGATCTCACCGTCGGATTTGGTCAGATTGGCACGCGAGGTGTCAAAGAAATGCTTCATCGCGCCGGAAAGCGTTTTCGAGAACGTGGCTTCGATCATCTTCTCTCGGGTCGCTGCTGTCAGCGAACGCAGGGCATCCAGCCCAAGATGGCCAAAGAGTTTGTTGGTCAGTTGTGAAAAGACGCTACGCACGGCGTAATAGCGTTGCAGGCCTGATTCGAATTCTTCTTTTTCGACGCGGACCTTGCCCATCATGTATTCAACAACACCTTTGTTCTTGCCGCGCAGCTCGTTCAGTTCGTCGAGCTGTTCGCGCAAACCGGCGAGACGAGATTCAAGCAGGCCGCGCATGCGCATGTAAATGTCAGCAAACTCGGCGTCGGTATTCTCATGAACAATTTCCTGCTTGGCCGGAATCAGTTCTTCGGAAAGGGCGTATTCGAGATCGGGCAGACGGCTGCGTTTGAGCAGTGTCATGTCGTCATTGATTTTGGCGACCAACGCCTTCTGTGCGGATACCGGGAAAATCTGGCTTGACGGGAGGTCAAGCGTCCATGCACAACTGTTGGTCTGCTTGGTAATTTCGGCGTCGATTTCTACTTCGGTCTTAAGTTCGTCCCACAGGCCGTCGATTTTGTTCAGAACGACGATACGTCCTTTTTTACGTCGGCCTTTGGTGCCAATGTGATCGTTCCAGATTGCCAGATCAGACTGGGTAACACCCGTATCCGCGGCAAGAATGAAGAGCACGGCATGGGCGTTGGGTAGCAATGAGAGTGTCAGTTCAGGTTCTGTGCCGATGGCGTTGAGGCCCGGCGTGTCGAGAATGACCAGACCTTGTTGCAGCAAAGGATGCGGGAAGTTGATGATGGCGTGGCGCCAGCGCGGAATTTCGACCAAGCCGTCGTCGGCCACACGGACCACCGCTGTTTCCTTGTCGCCGCTGGCAAATCCCAGCTGCTCGGCAACGTTCGGAGAAACTCGGATAACCTCACTAACCGAACGCAAGGTGTCCTGCATGGATTCGGGTGAGTCGGTATTGAGTGGGACGGTTCTCCATTCCTCGGGGAAGCGCTTGTATTCACTAATGCTGGCGTTGGATTCGCGGGTCTGGATTGGCAGAAGTTCGATGGAGGGTGGCTTGCCCGGGTCATACATCAGTTCGGTCGGGCACATCGTGGTGCGACCGGCGGTC
>JBBRDR010000181.1:0-5663 GCA_038203745.1 Burkholderiales bacterium | reverse complement strand
CCTAATAATGCTAGGGCGCGAGCAGAGATCGCCCGTGCCTATTTGGCGCTGGGCGAAACGACAACAGCCAAGCAGGAATTTGAAACCGTGCAGAAGCAGGGCGTGCCTTCAGACGTATCGGCGACCATTGACCGCTACATGGATGCGGTTGATCGTATCGACTCCGGGTCACGTACGGTGATCCGTGGCTACGTTGAAGGGTCGCTAGGCTACGACACTAACATCAATGCGGCAACAAACAAGAGTTCAGTTGCCATCCCGGGGTTTGGCGGTCAAGTGACGCTAACTGGCGATTCGGTGGCCATTCCTGCTTGGTTTGGAATGGTGGGTGGTGGGCTAAGCTTGCGTTCCCCGATCAACGATGACGTTGCGCTGGTCGCCGGTCTGTCGGGCGTTCAGCGCAATAACTTCGGGGAAAGCCAGTTCAACAGTTTGATCGGTGATGCCTTTGCCGGCGTGGTTGTTACCAAGGACAAGAATGTTTTTTCGCTGAATGCCCAGTTTAACCAGTACAACCTTGCAAGTGACCGATATCGCACAGCCTCCGGTTTGTCAGGCCAATGGCAGTACAACTTGGATTCAAGAAATCAGGCGAGCGCCTTTGTTCAGTACTCTGATCTGCGTTACCAAACCATGCCGGTTCAAAATGCTGATCGTTGGGTAGCGGGAGGGGCGTATGCTTATGCTTATCGAAGTGGTGAAGTCGCATTTGCCTCGGCCTATTGGGTGAATCAGCGGCCACACGAAAGTGATGTGTCTTGGCTAGGGTTCGGGGGCGTTGGTGTTCGCCTCGGCGGTCAAATGAATCTCAACGCAAGAACAGTTCTTTTTGGTGGTGGTGCAATTGAATACCGCCGTTACGCCGCAGACGATCCGGCTTATTTGGCCACTCGAAAAGATACGGAGTATTCGCTTACGTTTGGCGCTAACTATACGCCGGCAAGGTTCTGGACGGTTACGCCAAAGCTCAATTTGACCTATAACGCTTCAAACTTTGATCTGAACGAGTACCAACGCGCAACAGCGTCGGTGAATGTTCGTCGAGACTTTTGATCGCGAGGGAGACTGCTATGTCAGAACAACAAATTCTTCGTTTGCGTAACCCGGCCTTACTTATGGCGTTGGCTGCGGCATTCCCGGTTTTTTCCTATGCAGCCGGTGCGGCTAATGTGAATTTTTCCTCCGGCAGTGTTACCGCTGTCAACGCGGTTGGGGTACAACGACCGTTGACCAAGGGTGCTGAGATCAGCAACGGCGACACCATCCGTACCGGCGATGGCGGACGTGCCCAATTGCGCTTCTCTGATGGCGCCATGGTATCGCTGCAACCTGAGACCGAATTTCGCGTAGATAACTATCAGTACTCAGGTAAACCAGACGGGCAGGAGAGGGGCTTCTTCAGTCTGCTTAAAGGGGGATTGCGTACTATCACTGGATTCGTTGGCCGATCCAGTCGGGATAATTACAAAGTCACGACCGGTGTGGCTACCATCGGTATTCGTGGTACGGAGTACGCCGCAGGTCTGAATTCTGCGGGGGATGTGCTGGACGTCGCAACTGGAGAAGGTCTGGTTGAGGTGTGCAACGCAGCCGGATGCATTTTGCTAGCAGGCGGAGAGTCTGGCACGGTGCTCGGCGCGCAGAGAGCGCCGCAGAGGTCACATTCCCGGCCCCGCTTGCCAGTGCCACCGCCCTCACTGTTCAATGATCTTCAGCCAGTCTATTCGGAAGGAGATCAAGTGACATCTGACGGCTTTCCTGCAGTGGGTTCGTCCGCCGCAACTGTCGGTGGTATTGTTGGTCTCTCCGGAGGTAAGTATGCCAACAATGCATCTGTGACACTTAATGGTGATGGGAGTCTGAATAGCTTTACTGCTGGAGGGCTAACTTCCAGCCAAGGAACGGCCCAGATGGCTGACTTTAACGGCAGCGACCCCATCATCAAGTGGGGTAGATGGACAAACGGAAATATAACCTTGGATAACACCCCGACAACCTTGGCGGCAGATCAGGGGTTCCACCATTTTTGGGGTACCCCGACTGCGACCATGCCGACCACTGGTACGGGAACGTTCTCGCTCTTAGGGGCGACAAATCCGACAAAGGCTGCGGGTTTATTGACGCCAGGGACACTAAGTTCAGCCAGCATGAGCGTAAATTTTGGGGCGCAAACGTTTAACTTGAGCTTGGCCGGTACAATTAGTGGTGTTGCTACCAATTTTTCTGCAACCGGTTCCGGAAGCATTTCAGGTAACAATATCAACAATACCAGTATTAGTGGATTAATCGGTGCTTGTGGTGCCTCGGGTTCCGTTGATGGAAAGTTCTTTGGAACTTCGGCCGAGCGTGCAGGGATTGCTTATAAGTTGAGCGATGGTTTTTTGACGACGGTTATTGGCGCCGCGGCGCTTAAACAATAGTCATCGCATGTGGCGGAAGAAAAATTATTTGAACAGGGTCGAGCTGCTTTAATTGCCGGCAATTATGGCTTAGCGAGCAGTTGCTTCGATGAAGCCCTGAAGCAGCATCCAGACTCGACTGAGTGCTGGTTACTGTCAGGAGCTGCCTTGCATCGTATGCAAGAGTTCGGTGCTGCGCGGCATGCTTTCTCCCGTGCCTGTGTTCTGGATGCCAATCATTTGCAGGCTCGGATTGCTTTGGCTGGCGTGTGTGTTGAGCTTGGTGATTCTGCTGAGGCGGTGGTTGTTTGTCGTCAGGCAGTGGAAATCGATCCCTCAGAGAAGCAGTCGTGGTTTACTCTGGCGGTGGCCTTAGAGGCGGATGGTGCCTTGGATGAGGCGCTTGAGAACTACGATGCCGCTTTGCGTATTTCTTCCGATTTTCATGACGCCAGAAAAAACCGCGGCGCTTTGCTGTTGAAGCTTGGACGACCTGAAGAAGCCGTCAAAAACAATCAGTGCCTGGTCGCGAGTCTTCCGTATTCTCAAGACGCACAGTTTAATCTTGGTGAGTCGTTCCTTGCAGCAAAGCATTTCGAGCACGCAGCGAGTGCTTACGGCCGTGCTGTCAGCTTGAAACCGCGTAATGCCAAATTCTTGTTACATGCCGGTTTTGCACTGGCGCAGTGTGAGCGTTTTACGGAGTCACAGCAGATGCTCGATCGCGCTGCTGAACTCGATCCGGCTCTGCTAAAAACTTATCGCCTGTCAATCTTCGGGGAAGAGCAGTGTAATGCTCAGCGTGGTGCGGTTCGTCTGGATGCGCGGACACTTTTCCTTCTGAGGCACTACGATGCGATTGAGCGCTGCAATTGGGCCGAGCGCGAACACTTCATTGCAAAATTTTCCGATCTGATCCGCGAATCAGAAGCGTGGCCATTGGCTGAGCGTGCACTCGGTTTTCGTGCCATGGCCATGGGGCTTGATGGCGGTTTGCAACTTTCACTAGCCCGACAAATTGCTGCTGGAGTGAAGTCAATAGCAGGTGAGCAAGGCGTTCTGCACGAGGATTTGTGGCCTTCGCAAAGCACGAAAAAGCGAGTAAGAATAGGGTACCTGTCACCCTATTTTTGTATTCATCCGACGGGATTGTTGGCGCAGTCCTTGTTTGGATTGCACGACCGCGAACAGTTTGAGGTCATCGCCTATGCGCTAGGGGGTGATAATGGCAGCGAGGTTCGGAAAAAAATTGCCGATGGTTGTGACCGGTTCGTTGATCTTGATTCGCTTGACGATGCTGCTGCTGCGAGAAAGATTGCTGAGGACGGCATCGATATCTTGGTGGATCTTATGGGTTATGCCGATAAGTCGCGCCCCGGGATTCTGGCGCGTCGACCGGCTCCAATCCAGATTTCATGGCTTGAGTATGTCGCAACCACCGGTGCGACATGGATCGACTATTTGATAATTGACTCGGTTTCACTACCTGTTGAGGATTTTATAAATTTCTCGGAGGCAGTGATCCATGTCCCTGATGGACGCTGTCTTTGCAGTTATGCGGCGGATTCGCCCCGGGAAGCTCCACCCACGCGTCTCGCTGCAGGGCTTCCCTCGTCCGGGGTGATTCTGGGCGCCTTGCACAATTCCTACAAGATTGAACCGCAGGTCTTCTCGGTATGGATGCGGTTCCTGAAAATCAGGCCGGACGCCGTTCTATATCTGCTTGATACCTTACCCGAAACGAAACAAAATTTGATGACTGAGGCGATTCTGCGTGGCGTTGATCCGGGGCGCCTCATTTTTGCCCCGCGTGTCCCGCATGAAGAGCATCTCGTACGCTTGCAACTCGTTGACCTGATGCTGGACACCCCGCAGTGCAACGGCGGAACGACGACGGCCGATGCGCTGGTTGCGGGGGTGCCCGTTCTGACGTGCATGGGTAAAACCATCGCCCAGCGCATGGCGGCCAGCATGCTTTCAAGTGCCGGAATGAACAGCCTGATTACCGAAAGCGTTGAAGCGTATGAATTGCTCGGCACTGCATTGTTGACTGAAGCCGGACTTTTAGACGAGGTAAAGCAGCAATTGCATGCTGCACGCTCAACCGCACCATTTTTCTTCCCGAAGAAATGGGTATCGCACTACGAGAAGGCGCTCCAATCGGCGTGGCAGCGGCATTGTGCAGGCGAGTTGCCGGCCTCCTTTGAGGTTGATGCATGAAGCGCATTGTCGTGTTCGGTGCTGACGGGATCATCGGGAGCCACCTCTATCTGGCCCTGAAGGACGCCTTTGAGCTTTGTGTGACGCTGCATGGTTCCTCAGGCCACTATCCGCCGCGGCTGTTTTCCGGGGCGTGCGTGGTCGATGGCGTTGCTGCGGGCGATACACAGAAAGTTGCAGAGGTGATTACCAGCTTTCGCCCGGACTGGGTGGTCAATGCGGTGGGGCTGGTGAAACGGGATCTTGCCTCTGATCACGTGGCGAGTCTGGAGGCCAATACGCTGTTCCCGCATCTGCTGGCCAAGTTATGTGCCGAAAATCATGCGAGATTGCTCCAATTCTCTACGGATTGCGTTTATTCCGGTATGGCAGGGATGTACAAGGAAATCGATCCGCCGGATAACGATGATTGGCATGGCCGCTGCAAGGCGCTGGGTGAGCCCGATGGTGATCATGTTCTTGTGTTGAGGACGTCTTTCATCGGCCTGGAACTGGCGTGTAAGCGCAGTCTGGTCGAGTGGTTCCTTGCGCAGAAGGGTGACGTTCCGGGTTATCGCAAGGCGATATGGTCAGGTTTTACGGCAATGGAACTTGGCCGCTTGGTCGGTTACCTGATCGGGAGCGAAGTGCCGCTTTCCGGCACGTGGCACGTGGCCACTCCGGCGATTACAAAGTTAAATTTATTGACTGCTCTGAATGAAAGGCTTGGTGAACGGGGTGTGAGGGTTGTTCCGGACGATAGCTTCGTTTGCGACCGGAGCCTTGACGGTACGGCATTTGCCGAACGTACCAGTTATATCCTGCCTTCGTGGGATGATATGCTTGATGAGCTTGCCGGCGACATCCGTGCTCGTTGGAGTCCCGACGGGCCAAGTTACTGGAATAGTTGATGGTTTTAAACTTGGCGACGCTGATACACGGCAAATGAGAACGTCAGTCCTGATGTGCCTTGTTGTGCCTTGCGCGAGACTTCTTTCCATTCGCTCGCCGGAATCTCCGGAAAAAACACATCCCCGGCAAAATCCTGATCGATTTCAGTGAGGT
>JBBRDR010000180.1:0-5695 GCA_038203745.1 Burkholderiales bacterium | reverse complement strand
TTTCAACTATCAGGGAAAGGCCGTTCTGATTGTGCCGGACGCCATCCGCCAGAATCTGCGGATTGTGGCACTTGAAAACCAGACAGCGCGCGAAATCATGCGCTGCATGTTCAACGTGCCGATCAATGGCGCGGTGACCCGACGCACGAACGACTCGCTTTCAGTCAGCACGTTGTCCAGCCGAAAGATCGTGAATCTTTCCGGGTGCCGGAAAATCAACCCCTGATCTAGGGTAATACCGCGCGATACAGGGCGTGGCCTGAATCCAAATATTTGCGTTCAAACGGCGTGAGTGGATTCGCCGTGACATACACTTCACACACCAGCGTTCTCTGCGTGATGAAATTTACGGCAAAACAAAATTCCTCGACATAGATGCGCCAGTTGCTGCGGCACTCCAGCACCCCGCCCAGCTCAAGCATCGCCGGAAACACGGGATGACCGTGCCAGCGCCGCGAGAGATGGCCGATCTTCGGCCACGGATTGGGATAAAGCAGGTAGTGCCGGTCCAGACGGAGGCCGGCATCGTTCATCAATCGCCAGTAGTCAACCAGATCGGCGCGCACGAGATCAAGATTTGGCGGTAACGGGTCGCGCTTTTCGCGGGTCAGGCGCGACTCGGATTGATCGACACCAATCACGTAATGATCGGGAAAAGCCAGCGCCAGCGCAATGCTGCTTTCACCGGTGCCGCAGCATGAATCAAGAATCAGTGGCGCACGTGGCGCCACACGCTCACGCAGCGCCAGGCTCGTCTCAAAAGCAGCACGGTTGTAATCGGTGTACGGCTTGCGGAATGGCGCATCACGATGGCGCTCAAGGAGCCTCCCCAGATGGTCGTGGATGCCCGACTGGGCGCTGACCGGCACGCTTGAATTGGCACGCATGTCAGCAATCACCCACTGGTGCGCCGTACCGGCTTAGCACGCCATCAATGGCCTTTGGCTCACGCAAGACCCGTACTTCGCTATATAGCGCATCAGCCTCCACAAAGGTCGTACGCAATGAGCCCAGCCAGAGCTTCAGCCGCCCCGGCGCATGATGCGCCTGCACCCGCGCCTGAATTTGCACCCAAAAACTGGCCAGCAGCACGAGGCACTCACCCCAGTCCGCCGAGCGGTCGGTGAGTACCGTTTCACCGGCGTTGCAGGCCCTGATCCGGCGTACCAAAAAGGGATCGGTCACCGCACCCCGCCCGATCATCACATCATCACAGCCACTCACTTCGCGACAACGCGTGTAATCCTGAGGCGTCCACACTTCACCGTTGGCAATCACCGGCAAGTGCGTCGCTTCACGAATCAGCGCGATCCACTCCCAGTAAGCTGGCGGCTTATAGCCATCAGCTTTGGTACGCGCATGCACCACCAGCGAGGACGCGCCACCCGACTCCAGCGCTCTGGCGCAATCAATGGCCTTGCTCGTATCGCAAATACCAAGGCGCATCTTGGCCGAGACCGGAATGCTTTGCGGTACGGCGCGACGCACCGCAGAAACAATGCGCTGCAAATGCTCCGGATCAGCCAGCAGCATGGCGCCACCACCATGTCGATTAACTGTTGGTGCCGGGCAGCCAAAATTCAAATCAATACCCGCTGGCGAAAGTGCGGCCAGTTGCGCGGCATTTTCTGCCATGCATGCAGGGTCGCTGCCCAGAAGCTGAACGACCACCGGCGTACCCGCGCGAGTGCGGCTGCCATTGGCCAACTCAGGGCAAATACGCCGGAAGGTGCGTGGTGGAAGCAGCGACCCGGAAACGCGCACAAACTCCGTCACCGCACCATCGTAACCGCCAACGTGCGTCAGCACATCGCGCAGCACAACGTCAGCCAAGCCTTCCATCGGTGCCAGAAACAGCTTGCTCATTCAGCAACCCGGCCGCGCAAAATCTTCACCCGCCCCCGTTTAACCTTGCTTTCAATACGTTTTCTCTGAGCACTACGGGTCGGTTTTGTCGACCGCCGCACGACGGGTACAAACGCAGCACGGGCAATCAGCTCGCGCAGGCGCACCAGCGCGTCGACACGATTCCGCTCCAGACTGCGATGCTCTTGTGCCTTGATCACCACGACGCCATCCGAGCTGATGCGTTGATCACGCAGCGTGAGCAAGCGATTTTTGAGTTCTTCGGGCAGCGATGAAGCGCCAATGTCAAAGCGCAGGTGGATTGCATTGGAAACCTTGTTGACGTTCTGCCCGCCAGCGCCCTGAGCACGAATGGCGATGAACTCGACTTCTTCTTCGCGCAGCAAAATAGGGGGGGATTGGAGAGACATGAGGTGATTAGTACTTTCCGGCCGTCAACGCGCACACCAGACTGGGCGCAGGGCTGGCTGCCTCAACCAAAGAGTGCGTCGATATCGAAGTCATCCTCAACCGGCGCTTCAGCGGCGCTCTTCTTGCTAATTGCGCCTTCGATAACCAGGCGCTCATAACAGCAGACCTGATTTCGGCCATGCTCCTTGGCGTAATACAGCGCCTCGTCGGCCCGGCCAACCACATCCGTCGGCACATCCATGCCGGAAACGGCAGTAAAGCCGATTGAGCAGGTGACTTTACCAACCTGGGGAAACTCATGGTTCTCGACCGAGGCACGAAAACGGTTAAAACTAATTGCCGCCAGCGCCTCATCTGCCGAATTCAAGATCACCACGAATTCTTCACCACCGAAGCGAAACAGCCGGTCACCGCTACGAAAGGTCTTGCGCATGAGTTCACCCATACGCAGCAGGACTTCATCGCCAAAAAGGTGACCAAACGAATCATTAACCCGCTTAAAGTGGTCAATATCAATAACGCACAGCCAAGCCGGCTTGCCCTCATCAAGGCCGGTGCGCCTGTCATCAAAGCCATCGTCAGGAGCCTCCGTCGAAGATGCAGTCAGCAAACGATCAAAAGTCTCGTCGAAGGTTTTTCGATTAAGCAGACGCGTGAGCGTATCCAGTTCGCTATAGTCGAGCAGCTTGATCTGGTTACCGTACATGTGCGCCAGGCTGGAAACATCCTCAGTGTGGTCGACGCTATCCACCTGACTAAGGTCATAGGCCAGAATAATCTGGTCAGTGCCCAGTTCGGAGGACTGCAGTATCAGGGCGCCACAGCTGCGTCCATGAATGGTACGGGTGATGAGTTTCCCGTCATTACGTAGCTCTTCGAAAAACTCGGGCCACAAGGTAACGGCCGACTCCATGATCGTCGGCCCTGAAAAAATCCGCAGAACCGGCTCGCCCTGAGGCTCACGGGAAAAAATCCCCACATCCGCGTCACTGCCCAGCAATGTCACTACGGCACGCAACAAGGCACGGGGCAATCTGTCCCGATCTCTGCAAGAGGAAATCACTTCAACGTTTTGCAGCAGGGACAACACTATTTTGTGCTTTCAAAAACAGCCGAATTGGCAAACACCGGCGAACGCAACGGCGATAAACTTGCAATTCTATGTGCGTATTCCGCACACGACAACACTTAGCCTCATTATTTCAGAGATTTATATGCGCCTCGTGCTGGATACCAACATCATCATATTGGCCACAAGTACATAATAATTTTGTTTTATGGGTTGTACAAAACCGGTTATTACGCCATGCCCGAATATGGTTTTATAGTTACAATTTCGTTAACTAACTGCCTCAGCTCGGCCAAGAAGAGACGTAAGAGCGCCAAAAAAGCAGATGAGATGAATTGCGAGCATGCAAACATATGACCATCTTTTTAAATCTTTGCCATATTTGAATCTTGATTTACTTTATTGCTCGGAGGTGTGTAAATGATTTCGTTTGATCAGATGCGTGTAAGCACGCGGCTACTTGTAGCAGGTGTTGCCGTTTTCCTCGGCTTAACATTGATTACAGGCTATTCCCTTATTCAGCTGAAACGTGACGCTCTTAACGCGCACAGCCAGAGAATCAAGGATTTGGTCGAATCGAGCAAAGGGATTATCGAAAACTATCAAAAACTCGAAGCCGACAATAAACTCACCCGAGAAGAAGCACAACTGCAAGCTAAAGAGGCATTGCGTACTCTTCGTTTCGGTTCCGGCGACTACTATTTTCTCTACAATTTTGAGGGGCAAGCCGTCATGGTGGCGGGCAGCCCGAAAATCGAGGGACAAATTCTTCTCGGAAAAACGGATGCCGGTGGCTTCAAGCTGTGGGACGCCATCGTAGAAAAAGGGAAATCTGGTGCGGGGTACTTTGACTACGTCTTTCCACGCGCGGGCCAAACCGAATCAAAGCCCAAACGCGGCTACGTGATCGGCATCCCGGAATGGAAATGGATTGTTGGCACCGGCGTTTATGTCGATGATGTCGACGAAGCAGTTAAAAAGGCTGCAATTACCTACAGCTTAATTGCGCTCGCGATTCTGCTGACAGTCGCGATAATTGCATTTTTTGTAGCCCGCAGCATCCTCAGGCAATTGGGTGGAGAGCCTGCAGCGGCGATTGAACTCATGTCACGCGCCGCCGCAGGTGATTTGACCATTGATGTTCAATCTGCCTCAAAAGGCAGCATTCTTGATTCTGCTGGGGAGATGGTTCGTTCAATCCGGAAGATGGTAATGGAGATTAGCAATTCCTCCTCCTTGCTTAAGCAGGGAGCAGAACGCATTAGCACCGCCTCAAGTGAAGTTGCCATTGCTTCTGAAAAACAGTCTGATGCGACTTCATCGATGGCTGCAGCAATTGAGGAAATGACCGTTAGCATCAACCACATCTCCGACAGCGCGAAAGATACTCAAGAAAATTCTTTGGCCTCGGTTGCTTTGTCAGAAGACGGCTTCAACCGAATACAGGTGGCCAGTCATGAAATTAATGAGATTGCTGCGAGTGTTAATAATGCTTCAGAGCGTATTCGCAAACTTGAAGAGCGCGCCAACCAGATTTCCTCAATAGCTGGAGTGATCAAGGATATTGCCGGTCAGACTAACTTGTTGGCACTTAATGCAGCCATTGAGGCTGCCCGTGCTGGTGAAACAGGTAGAGGCTTTGCGGTGGTTGCCGACGAAGTCAGGAAACTAGCAGAAAGAACAGCCAAGGCCACAGTTGAAATCGAAGAGATGATTTCGGGTGTTCAATCGGACACCGTCGAAGTTGTCGGCGTAATGGATGCGGCACTGCCTCAGGTTGTTGCTGGAGTACAAGCGTCAGAAGGAGCCGCTAATTCCTTGCGTCAAATAAAGGAGGGCGCTCAACTTACCCTAACCCGGGTGCGCGAAGTGGCGGAATCGACCAAAGAGCAAAGCCTTGCCAGTGACAGTATTGCTCAGCGGGTTGAAGAAATTGCTTCTATGGTTGAGGAAACAACAGCCGCCATGAAGTCTACCGCCGAAACGGCGGTAGACATGGAAAAAATTGCCAGTGAACTGAATGTGTTGGTGAGTCGTTTCCGCTGTTGAGTCAGATTTAAACGCTGACGCTCAGTACAATATAGAGCCGAGAGGCAGGTAGATGACGTATTGCTGACCGAGAAGGTTATGCGTCCGAATGCATGCATGCATGCGTGATTGAAGATCACTCCCACCTGCCACAACACGAGCTCTGCTCATGTCACGCACGACTCTCGTATATGCCGCCTGAAGCTCCTCCATTGAATTCACACGCACCACTCCAATGGAGGCGGCACCTGCAGCACCAGCAGGCGTCACGTCAGAGCGCCCACGTGAGCCAGCCGTGCCCACATGCCGCAAGATCGAGCC
>JBBRDR010000179.1:0-5741 GCA_038203745.1 Burkholderiales bacterium | reverse complement strand
AATTACATGAGATTCCCGGCTACGAAATGTCATTCACTCCGGCGTGTTTTCCAGTAATCTGGTTCTCGCCGCAAGTGCATCACGGCCAGCACGAGCACGCTCGTTTTCCCCGGTTCGTACAGAACGCCATAGGGAAAGCGGTTGACCAACACGCGGCGAACATCGCCGGAAAGTCGCATCCAGGCGTCGGGCATGGCGGCGGCGAGGCGGATGGCGGCGTTGATTTCGGCGGCAAAATCGAGACCCAACCCGATTTCGCGCGCTTCGTACCAATCGACGGCGGCTTCAAATTCTTCGGCCGCTTCAGGGTGAAACTCGATGCTCATCGCACGTGGCGCTGCCGGATGCGTTCAAAAACCTGTTCTGCGGGAATCGCCTGAACCTGGCCGCTGGCCACCTCGTCCCGTCGCCGGTTGGCGACGGCCAGCCAGGCCGCGGTTGTGGCGTCATCGTGCGGGTTGAGGCTTTGCAACAGCACTTCGGCCATGTGCGCCCGTTCTTCCATGGGCCGGGAGATGATTTCGTCCATCAGGGCATTCGTGTTCATCGGTCAATCCTCTCGGTTACTTTTTGTAGCTTCGTTCGACTTTACGCTGATACCAGGCGGCGGACAACGAGTGCCGTATCCACTTTGTTTGCCGTTCTCCACAGTTTGCGTAGACCAACATTTTCGAATATCGGTTTTAGTTGTTGTGCGAGATTACGGCTCCAGTCTCCTGCTTTATCGCTGTAGGTTTCAGGGTCTTTTCCCTCGTCCAGCGCCCAAAGTATCTTCAGCGTATTGGCTTTAACGGGGTGCTGCATCTTTGATTCCGGAAGCAGCGCCCAAGGTGTGTCGACCGCCTGTCGGATCAAGGTCAAGGTGCCGCTAGCAGAGTCATGCTCATCGATCAGATAACTGAAGGCTTCCGCGCCGATATGGAGAAACGCCGGATTGATGTTCAGGCGCAGGTGCTGCTCCCGAACATCAATCAACAACAGATTATGGGGAGCAGCCTTTTCCAGAATAGTTCGTGCGAGCGCAATGGCCGCGTCATCAAGGCGAATCCATCCACCGCCAAGCCGTTGCACGCCCGGCCTCGTTTCAATGGAAAAACCAAGCGCGTGCCAGCCCAGAAGCTGGAGCAGGTGACACTCCGGTTCCGTTAGCCCGAGGTCAATGCTGCGTTCCTTGCCGGTCTTGCCGACACGCAAGGGATGGGTGTGCGATGCGGGCAGGTCAATCATTCGCGTTTCGTCGGCCAGCGCGTATTCAGTGATGCTGGCGTCGGGTACGGTTGCCAGTTTCTCGGTAATCTGGTCACCCCAACTCTTGTGCAGCACATCGACGAAAGCGGTTGTGCCATCCGCTTTTTTTCCTGTCGCGATTTCGTTGGCAGTGAACCAAGCGAATTTTTTTTGCCTCGCTTCACAGTCCAGCAGATGCAATTCCCCGGCGGGGGTTAGGTGCAGCGTGTAGAGGGTGAAGGCGTATTCGGTGTAAGCGTGACGGTTTCCCGCACCGGCGACCATGCGATACGGCGGCAATTGCGCCCATCGTTTGAACTGGTAGTGCTCAGCATGACGAAACCCGTCAAGTTCCTCCCTGAGTTCGCGTTTCAGCGTGTTGTCGAGCGATTCATTAGCGAGCGGCGAATGGGCGTCAAACAGTTGGCGCAATATGGCGGGTGAGGGGTCGTTGGTCACCAGATCGTGCACATTGAGGCGGCCACCGGGAAGGACGTGGGATTTCTCCCCGGGGCGGTGACGATCTTCGCGGTGCGAGAGCAGAAACTGGTTTCCGATGCGAATGACCGCCCAGGCTACGTGCACCACGCGAACTGGCCGAGCATCGGGGTTGCTGTCGATACGCGCCGTTTCGATGCGGTTGAGCCATTGGCGCTGTTCTTCCTTGATGGGCTCCGGGCGATGCTCGCCTTGCTCCCAGTAGTCTGCGGGTAACCATGTGTTGCCCGTTGCCAGGGATTCAACCAGCGAGCGCCCCATCAGCGAGGCGGGAAAGGAAATAAACGCCCAGTGACCGCGTGCGAGTTCGATCAGGTCGAGAAGACAAAGGGCGCAAAGCTGGGCGCGAATCAATTGCACCAGCATTCCTGCGGATTCTGGCAAGGCGCGGTTGGCTACAAGACCGGCGACCAGTTCGGCCTCCGGTAGACTTTCCCGCAGATTGCCTTCCTCCGCGTTCAGCGGCAGGAGGTCGATGAGAGTATTAAGCAGAATTTTCATGGAGCTAATGATAAGGCAACTGCTTGTCGTCATGAAAAACCATTGATTCAAGGGCGCTGTTCTACGCCTTCTCGGGCAAATCTCCTGTAGCACGGATGAATATTACGGGAAAGTACGACTATCGCTTTTACACCTGGTGCCGAAATGAATGTTTTGCTTGGTCACCTCGACTTTGGCCCGACCCTCTACGGCGTAGTCATGTTTCTCGGCTTACTCGTCATGTGGTGGAAGCTGACCACACGGCGCTGGCTTGGACTGATGATTGACATTGGCGTTTTTGCCCTCGTGTTCAAGCTTCATGGCGGAACAATGGCCGGTGGTTTTTCGGCAATGGTCGCGGCGCTGTTGGCCGGATTGATTTTCCCGATGCTGCTCGGCAGGTGCAGGTCTTGAGCCGCTTAGCACCTACGCTGTCTCTTTTCAAACACAGGAAGACATCATGGCCTCAATCAATAAAGTCATTCTCATCGGCAATCTCGGCGCTGACCCGGAGATGCGCTACATGCCGGGCGGTGATGCGGTTTGTACGCTCCGGCTTGCAACGACTGACAAGTGGAAAGACAAAACGAGCGGTGACATGCGCGAAACCACCGAGTGGCATCGGGTCTTGCTCTTCCGCCGTTTGGCCGAAGTGGCCAAGGATTATCTGAAGAAAGGTGCGCCGCTTTACATTGAGGGCCGCCTGCGCACCCGGAAGTGGCAAGACAAAGATGGTAAGGAACGCTACACCACAGAGATCGAGGCGAGCGAAATGAAAATGCTCAGCGGCACGCGTGGCGATGAACAGCCGGCCACGGTTTCGCCAAACGCTGAAGCAGATGCCTTGCCTAATCGAAAGACATCACAAAACGCACCGATGGTGTGGGATGGTGAAGTGCCGTTTTGAACGGCTGGCGAGTCGGCGCCGGATGATCGTAGATAACAGAATCTCTCATGCATTGCCGGACGAAAACTGATGTCTGAAGCCGTCCACAACCAACTCCCGCTTTGGCTCGATCCCCGCCGCCGGGAAGATGCCCCGGTCGATCTTGGGACGCTCAAGGCTGAGTTGGCTCGACTGGGAATCAACAGCCGGGGCTGGCGCCTCTACCTTGACTACGGAGACGCACTGTTTTCCCCATTGAGTCGGCCGTGGATTCACCCGGATCAGCCTTTTACCAGCGGGCCGAACGCGGTTACCTACCTTCGGCTGCTCCAGGCCTGTGAAATGGATGTCTTGCCGCCGCCTGCGCTCGTCGCTTCGCTACCGTTTTGGGACGTGCCGAAGGAGCGGTTGGACGGTGTGCCTCCCCTGTTTTTCCGTGCGGCATGGAAAGCTGCCGTGGCAAATCAGTATGAGGAAAGTACGGAAACGGAATTCATCAGGGAAGTGATAGCCGTGGGACGCTGGTTTTTTGGCACAGGCGCTTACGAAACCGCCGATCCGGGATTGCTCAAGGCAGGCTGGCGGGTATTGGTGAAACGGCAAAAGGCGTGGTCGTTGGAACAGGCCGCCGCTGACTTGACGAACAGCGTGTCGACCAACGATGAATGGAACCCCTATGTCCGGAGCGTGGAATGGGGGCTGTATCGGTTCGAGGCGTTGACCACTGCGGCTCAACTTCTTAAAGAAGGTGAGGCAATGCAGCATTGCGTCGGCACCTACGCCGATTACTGCCGAGCTGGCGTGCTGCGCATCTACTCGGTGCGAGAACGGAAGAGCGATCGCCGGGTGGCCACCTTCTCAGTGGAATACGTTGATTACGGCAATGGCACGCTGTCCTGGGAATGCGATCAGTTTTCGGGGTTAATGAATAGCCAGATATTGCAGCAGGACTTGATTGTTGCTGCCGATGCCGTGCTGCGCACCTATTTTGATTTGCCTGCCCGGATTTTCAAGCAACCCGTCTTGTCGGCCAAGCGAGTTGATGAATTTGAACAGGAATGATGCTGTGACTATCAGCAAAGACGATTTTTCGTCCTTTGAACAATTGCAACCTCTCCGGCTGAGGCACTGACCGATGACTTGCTCGGTGGACCGTCGGGTTTCTGATCGCTTAACAGGCATTCGCGCCACCCGAATTTTTGACGTCCCAACGTCCCTTCGTGGCGGTTGCTGTCGATGGCGATTAAATCTCTGCAGCCTAACGGGTTCAGCTTGCGGCATTCCTCCTCAAACGCGCCGTGGCTCGAGGTAAGCGGAACGGTAATCTGAATCCGGCGCCGCTCACCTCGTCGTCTTCTGATCTTGAAGCGCTGGCATTCACGGCGGCCACGTGCAGCTTATTCGTGAATTCGCCGACAAACTTAACGAAAGGCGACTCCCTGTTCGGCGTACCGCTTGCGGCGGGACCCCTTGCGCGACTCGCCTGATGTGAGCCACGAGAGCTCAACTCGTGGCTACCGGCACCGCTTTCGGAGTGCGCGGCCGGCGCGGCCGGGCCGGGGCTTTGGCGGGCGCCCCCAGGTCCGCGCGCGATGCATCGGCGGGCGGTTGCTCGACTAAGTGAGGGACTTCGGGATGGCTGGCCGCGGGGGCGGACGCAGCCGGCGCCACCGGGGCGCCGTTTTCGGCATATTCGCGCTCGGCAGTGCGCGGCTTCGCGCCGCCCTTGCCGCGCGAACGCGCGTGCCGCTTTGCCGGCGCAACCGGCAACTCGCTGGCTGCGTCAGCAATCGCTGCGGCGATGGCGGCGGCTTCGCTCGCAACCGGCTGCTCGGGCGCTACTTCGCGCTCGGCCGGCTGCGCGGCAACGCTCTGCTCGCGGCCGGGAAGCCGTGCTTCGCTTCGTTCGCCGCTTGCGCTCTTGCTGCGACCTCGGCCACGCCGCTTCGCCGCGGCGGGCGCCGCAGCGGCAAGGCCGACCGGCGTTGCCGGCGGCATCGTTCCTTCGCTCTGCACGGCAGCGTCCTGACGCACCGTCGGGACGCTGTTGCGACTGATGAAGGCGCCCGACTTTTCGTCGCGCCCGAGCTCAAGCAGGCCGCGCGCCTGCGCCTCTTCGAGCAGGTTGCCAAAGCTCTTGAAGCCGTAATAGCTTTCGTTGAAATCTGGCTTGCGGCGCTTGATCGCACTCTTGAGCATCGACGCCCAGATTTTGCCGCTGTCGCCGCGTTCGCCGACGAGGGCATCGAAGGTTTCGAGCGCAACATCGATCGCTTGGCACTTCTTCGCTTCGTTTTCGTCCTTGCGTCGCTTGTCTTCTTCGGGACTGCGCTTGACCGCCGCCGGCGCGCTCTTGTCGCGGCGCGCGGCCGAGCGCTCCCTTTCACGAACGAGATCGTCGTAGAAAATGAATTCGTCGCAGTTGGCGATCAGGAGGTCGGAGGTCGATTGCTTGACGCCGACGCCGATCACGTACTTGGCGTTCTCACGCAGTTTCGAGACGAGCGGAGAGAAGTCCGAATCGCCGCTGACGATGACGAAGGTATTGACGTGCGACTTGGTGTAGCAGAGGTCGAGCGCATCGACGACCATGCGGATGTCCGCCGAATTCTTGCCCGACTGGCGCACGTGCGGGATTTCGATCAGTTCG
>JBBRDR010000178.1:0-5742 GCA_038203745.1 Burkholderiales bacterium | reverse complement strand
ACGCGTACGTTCTCGACTACATCGCCGGGCCGCGTCGGCGTAACGTGGGTGACCGGTAACATACCACCTTGGCGGCGTACGATTTCGCGCATGTGGGCGAAGTAGATCGACGGCAGTTCAAGGTTTTCGCGCTCGATGTATTGCCAGACGTCAAATTCTGTCCAGTTGGAGATCGGGAAGACGCGGATGTTCTCGCCCTTGAAGCTGCGTGCGTTGTAAAGATCCCAGAGTTCGGGGCGCTGGTTCTTCGGGTCCCACTGACCAAATTCGTCGCGGAAGGAGAAGATGCGCTCCTTGGCGCGGGCCTTTTCCTCATCGCGCCGGGCGCCGCCGATACAGGCGTCAAAACCGAATTCTTCGATGGCTTCAAGCAGGGTTACCGACTGGTGCTTGTTGCGCGATTCGTCGGCCGATTTGAGCACGACCGTGCCACGCGCCATCGAGTCTTCGACCTTGCGTACGATCAGCCGCTCGCCCAGTTCAGCGGCGCGTTTGTCGCGAAAGTCGATAACTTCCTGGTAGTTGTGGCCGGTATCGATGTGCATCAGCGGGAAGGGAAACTTGCCGGGGCGGAAGGCCTTCTCGGCGATGCGCAGCATGCAGATTGAATCCTTGCCACCGGAAAACAAGAGGACCGGGTTCGAGCACTGGCCGGCTACTTCACGCATGATGTGAATGGCCTCGGATTCGATCCAGTCGAGGTGGGTCAGAGTATGTTTAGTTATGACGGTCATTGTTTTGCTTTCATAAACGCTTTCAACACAGAGATCACAGAGACACAGAGAGCACGGAGAAAAACAATATAGAAGACTCTGTGTTCTCTGTGTCTCCGTGTCCTCCGTGTTGAAAGAGGTTTATCCCTTTCTTACATGCAATCCGCATTCTTTGGATTCGGGTTGCTCCCACCACCAGCGCCCGGAACGCACATCCTCACCCGGCGTGACGGCGCGTGTACAGGGCGCGCAGCCGATGCTGGGGAAGAATTTGTCGTGCAGTGCGTTGTACGGCACATTGCGGGTTTTGAGGTAGGCCCAGACTTCTTTTTCCGTCCAGTCGGCCAGCGGGTTAAATTTTTCCAGCCCGTTAGCTTCGTCAAACACTTGCACGGGCAGGCCGTCACGCGTGGCGGATTGTTGGGCGCGCATGCCGGTAATCCAGGCTTTTTTGCCGCTTAGCGCACGTTGCAGCGGCTCGACCTTGCGCGCATGGCAGCAGGCTTTGCGCAGTTCAACCGATTCATAAAACGCGTTGATGCCATTGCGGCGTGTAAAGTCCTCAACCAAGTCATGGCGTGGATAAAAAAGCGTGAGGGCCAGACCGTAGTGCTTTTTTACTTCGGCGATCAGGTCGTAGGTTTCCAGCGGCAGGCGGCCGGTGTCGAGTGAAAATATCTCGATTTCGAACGTGTTGCTGACAATCAGGTCGGTCAGCACCATGTCTTCGGCGCCCAGGCTGTTGGCAAAAGTGGCAGGCGAAAACTCGCCCGCAATCTTGCCGAGCAGGGCTTTGGCGGCTTCGCTCTTGCGCGCGACTGAATCGACTAGCGTTTGGTCGTTCAGGTTGATCTGGATAGCCATTGAATTTGGCTCAGGCGCGACGGCGAAAGAGCGGTTGCGGTTGATCGACGGCGGTTTGATAGCTGTCGCTGAAAACGCGGAAGCCAGCCAATGCCGCCTCAAGATTCTTGCCTTCTTTGAGCGCGTATGCGTCGATGCCACAACGCTTCATGAAAAACAGTTGGTCGTGCAGCACCTCGCCGAGCGCACGGATTTCACCGGTGTAGCTGTAGCGTTCGCGCAGCAGGCGGGCGCTGGAATAGCTGCGGCCATCGGTGAATTTCGGGAAGTTGACGCCAATGACGGCAAAGTGGGCGAGCGCATCGGCAATCGCTTCCGGGCCTTCATGACTGTCGAGCCAGATACCGAGAGTGCTTTGCCTGGCGAGAATTTCATCTTTGCGTGCCAGCCACACGGCCAGTGGTAGCAGGGTTTTGTCGAGCGCAGCGGGCAGGGTGATGCTTTCAGGCGTTTCGCCTTCAGCCAGGGTGAGCTGTTGCCATGCGTCGTCGATGATTTGATTGTTTTTGATTAGCTTAGATATGGGCTTAGATATGGGCTTAGACATGGGCTTAGACATGGGCTTCTTCCTTGGCGGCCGATGCGTTTTTGTTACCGGATTTGCGTTTGTCACGACCCAGATAGGCGCGCTCTTTGAAGTGCTCGATGCCGATGCGTTCAAAGGTGTCGATAAAACGTTCTTCCGGCGTACGCTGTTCGATATAAACATTGATCAGCGCAGCAATGACGAGCGGCACTTCTTCAGCGTAGAAGGATGGGCCGATGACCTTGCCGATGGTTGCGGCGTTGCCTTGCTGGCCGCCAACGGTGATCTGGTACCACTCCTCGTTGTTTTTATCGACCCCGAGAATGCCGATGTTGGATACATGGTGGTGGCCGCAGGAGTTCATGCAGCCCGAAATGTTGAGCGATACATCGCCGATGTCGTAGAGGTAGTCGAGGTTGTCGAATTGCTTTTGCACGGCGTCGGCAATCGGGATCGAGCGGGCATTGGCTAGCGAGCAGAGATCGCCACCGGGGCAGCAGATCATGTCGGTCAGGAGGCCAATGTTGGCGGTCGCCAAGCCGTTGGCCTTGGCAATTTTCCAGATCGCGTAAATGTCGCCGAGTGGCACATCGGAGAGCACGATGTTCTGTTCGTGCGTGACGCGCAATTCGCCAAAGCTGAAGCGGTCGGCTAGATCGGCGACGACGTCCATTTGCTTGTCGTTGATGTCGCCGGGCGGGACGCCTGGGGCTTTGAGCGAGAGCGTGAGCGCGGCGTAGCCGGCAACTTTGTGTTCACGTACGCTGCGTTTGACCCAGCTGGCAAAGGCTTTGTCCTGCGCGATGGCCGCTTCGAAGTCGGCGTTCTGCGCGGGCAGGGTAGTGTAGGCCGGTGGCGCAAAGTGTTGGGCGATGCGGTTGAATTCAGCGTCGGTCAGGGTGCTCGGGCCATCTTTCAGGTGCGCCCATTCGGCTTCAACCTGACGGGCGAATTCTTCGACGCCGAGGGCGTTCACCAGAATTTTGATGCGCGCCTTGTACATGTTGTCGCGGCGACCATAGCGGTTATAGACGCGCAATACGGCGTCGAGGTAGGAGAGCATGTGCTGGCGCGGCAGGAACTCGCGTACCACCTTGCCGATGACCGGCGTGCGGCCCAGGCCGCCGCCGACGAACACGCGCACGCCGAATTCACCGGCCGCGTTTTTGACAACCTCAAGGCCAACGTCGTGGGCGCGGATAACGGCGCGATCTTGCGCGGCGGCATTCACCGCAATCTTGAACTTGCGGGGCAGGAAGGCGAATTCCGGGTGGAACGTCGACCACTGGCGCAGCACTTCGCAGTAGGGGCGCGGATCGGTGAGTTCGTCCGGCGCAATGCCGGCAAACGGGTCACTGGTGATATTGCGGATGCAGTTGCCTGAAGTCTGGATGGCGTGCATTTCAACGGTCGACAAATCGCCGAGAATGGCCGGCGTTTCTTCAAATTTGGGCCAGTTGAGCTGCATGTTCTGGCGGGTGGTGAAGTGACCGAAGTTGCGGTCGTAGCGGCGGGAAATATCCGCCAGCTTACGCAGTTGCACCGAGGAGAGCATGCCGTAAGGGATGGCGATACGCAACATCGGGCCGTGGCGCTGAATGTACAGGCCGTTTTGCAGGCGCAGCGGGCGCAGTTCGTCGTCGGTCAGTTCGCCGCGTGCGTTGCGCTCGATCTGGTTGCGGTACTGCGCAACGCGCTCGTCGATCATTTGTTGGTCAATACTGTCGTAGCGATACATTGTGTGTTCCTTTAAGCGGCGATCAGTTTGCTGCCGATCAGGAGCAGCATGCTGGCCAGAATCGGGCGGAGATACTTTTCTGGAATCTTTGCCGAGGCATGACTGCCGAGCCAGATGCCCGGGAGTGAGCCCATCAGCAGGCTGCCAAGCAGCGCCCAGTCAACACTGCCGATCAGCCAGTGGCCGATGCCGGCAACCAGGGTAAGCGGCACGGCATGGGCGAGGTCGCTGCCGACGATACGCAGTGCGGGCAGCTTCGGGTAGAGAAAGAACAGCGCGGCGACGCCCAGTGCACCAGCACCCACCGATGAGATGGTCACCAAAACGCCGAGCAGTATACCGGTTGCCACTGTGATTGGCGCCTGAAGCTTTGTGTGGGTGGCGTCTTCCGCGTGGCTCAAGGCATAACGTTGAAGTTTTTGGCGAAAGATGATGGCTACGGCCGTGAGCAGCAGGGCGATACCCAGTGATACCGAAATGAGGTGGGTTACGGCCGGGCTTTGGTGCGGCAGATAGGACAGTGCCCAGATGGTGAGGATTGAGGCGGGTAGGCTGCCGGCAGCCATCAGGCCGGTAATGCGCCAGTTAACGTGGCCTTTCTTGGCGTGGACGACTGTGCCGCCGGCCTTGGTGATTGCTGCGTAGAGCAGGTCAGTGCCTACAGCGGTGGCCGGATGGATGCCGAATAACAGCACCAGCAGCGGCGTCATGAGCGAGCCGCCGCCGACGCCGGTGAGCCCGACGATGGCGCCAACAACAAAGCCTGTAAGGGTGTAGAGCCAATCCATGTTGCGCTGTCAAATCCTGAGCAAGTTAGAGTGAGGGCATGGTATCAGCGGCTTACTTGATCGAAAAAGAATATTCAGTTAGATTGTTAGAACTATTGGTTATTACAAATACAAATGAAGTTACAGCAACTGCGTTATCTCGTTGAAGTCGCCCACTGTGGCCTCAATGTCACCGAGGCGGCCGAGGTGCTTTTTACCTCGCAGCCAGGTGTGTCCAAGCAGATCAAGTTGCTTGAGGATGAACTTGGCGTGATTGTTTTCGAGCGCAGCGGCAAGCGCCTGACGGCCATTACCGAGCCTGGCCGGGCGGTGCTGGAGATCGCCGGGCGTATTCTGCGTGACGCCGAAAATATCAAACGCGTGGGTGAGGAGTACGCCGGTGGTGATTCCGGCCGTCTGGTTATTGCCACCACCCATACTCAGGCACGCTACGCACTGCCGGCGGTGGTTAAAAACTTTGTTGAACGCCATCCGCGGGTTCGGTTGTCGATGCATCAGGGCAGCCCGACGCAAATCGCCGAATGGACGCTCAAGGGTGAGGCGGATATCGCCATTGCCACCGAAGCGTTGGATCAGTACCCGCAACTCGTGATGCTGCCGTGTTACCAATGGGGACACTGCATGATTGCGCCTGAGGGGCATCCGATCCTCGCTGAAAAGACGTTGTCGCTGGCGGCGCTGGCGAAGTGGCCGCTGATTACCTACGACTCGGCGTTTGCCGGCCGTTCGCGCATCAACAGAGCCTTCGAGCGCGCCCAGCTGGAACCCAACGTTGTGCTCGCCGCCATCGATGCTGACGTGATCAAGACTTACGTTAATCTGGGGCTGGGGCTGGGCATCATTGCCCGTATGGCTTATGATCCGGTGCGCGATGCTGGCTTGCAGGCCATGGATGCGGTGCATCTGTTCGGGTCAAACACCACACGCATCGGCTTACGGCGGGGGACTTACATCCGCCAGTATGAATATGACTTCATTGAGCTGTTTGCCTCACAATTATCCAGAAAGGCCGTTGATATGGCCATGGCTGGGCCGGGAATGAATGATGAATATCAACTTTAATCCACAGGGCGGACCGCCGCAGAACCTTTTGGCACGGATACTGACAGTAGT